>NZ_JBHZGM010000024.1:0-82289 GCF_043392685.1 Metapseudomonas phytobenefica | reverse complement strand
CTGCCCGTGCACCCGGAGGGATCGCTGGACACCCTCAACATCATGAATCAGGTCCACCTGACCCAGCAGAGCCTGTTCTTCGGCCAGCACAGCCTGGTGCGGAACATCCAGCGGCAAATGGCCCTCACGGCTCTGCTCAAGGACAAAGTCGAGCATCTGGAGGCCCTCGCCGCCATCGAGCGTGAAGACGACCAGGGCGTGCCCGCCTACGCCCGGCAGGACTGGCGGCGCTACCTCACCCTGCTCAACCTGCGCACCTGGGCCACGCTCGACGACCGGGTGGTGACGGAACAGATCTACGTGCACAGCAAGCTGCTGATCGCCGATGACCGGGTGGCCATCCTCGGCAGCGCCAATATCAACGACCGCAGCCTGCTGGGCGAGCGCGACTCGGAACTGGCCGCCATCGTCCGCGACAGCACGCCCACCACGGTACCGCTGGATGGCCAGAAACCCCAGGTGGTGAGCAAGGCCATCCAGCAGCTGCGGGTGGACCTGTGGAAGAAGCACTTCGGCCTGTCCCAGAGCCGCCCCGACGCGGTGCAGCCGGCCAGTGTGCTGGAAAGCGTGCTGGACAAGCCGGCGGCGCCCAGCACCTGGGAAGCCATCCAGCGGGTGGCCCAGGCCAACGCCGACGCCTACGAGCGGGTTTTTGACTTCATTCCCCAGAGCATCAGCCCGGTGCAGACCCAACTGACCCCGGCGTTGCCGCCGGAATACAAGGACGGCTTTCCCGCCTCGGTCTGGCCGACCTGGGCCTATTGGGATGCGGAAGCACGTAATGAGGGCGGTCAGCAGTTGCGGCCATTGCCCCATGAATACGCTTTCTGGCGCTCGGACACCCTGCAAGCGGTGCGCAGTTTCTCGGCCCCCGAGGGGATACGGGGCTTTATCACCGCACTGCCCACCCGCTGGACCCTGGGCGAGCGCAACCACTCCGGCATCCACCTCGGCATCCTGGCCAACCGGCTCGACGCTTCCCCACAGCAGCGCGTGGCTCAGGTAAGCACTCCAGAGGACACCACCACATGATCCGGCTGATCCTGCTGCTGCCTCTGCTGTTTGTGCCCCTGACCGAGGCCAGCTCCGCCCGGCAAGAATGCCTGGGGCGAGTGGCTTTTGACGTGCAGGAAGAGATCGAGTGGGCGGTGTTTAGCAACAAGCGCGTTACGCGCATTGCTGATGCGAGAGGCGGGGGGCACCGTTTCACCGACAAGGTCGCCGGCCGTTGGGAGCGGGGCCGCCATGGAGTGGATGGGCAGCGTACAATTTTCTATGTCACGGCTCCAACCACCCGTGAAAAATTTGACGGTGCTGCGAACTATATCCGGGGGCGAGGGACGCTTTATCAGGAAGAGTTGAGGAAGAAAATTGAGATTAAGAAATTCCGCATCGAAATGTTCAAGCAGGACCCGGGTGATACCAGCCAAGCAATCAAGAATGTCGAGGAAGAAATTCGCGAAGTCGAAGCCGATATTCCCCTGGCCAAGATCTACGACCACGACCTGGGCATTCCGGACTCTTATGCTTTGGGTAGTAAGGAGATTCCATTTCGACTGCTGCTCTGGCGGGACTCGCGGGTCTACTACTTCGTGTTCAGCCGCCCCGATGCCGGGACTGCCGCCTATATGCAGGACCTGGCCCGGCGCTTTCGCACCCGGGCGCTGTACGAAGTGCCGCCCGAGCCGGGCATCTGCTTCCCCTATGGCTTTATCGCCGACGACGGCAAGGCCCCCTACGAACTACGCAACAGCCTGCGCTTCACCCGCACGCCCAATGTGATTGTCAGCCTGCTCACCGCCTCCGCCGGCGACCCCACCGAGCCGACCATGGGGCTCTATGACACCGACTTCTACCCCGGTTTCGACCGCCGCAAATGGCGGCGGGTCAACCTGATCGAGCAGCTGTATTTCGGCAAGTGGCTGTCCACTTTCACCGGCTGGCACCTCACGCCCACGCCGGAAGGCGGCGAGCAGGAGCGGGCCTGGTTCGGCCACGCCCATATCGGCGGGCCGGGCACCTCCATGCCGATGCTGGCCATCCAGGTGCAGACCTTCGAGAAGGGCATCGACGACCTCACCGAGCACACCCCGCCGCCGGAAACGGTGATGCCGCACATCCAGGCCCTGACCCGTTCGTTGCACTACCGCGAGGGCGTGCCTCGATGATCCGGCTGCTGGCGATGCCTGTGCTACCCCTGTCGATTGCTCCGCCCACGTTCCCGGCACGCCCGACGTTCAACATTCGCTTGCAGGACGTCCCGGGCGAGGAAGGGTTCGCGCTGGCTCATACGCCATGGGTGATCCATCGGGGCAATAGCCTGCTGGGCGAGCGCGACTCGGAGCTGGCCGTCATCGTCCGCGACAGCACCCCCACCACGGTACCGCTGGATGGCCAGAAACCCCAGGTGGTGAGCAAGGCCATCCAGCAGCTGCGGGTGGACCTGTGGAAGAAGCACTTCGGCCTGTCCCAGAGCCGCCCCGACGCGGTGCAGCCGGCCAGTGTGCTGGAAAGCGTGCTGGACAAGCCGGCGGCGCCCAGCACCTGGGAGGCGATCCAGGCTGTGGCCGAAGAAAACACCAAAGCCTATGAGCGGGCTTTTGACTTTATTCCCCAGAACATCAGCCCGGTGCAGACCCAGCTGACGGCGTTGCCGCCGGAATACAAGGACGACTTTCCCGCCTCGGTCTGGCCGACCTGGGCCTATTGGGATGCGGAAGCACGTAATGAGGGCGGTCAGCAGTTGCGGCCATTGCCCCATGAATACGCTTTCTGGCGCTCGGACACCCTGCAAGCGGTGCGCAGTTTCTCGACCCCCGAGGGGATACGGGGCTTTATCACCGCACTGCCCACCCGCTGGACCCTGGGCGAGCGCAACCACTCCGGTATCCACCTCGGCATCCTGGCCAACCGGCTCGACGCTTCCCCACAGCAGCGCGTGGCTCAGGTAAACACTCCAGAGGACACCACAACATGAACCGGCTGATCCTGCTGCTGCCTCTGCTGTTTGTGCCCCTGACCGAGGCCAGCTCCGCCCGGCAAGAATGCCTGGGTCGAGTGGCCTTTGATGTGCAGGAAGAGATCGAGTGGGCGGTGTTTAGCAACAAGCGCGTCACGCGCATTTCTGATGCCAAAGGAGGCGGACACCGGTTTACCGACAAGGTCGCGGGCCGTTGGGAGCGGGGCAGTTATGGCACCGAGCACGAGGCAGTCCTTTACGTTACCGCTCCTACCACGCGCGAGGAGTTCGACAGCGCGGCGAACTATATACGGGGGCGAGGAGCGCTTTATCAGGAGGAGTTAAGGAAGACAATCGAGATCGATAAATACCGTATCGAAATGTTCAGACAAGACCCTGGTGACACCAGCCAATTCATCAAGAATGTCGAGGAAGAAATCCGCAAAACCGAAGCCAAGATCCCCCTGGCCAAAATCTACGACCACGACCTGGGCATTCCGGACGCTTATGCCTTGGGTGGCAAAGACATTCCATTTCAACTGCTGCTCTGGCGGGACTCGCGGGTCTACTACTTCGCCTTCGAGCCCTATCCGGGCACGGCCGGCTATATGCAAGACCTGGCCCGGCGCTTTCGCACCCGGGCGCTGTACGAAGTGCCGCAGGAACCGGGCGTCTGCTTCCCCTATGGCTTTATCGCCGACGACGGCAAGGTCCCCTACGATCTGCGGTTCAGTCTGCGCTTCACCCGCACGCCCAATGTGATTGTCAGCCTGCTCACCGCCTCCGCCGGCAATCCCACCGAGCCGACCAAGGGGCTCTACGACACCGACTTCTACCCCGGTTTCGACCGCCGCAAGTGGCGGCGGGTCAACCTGATCGAGCAGGTGTATTTCGGCAAGTGGCTGTCCACTTTCACCGGCTGGCACCTCACGCCCACGCCGGAAGGCGGCGAGCAGGAGCGGGCCTGGTTCGGCCATGCCCATATCGGCGGGCCGGGCACCTCCATGCCGATGCTGGCCATCCAGGTGCAGACCTTCGAGAAGGGCATCGACGACCTCACCGAGCACACCCCGCCACCGGAAACGGTGATGCCGCGCATCCAGGCCCTGACCCGTTCGTTGCACTACCGCGAGGGCGTGCCCCGATGAACCGGCTGATCCTGCTGCTGCCTCTGCTGTTTGTGCCCCTGACCGAGGCCAGCTCCGCCCGGCAAGAATGCCTGGGTCGAGTGGCCTTTGATGTGCAGGAAGAGATCGAGTGGGCGGTGTTTAGCAACCAGCGCGTTACGCGCATTGCTGATGCGAGAGGCGGGGGGCATCGCTTCACCGACAAGGTTGCCGGCCGTTGGGAGCGGGGCCGCCATGGAGTGGATGGGCAGCGTACAATTTTCTATGTCACGGCTCCAACCACCCGTGAAAAATTTGACGGTGCTGCGAACTATATCCGGGGGCGAGGGGAGATTTATAAGGACACTCTTCTCAATGACATAAAGATCCACAAGCGTCGTATCGAGAGGTTCAAACAGGATCCGGGTGATACACGGCAGTTCATCAAGAACGCAGAAGAAGAAATCCGCAAGATTGAGGCCAAGATTCCTCTGACCAAGATCTACGACCACGACCTGGGTATTCCGGACTCTCATGCCTTGGGTAGTCAGGAGATTCCATTTCGACTGCTGCTCTGGCGGGACTCGCGGGTCTACTACTTCGTGTTCAGCCGCCCCGATGCCGGGACTGCCGCCTATATGCAAGACCTGGCCCGGCGCTTTCGCACCCGGGCGCTGTACGAAGTGCCGCAGGAACCGGGCGTCTGCTTCCCCTATGGCTTTATCGCCGACGACGGCAAGGTCCCCTACGATCTGCGGTTCAGTCTGCGCTTCACCCGCACGCCCAATGTGATTGTCAGCCTGCTCACCGCCTCCGCCGGCAATCCCACCGAGCCGACCAAGGGGCTCTACGACACCGACTTCTACCCCGGTTTCGACCGCCGCAAGTGGCGGCGGGTCAACCTGATCGAGCAGGTCTATTTCGGCAAGTGGTTGTCCACCTTCACCGGCTGGCACCTCACGCCCACGCCGGAAGGCGGCGAACAGGAGCGGGCCTGGTTCGGCCACGCCCATATCGGCGGACCGGGCACCTCCATGCCGATGCTGGCCATCCAGGTGCAGACCTTCGAGAAGGGCATCGACGACCTCACCGAGCACACCCCGCCGCCGGAAACGGTGATGCCGCGCATCCAGGCCCTGACCCGTTCGTTGCACTACCGCGAGGGAGAGGCCCGATGATCCTTGTGCCGGGTCCTGCGGGCCGCAACGCCGCCTTTTCCACTTACGCACAGACCTATAACGCTGAGTCTTCAGGAGCTTGCCCATGAAGGGAGTCATTCGAGTTGGCGACAAGAATACGGGCGGGGGTGTCGTTCTGGCCGGCTCCCCCACGATGAAGTTCCGCGGGATTGGCGCCGTGCGGGTTGGTGACCCCGTCATGTGCCCGCTCCCCGGGCATGGGGCGACGGTGGTCGCAGAGGGACACCCCGTATTCAAGGACCATGGCCTTCCCGTGGCATTCCACGGTCACCGCTGTGCCTGTGGCTGCGTACTGCTGACATCGTTGCCCGAAGCCACCGCGAGCTAGCCATGCCGGTTCGACTGGACAGTATCCCGCCCTTGGCGGTGCGCCCGCGTTCACCCCGTCCCTGGGTATGGTTGGGAATGCTGGTGATTGCCATGATGGCCGGCTTTCTTGTGACGCTGGCCTTCGCTGACGATCCCCTGCGCCAGGATACTCAGCGTTTCTGGCGGCAAGCGCTGGGGCTGCCGTTTTCCCTGTGGTCCGTCTCGATCGCCTTGAGGTGCCTGGTGCACCTGGGCGTCGTAAGTGCCGCCGATGGCTGGGACAGGGCACGGGAAGAGGATTGGCGCGCAAGGTTGCGGCGGGGAAGGCGTTCCCAGCAGATTCTTGCGGTCAGCCTCCATACCGCGTTGCGCGGGCCCGCGGATACCTCCGGGAGGGAGCAGCACCAGGCGCTTCTCGGCGACCAAAGCGCCTTGAAGGCCCAGGCTCTGCGGGACCTGCCGGAGCAGGCTTGCCGACACAGCAGATTGTCGCTCGATCCCTGCACGCAGGTGGGGTTGCTCGACCACGAGACGTTGCTGGAGCAGGTTTATCGCATGGTGCTGGCTGACCTCGCCGAGGCGATCCGGGCACTGCCTGCCGAGCAACCTGTGGCACTACTGCTGGATATCGACAGCCCGGTCGCTCCGCAACGGACATTCTCCCTGTGGCTAGAGGTGTGGACCGAGCAGGGGCTTGGACAGAGGCTGACGCCGTTCAGTCATCGCGGGCTCTCGGCCATCGATCTTTGGCTGGACACCTGCAGCCAGGACCCGTCGCTGCTGCTTGTGGTATCGGCCCGGATTGCCCCCTCTCCCCCTGACAACACGGCAGAGGTCGCGGTGGGCCTGCTGCTGGGCAACCGAAGAACACGATCGCCTCTCCACCCACTGGCCTATCTGCATCGTCCTGAGCAGGAACGCGGAACGACTGCCGACTCGCTGCGGCGCTCCGTCCTTCAGGCATTGGAATGGGTGCCCATGGATGCCGATGCCCTTGGAGATGCCTGGCTGACGGGTATCGGCCAATCGCGTCAGGCCGATGTCGTTCGGGCATTTCTTGAGTTGTCGGCGCCGCTGCAGCTCGGCCAGGGGCTGCATGACCTCCAGGTTTCGTTGGGGGCGTGCGGCTCCGCTGCGCCTTGGGTCGCCATTGCTGCATCAGCCGAGAGTGCGCGTACGCGGGAGCGGCCGCAGCTCATTGTCAGTGGTGACGCTGTCGAGGCTGGGCTGTGGTGTGCGGTCGTGACAACGGTCGCGATGTTGGAATCGGAATAAGGATGTATCGATGTTATCTCGTCGAATGTGGATGCTGATGGCACTGGTCCTGGCGCTTGGGCTGTTGCTCGAACTGGTCTTCTGGCGGTATCCGGAGCTGGTGGGGGTGGATGCCGGGTCTGGCATGCAATTCACCGGAATGGTCATCACGGCCGTGACGACCATGCTGCTTCTGGTGTTGCTGGCCGCTCAGCTCGTGTTGGGGCAGCGAGTCGGAGCGGTGTCCTACCGGCAAGTGCTGGCGGACGATATCGAGACGTCTTCCGGCGCTGCGCAGGAGGCCTCCGGGCACCGGCATGCCCTGGATGGATTGACGAAGTCGCTCAGAGAGCGCCACGGCCACTTCTGGAAGCGTCGTGTCGGCATTTACCTGGTGGTGGGGGATGTGCGCGAAGTCGAGTCCATTGCGCCCCTGCTGATGCACGCGGGCTGGGTTGAGGACCAGGGCACGCTGTTGCTGAGCGAAAGCTTCTCCGGCGGCCAGACCGCCACGCCTGATCTCTTGCTGTCCTTACGCCGAAGTCGCCCCCTGGACGGCATCGTCTGGGCCCTGAGCCCGGCGCAATGCGCCGACCCCGCGTACCTGGATCGCTATCAGCGCCGCTTGCAGGCGCTGGCGCGGCACCTGCACTGGGAGGCTCCGGTGCACCTCTGGGAGGTGCACGACAGCGACTGGGCGCAGCCGGCCATTGATACGCCGGTGGGTTGCGCGCTGCCTCCGGGTGCCCGCGCCGACGAGCTCGAGCGACACCTGCACGGCCTGCTGCCGTCCCTGCGCGAGCAGGGGCTGGCGCGGATGCAGGTGGACAATCGCCATGATGCGCTGCTGCGGCTCGCCCATGACCTTCAAGATCAGGGCATCGCCCGCTGCAAGCAGGCCTGGGCGCAACTGCGGCGTGGCCCCGGGCTGATGCTGCGCGGCCTCTGGTTCAGCCACCCGTTACCCGCGCCCGCCGCCGCGCCGGATCAGTCATGGATAGCCCACCCCGCCTGGCAGGGCGTGCTGGGGCGTTGGCATCCCGGTGGACGGGTGCGGGGCTGGACCTGGCCGCGCGTTGGCGCCGCCGTGGCGCTCGGCCTGGCCGCGCTCTGGGGGCTGGGCCTGCTGTTTTCCTTCGTGGGCAATCGGGCACAGATCGCCGAGCTTGAGACCGTGCTGGCCACCCTCGACCAGCCGCGCGAAGGCGATGGGCAACTGCTGGCCCTCGATGCGCTGGTCCACGAACTCGACCGCCTCGATTACCGCGCCCGGCACGGTGTGCCCTGGTACCAGCGCTTCGGCCTGAGCCAGAACGACGCCCTGCTCGCCGCGCTCTGGCCGCGCTACGAGGTGGCCAACAACCGTCTGCTGCGCGACCCGGCGGCGGCCAGGCTGGAAAGCGGGTTGCGCGAGTTGCTCGCCCTGCCGCCCGGCAGCACCGAACGCGCCCTCCATGTCCAGGGCGCCCATGCCTCGCTCAAGGCCTACCTGATGATGGCCCGCCCGGAACGGGCCGATGCCGCGTTCCTCGGCAAGACCATCGCCGCCCTGGAGCCTGAACGCGCCGGTATCGGTGACGGCGCCTGGCAGGGCATTGCGCCCAACCTCTGGCGCTTTTACGCCGAGCAGCTGGCGGCGCACCCCGATTGGCGCATCGAGGCCGACACCGCGCTGATCGCCCAGGCCCGCCAGGTGCTGCTCGGCCAGATCGGTCGGCGCAATGGCGAAGCCAGCCTCTACGAGGCGGTGCTCGAGGCCGCGGCCAGCCAGTATCCGCCGCTGGGCCTGCAGCAGTTGGTTGGCGATACCGATGCGCAGTGGCTGTTCTCGACCGATGCCGAGGTGCCCGGGGTGTTCACCCGCCAGGCCTGGGAAGGCCGGGTACGCAAGGCCATCGACGAGGCGGCTTCCGCGCGGCGGGAAGAAATCGACTGGGTGCTGAGCGACGACCAGAGCCAGGTCGCCGCCGAGCTGAGCCCCGAGGCCCTGCGCGAACGGCTTACCGCGCGCTATTTCCAGGACTACGGCAACGCCTGGCTGGGTATGCTCAATAGCCTGCGCTGGCAGCCGGCCAACAGCCTTGCCGAAGTCATCGACCAGCTCACCCTGATGGCCGACGTGCGCCAGTCTCCGCTTATCGCCCTGATGAACACCCTGGCCTACCAGGGCCAGGCCGGCGCTCGTCGGCAGGCCCTGGGCGATTCACTGGTGCAGTCCGCGCAAAAGCTCATCGGCCAGGATCAGGCCCCGGCTATCGACGTGCAGGCCCAGGCTCCACAAGGGCCGCTGGACGACAGCTTCGGTCCCTTGCTTGCGCTGCTCGGCAAGGGCGGCGATTCCCTGGCCGGCGATGGCAACCTGAGCCTGCAGGCCTTCCTCACCCGTGTCACCCGCGTGCGCCTGAAGCTCCAGCAGGTGAGCACCGCCCCCGATCCCCAGGCCATGATCCAGGCCCTGGCGCAAACGGTGTTCCAGGGGCGCAGCGTCGACCTCACCGACACCCGGGCCTACGGCAGCCTGATTGCCGCCAGCCTCGGCAGCGAATGGGGCAGCTTCGGCCAGGCGCTCTTCGTCCAGCCGCTGGAGCAGGCCTGGCGGCGCATCCTGCAACCCTCGGCCGCCGGCCTCAACGCGCAATGGCAACGCGCGATCGTCGCCCCCTGGGACGCCGCCTTCGCCGGCCGCTACCCCTTCGCCGCCACTGCCAGCGACGCTTCCCTGCCCATGCTCGGGCTGATGGTCCGGGGCGACAGCGGCCGCATCCACCAATTCCTCGCCCGGCAACTGGGTGGTGTCCTGCGCAAGGAAGGTCAGCGCTGGGTGCCCGAGGCCGCCCAGAGCCAGGGGTTGCGCTTCAACCCCGAGTTCCTCGCGGCGGTCAACCAGCTCGCCGAGTTGGCCGATGTGCTCTACACCGACGGCGGCATGGGCATCGGCTTCGAGCTGCAGGCCAAGCCGGTGCGCGATGTCGAGCAGACCACCTTCACCCTCGACGGCAACCGCCTGACCTACTTCAACCAGCGGGAGCGCTGGCAGCGCTTCACCTGGCCCGGAACGGGCGACCACCCGGGCGCGAACCTGCGCTGGACCAGCGTCAAGGCTGGCGAGCGGCTGTTCGGCGACTACCCCGGCACCTGGGGGCTGATCCGCCTGTTGGAACAGGCCCGGGTCACCCCGCTGGACGATGGCCAGAGCCGTTACCGGCTGGTGCTACAGGCACCCGACGGTCTGGGACTGACCTGGCACTTGCGCACTGAACTGGGGGCCGGTCCGTTGGCGTTGCTGCAACTGCGCGGCTTTAAGATGCCGGCGCGGATTTTCCTCGAAGACGGCGCTTCACCGCTGTCGCGGATGACACCCGGAGAACTGCCATGAGCCTGTCCTCGCTCATCGCCAGCTGCCTGGGGCAGCGCGATGCCCAGGCGCTGGCCCGGCGCCAGGCACCCGATTGGGAGGCCTGGCTGCAACCGGTCGACGCGCGATCGGCGGTCGGCGAAGACCCCGGCTACGACGACGACTTCCAGCACATGCGCGAGGAGGTCAACAAGCTCTCCGGCGCCGATGTCGAGTTGGTCGCGCGGCTGGCGGAGAAACTGCTCAAGCAGCGCTGCAAGGACTTGCGGGTGGCGACCTACTACCTCTGGGCGCGCATGCAGAAGGATGGCGAGGCCGGCCTGGCCGATGGCTTGTGCCTGCTGGCCGCGCTGCTGGAGCGCTTCTCCGCCGACATCTTGCCGAGGCGGCCCAATAGCCGCCGTATGGCGCTGGAGTGGCTGGCCAGCGCCAAGGTGCTGGACAGCCTGTCGCTCTACCCGGAGGTGGTGAGGGCCGAGGCCGAGCGTACCGTGGCGGCCCTTGCCTGGCTGGAGCAGGGCCTGGGATCGTGGCCGGAGGACCAGCGGCCGGCAATGGGAGCGCTCTACGGTGCCCTGTCGAGCCGCCTGGCGCAGTCCGGCGGGGTCGACGCGCTGGTGCCGCAGAACAGCGCTAGCCACGAGACGAGCCGGCAGGGCGCCGCTCCCGTGGCCGCCGCCATCAGGTCTGGTCGTGACCTGCTGGACAATGGCCGGGCCCTGGCCGGTTACCTGCGCCAACAACCGCTGGGCTGGCTGGCCGCGCACCGGCTGATGAAGAGCCTGCGCTGGGACAGCGTGCACCAGGCACCGCCCGCCGAGGCCGACGGCATTACCCGGCTCACGCCACCGCGTAGCGACTACCGGGCCCAGCTCAAGCGCTTGTTCCTGCAGCAGAGCTGGAGCGAATTGCTCGATCAGGTCGAGCGCATCTATGCCGAAGGGGTCAACCACTTCTGGCTCGACCTGCAGTGGTACCTGTGCCAGGCGCTGGCCAAACAGCCGGCGCCGCAGGATGGCTGGGCCGATATCGCCAAGCGCGACCTGGGCATGCTGCTCGACCGTTTGCCGGGTCTGGAATCCCTGCGCTGGAGCGATGGCTCGCCATTCGCCGACGAGACCACTCGCGACTGGATCGCCCAGCAGGTGAGTGGCAATCGCTCGCCGCAATGGCTGCCGGCGCCGGCCATGCCGGTGCGGGAGGATGACGACATCCTCGCCCTCGAGGGTGAAGCGCTGGCCCAGGCCGACAGCGATGGCGTGGAAGCGGCTATCGCCTGGCTGGGCGACCGGCCGGGCCTGCACAGCGGCCGCCAGCGCTGGCTGCTGCGCCTCTTGATGGCGCGCGTCGCCGAACAGTGCGGCAAGACCGATCTGGCCATCCACCTGCTGGCGGAACTGGAGTCCACGGCGCAGCGCCTGGCCCTGGTGGAGTGGGAGCCGGACCTGACCTTCGAGGTGCAGGCGCGCCTGCTCAAGCTGCTGCGCCTGAAGGCCCAGCGCAACGATGCGGACAAGGTGGCCCTCGGACGCCGCCAGGAAGCCCTGCTGGCCTCGCTGGTGGGCATCGACCCGGTGCGCGCCGCGGTGCTCTGCGGCTAGGCCAGATTCAAGAGAGGACATTTACCGATGGATAAGGACAACCTGACGCTGCGCTATTTCGATGCGGAAATGCGCTACCTGCGCGAAGCCGGCCAGGAATTCGCCGAGGCCTTCCCCGATCGCGCGGCGCAACTCAACCTGGATCGCCCGGGGGCGCGCGACCCCTACGTCGAGCGCCTGTTCGAAGGCTTCGCCTTTCTCATGGGGCGCCTGCGGGAAAAACTCGATGACGACTTGCCGGAGCTGACCGAGGGGCTGGTCAGCCTGCTCTGGCCACACTACCTGCGCACCATCCCGTCGCTGTCGATCGTCGAGCTGGCGCCCGACCTGCAGCAGATGAAGCGCAGCGAGCGGATCGAGAAAGGGATGGAGGTGCTGTCGCGGCCGGTAGGGGCGAAGCGCACCCGCTGCCGCTATACCACCACCCAGGACCTGACCCTGCAGCCCCTGGCGGTGGAGTCGCTGCGCCTGGCCCATGAGCCCGACGGGCGTTCGCTGCTGCGCCTGCGCCTGGCCTGCGGTCCGTTGACCGAATGGGCGCAGGTGGACCTCAGCCGGCTTCCCCTGTACCTGAATGCCGACGCGCCGGTGGCCAGCGCGCTGCACCTGGCGCTGACCCGTCAGGCGCAGGCGCTTTACGTACGCCTGCCCGGCGACCCGGAGCGCCGGCCGCTGGATGGCTATTTCGCGACCAAGGGATTCGCCGAGGACGATCGCCTGTGGCCCAAGGGCGACAGTGCCTTCAGCGGCTACCAGCTGCTGCTGGAGTACTTCAGCTTCCGCGAGAAGTTCATGTTCGTCACCCTGCACGGGCTGGAACGACTGGTGGTGCCGGAGGGTACGCCCTGGTTCGAGCTCGAGGTGGTGCTGGGCGAGGGCTGGCCCCATGATTTCGAGCCCCGCGCCGAGCATGTCCGCCTGCACGCGGTGCCGGTGATCAACCTGTTCGAGCTGGAGGCCGACCCCCTGCGCCTGGACCCCCTGCAGGGCGACTATCTGCTGCGCCCCATGCGCCTGCAGGACGGGCACACGGAAATCTATTCGGTAGACCAGGTGAGTGCCTCGAAGAATGCCGAGCGCGTGGACTACGTGCCCTTCACCAGTTTCCGCCACAAGGGCGGGATGCTGCGGGACGATGCCCCGGAGCGTTACTTCCACACGCGCCTCAAGCGCGGCGCGAACGGCCTGCACGATACCTGGCTGATCCTCGGCGGCGAGGGCTTCGATGTCGACCGCCTGGTAGCCGGCGAGAGCCTGTCGCTGCGCCTGACCGGCACCAACGGCCAGCTGCCGCGCAAGGCCTTGCAGAGCACGCTGCTCGACACCCTGGTGCAGTCCACCCAGGCCGGGCTGCGGGTGCTCAACCTGTGTGCGCCGACCATGCCTTGCTACCCGCCGAGCCGTGATCGCTTCCACTGGCGGGTGCTCAGCCACCTGGGCTCGAACTTCCTGCCCATGCTGGACAACGCCGAGGTCTTGCGCGGAACCCTGGCGCTCTACGACTGGACCGGCAGCGAACTGAACCGCCGCCGCCTGGAGGCCCTGGTCGATGTCCGCCACCACCTGATCCAGCGTTTCGAGAAGGGTTTCCTGCTGCGCGGGGTCGATATCGAGGTCACGCTGGACGCCAATGGCTTCACTGGCGAGGGCGACATCAGCCTGTTCGGCGAAATGCTCAACCGCTTCTTCGCCCTCTATGCCGATATCCACCTGTTCAACCAGCTCACGCTGATCCTGCAACCCTCTGGGAAGTGCCTGCGATGGAACGAGAACCACAGTCAGCGTATTCCCGGCTGAACGCCAGCGGATTGCTGCAAGCCCTGGACGGGCGCACGGCAGAGGCGAACCTGTTTCGCTTCTGCCAATTACTGGAACAGGCCCTGCCCGGGCAGCCTCCCCTGGGCAGTAGCGCCCGCCCGTCCGATGACCCGGTGCGCTTTCGTCCGGATCCCGGCATGGGGTTTCCCGCCGGCGAGCTGAAGGCCATCGAAACCGATGACAGCCGGCCCTTCGCGCCGGCCACGGTGCGTACCCGTCTGCTGGGGCTTTACGGCGTGGATTCGCCGCTGCCCACCAGCTACCTGGACGACATCGCGCAACGCCGCGAGGGGCACGAGGCCCTGCAGGCCTTCCTCGATATCTTCAACCACCGGGTCTTCACCCAGCTGTACCGCATCTGGCGCAAGTACTCCTACCCGGCGACCTTCGAAGCCGGCGGCACGGATGCGACGTCGCAGTGCCTGCTGGGGCTGATCGGCCTGGGTATCCCCGGCACCGCCGATCATGTCGCGACACCGATTTCGCGCTTCCTTGCACTGCTCAGTGTCATGCGCCTGCCCACCCGCAACGCCGAGGGTGTGACGGCGCTGGTGAAGCTGCTGGCACCCAACACCCGTGTGAGCGTCACGCCGCACTGGCCGCGGCGGGTGGTGCTGGCGCAGCCGGCTGGCTTGTCGGCAGCCCGCCCGGTAAGCCTGTCCCAGGGAACGCCGCTGGGCAGCGTCGGCCTCGACGTCAACAGCCAGCTCCAGTTGACCCTGTTCACCGAGGACCGCCAGGAGGCACAGGGCTGGCTTCCAGGCGCCCGCCTGCACAGTGACCTGCTGGCGCTGTTGCGGGTCTACCTCGGTTGGCGCTGTACCGCGCGTCTGGCGTTGCGCCTGCCTGAGCACTGCCTGCCACATCCCGTGCTTGGCCGTGCGCCGGTCCTGCTCGGCATGACCGGGCTGCTGGGGTTGGGCGGCGGCCGGCCCCTGGCCGGCTCGGGCACCGTCACCATCAGCCTGGGTCGCTACCGGGGCCTAGAGAACAATCCTGAGGAAAGAGAGACGCAGCATGTCGCGTACCGTTTTTAAGTTCCTGTCACTGGCGATGCTGATCGCGTTGGTCGGTGGCTGCGGCCTGTACCAGAGTGCCACGGAACGTTCGGCGTCCGTCGCCCGCTCGATCTTCTACAAGGAGGTCAGGATCCTGCACCTGGACTTCAGCGGGCGCGCCGCGATGAACACCGACAGGCATGACATGTCCGGGTTGTCCGTGCCGACCCTGGTGCGGATCTATGCGCTGCGCGACGGCAAGGCCTTCGAGGGGGCGTCCTATGACAGCCTGCTGGACGATAGCCGTGCGGCCCTGGGGGAGGCCCTGCTGGATGAACGGACCGTAGTGATCCGGCCCGATGAGGGCGCGGTACTCAGTGTGCCGCTGGACGAGGCCGCGCAGGTCATCGCGGTGGTGGCGCTGTTCCGCCAGCCGGATACCACGGGTAATAGCTGGCGCCTGACATTGACCCGCGCCGATCTGGACCCGGACCGGGCCCGGGTGATCGAGCTGGCCGACAACAGCCTCGTCCTGCGCCCGCCGGCCAAGGAGTGACGGATGACCGACCACGTCCCATCGCTCTACGAAACGCTGCTGCAGAACTTCAGCGGGGAGCTGGAGCTGCACCGGGTGCGGGAGGAGGATCAGCCCGTTCTCTCGGTACTCGACAACCTCCAGCGCATTCTCAATAGCCGCGCCGGCTCCCTCAGCCACTTGCCCGACTACGGACTGCCGGACATGGGCCAGGTACTCCAGGGCTTGCCGGCCGCCGCCCACGGCCTGATCGCCGTCATGACCCACACGCTGCTCAAGTACGAGCCGCGACTGGCGGAACTGAAGGTCCTGCTGCTGCCCCAGTCGCAGCCGGGGCAACTGGAATACAGCCTCGATCTGCGCCTGAAAAGTGGCGAACAGGCGACCTTCGGCACCACCCTGGCGCCGGCGGGAAAGGTGCTGGTTCGTCATCTCAAGCGGCAGCGATACCTGTCGCCGTGAACCTGGATGGACATAAGGAAATGAGCGTCATGAATGAACGAGCCGGGAACGAATCGCCGGACCGCGGCGAGCAGGCCGCGCTGTACGCCGAAATGGCCAAGCTGAACCATCCGGCCTGCCCGGATGTGGACTGGCCCATGGTCGAGCAGTGGTGCCGGGTACTGCTGCGCAGCAATGGCGGCGACCTGCAGGTAGCCGTCTTTCTGGCGCTGGCGCTGACCCACCGTTACGGGTTGCCGGGCCTGGTCGAAGGCATGACCGTGCTGCGGCGGTTGCTGACCGGGGCCCTTGATGGCGTATGGCCGCGCAAGACGCAGGAGCGCTCGGACCTCCTCGCCTGGCTGGCCACGCAACTCCAGTTTCTGCTGCGTGGCCTGGAGGTCGGCGAGCGGGACGCACCGCTGTTGCGGAGCCTGGAGGCGGAGCTGGCTTGCGTACAGGACGTCCTGAACCAGCACCGGCTACCGGCTTTGGCGGCGCTGCAGGCCTTGAACCAACAGGTCGCAAGGCTTGTCGGTCGCCTGGGCGGGCAGGGGATTCCGGTGCTTGTGGGCGCCCGTTCGCACGGGAGCGTGCCACCCGGGAGCCCGTTGCAGTTGGTGGTTTCGCTACCTGGGCACACTCCGGTTGCACCGGCGCTGTATGTGGAGGCCATGCCCGCCCCCGTGCCGGTCCGCCGCGGGAGGCACGCCGCGCTCTGGTCGTTGGCGGGGGTACTCGCAGCACTGCTACTCGGTGTGCTGGCCTGGAACTACTGGTTGCTCTCGCGGGAGGAGGTTCGTGCGGCGGCGGCCGAGCCGGTGCGGCTGGCCAGCGTGCAATGGTTCGACCCCGCCAGTACGGTGTTGAAGCCGGACTCGACCAAGGCGCTGATCAATGCCCTGGCGAACGTCAAGGCGCAGCCCGGCTGGCTGATCGTCATTGCCGGGCACACCGACGCCACGGGCGATGAACAGCGCAACCTGAGTCTGTCGAGGCAGCGGGCCGAGGCGGTTCGTGACTGGATGAAAAGCATGGGCGATGTGGCCGACGACTGCTTCGCCGTCCAGGGCCATGGATCGAGTCAGCCCATTGCGGACAACGCTACCGAGGCGGGCCGCGCGGCCAACCGACGTGTCGACATCAGCCTGGTACAGGCGTTGGGTACCTGCCAGGTGGGGCCGGCCTGACGAGCCTGCGTGCGGGCCATTCCGATCCCGGCCTCGCCCACCTGAAGGCCGAGGCGCTGACCGAGCTGCACCTGGCCCATGCCATCTGAGGCCACCGGGGTGGGCGGCCGGCCTTCAGCAAGATCGTTAACCTGAGCGTAACGATAGCTCCCCGGCCTTGATTGATGACCTGCCGGTCACGCTCCTAATGTGCGTTCCACGACAGCGGAACCCGTGGAGCCATCATGACAACAAGACCCTCTCCCCCGCCGCAGTGGTCGCGCCGGCGCGCAGAAAAGCAGCGTCGCCTCGACCAGGCGCAGCACCTCGCCGATGGTGTCGTGCTGCCCAGCGAAAGGATCGTCGAAGCCCTCGAAACCCTGATCGCCCCCGGCGACCGCGTGGTGCTCGAAGGCAATAACCAGAAGCAGGCGGATTTCCTCTCCCGTTCCCTGGCGAAGGCCGACCCCGGCCGCCTGCACGACCTGCACATGATCATGCCCAGCGTGAGCCGCGCCGAGCACCTGGATCTCTACGAGCGCGGCATCGCCCGCAAGCTCGACTTTTCCTTCGCCGGCCCGCAGAGCCTGCGCATCGGCCAGTTGCTGGAAGACGGCCTGCTGGAAGTGGGCGCCATCCACACCTACATCGAGCTCTACTCGCGCCTGCTGGTGGACCTGATCCCCAACGTCGCCCTGGTGGCCGGTTTCATGGCCGACCGCGAAGGCAACATCTACACCGGCCCCAGCACCGAGGACACCCCGGCCCTGGTGGAGCCCACCGCCTTCAGCGATGGCATCGTCATCGTCCAGGTCAACGAACTGGTGGACGACGTGCGCGACCTGCCACGGGTGGACATCCCCGCCTCCTGGGTGGACTTCGTGGTGGTCGCCGACAAGCCCTTCTACATCGAGCCGCTGTTCACCCGCGACCCGCGCCACATCAAGCCGGTGCATGTGCTGATGGCGATGATGGCGATCCGCGGCATCTACGAGAAACACAAGGTCCAGTCGCTCAATCACGGCATCGGCTTCAACACTGCCGCCATCGAACTGATCCTGCCCACCTACGGCGAATCCCTCGGCCTGAAGGGCAAGATCTGCCGCAACTGGACGCTCAACCCGCACCCGACGCTGATCCCCGCCATCGAGACCGGCTGGGTAGAAAGCGTGCACTGCTTCGGCACCGAGCTGGGCATGGAGGACTACATCGCCCAGCGCCCGGACGTGTTCTTCACCGGCCGCGACGGCTCGCTGCGCTCCAACCGCATGATGTGCCAGCTTGCCGGGCAGTACGCGGTGGACCTGTTCATCGGCGCCACCCTGCAGGTGGACGGCGACGGCCATTCCTCCACCGTCACCCGTGGCCGCCTGGCGGGCTTCGGCGGGGCGCCGAACATGGGCCACGACCCGCGCGGCCGCCGCCACGCCACGCCGGCCTGGCTTGCCATGTGCCAGGACCGGGGGACCGAGCCGGTGACCCTGCTCGAACGCGGCAAGAAGCTGGTGGTGCAGATGGTCGAAACCTTCCAGGAGGGCGGCAAACCCACCTTCGTCGAAACCCTGGATGCCGTCGAGGTGGCGAAGAAGACCGGCATGCCGCTGGCGCCGGTGATGATCTACGGCGACGACGTCACCCACCTGCTCACCGAGGAAGGCATCGCCTACCTCTACAAGGCGCGCAGCCTCGAAGAGCGCCGCGCGATGATCGCCGCGGTTGCCGGCGTCACCGCCATCGGCCTGCGCCACGACCCGAAAGAAACCTTGCGCATGCGTCGCGAAGGGCTGATCGCATTGCCGGAAGACCTCGGCATCCGCCGTACCCAGGCCACGCGGGAACTGCTGGCGGCGAAGAGTATCGCTGAGCTGGTGGAGTGGTCCGGCGGCCTTTACAACCCCCCGGCCAGATTCAGGAGTTGGTGATGAGCGCAGTATCCCTACGCAATGCCGACCTGCCCCTGGCCGACTGGCTGGCGGACCTGGCGGTGGACGCCTTGATCGATGAAGCCGACCTCTCGCCCAAACCGGCGCTGGTGGACCGTCGTGGCAGCGGCGCCCACAGCGACCTGAGCCTGGGCCTGATGCACGCCTCGGCGCTGTCCCTCTGGCCCTGCTTCCGGCAGATGGCGGACGCCGCGCTGGACATCGGCGAAGTCGGTCAACCGCTGCGCGAAGCCCTCGGCCGCATCGGCCGCGAAGGCGAAGCGGCGATGCGGGGCATCACGGGCGGGGTGAACACCCATCGCGGCGCCATCTGGGCCCTGGGCCTGCTGGTGGCGTCGGTGGCGCTGAATCCGGCCACCCGTGATGCCCACGCCATCGCCCTGCGCGCGGCGCGCATCGCCCTGATCGACGACCGCATGGCGCCGTACAGCGACAGCCACGGCGCCCAGGTCGCTCGCCGTTATGGCGCCCGGGGCGCACGCGAGGAGGCCCAGCTCGGTTTCCCCGCGGTGATCGAACAGGGCCTGCCGCAACTGGCGCGCAGCCGGGCGGCGGGTGCCGGCGAGCAGAACGCCCGTCTCGATGCGCTGCTGGCGATCATGACCACCCTGGCCGACACCTGCGTGCTCTGGCGCGCCGGCCTGGAGGGGCTGGAGGCCATGCAGCAGGGCGCCCGCGCCGTGCTCGATGCCGGCGGCAGCGCCAGCATCGCCGGACGCCGCCTGCTGCGTGCGCTGGATGCCCGCCTGCTGCAACTCAATGCCTCGCCGGGCGGTGCCGCCGATCTGTTGGCCGCCTGCCTGTTCCTCGATAAAGCCGGGAGCCTGTGACCATGGAAACCCTGTCCTTCCAATTCCCCGCCGGCCAGCCGGCCCGCGGCCGCGCCCTGGTGGGCTGCGTCGGCTCCGGCGACCTCGAAGTGCTGCTGGAGCCCGGCACCGCCGGCACCCTGTCGATCCAGCTGGTGACCTCGGTGAACGGCAGCGGCCCGCGCTGGCAGCAGCTGTTCCAGCGCCTGTTCGACGGCCAGGCGCTGCCGGCCCTGAGCATCGACATCCACGACTTCGGCGCCACGCCCGGTGTGGTGCGTCTGCGCCTGGAACAAGGGCTGGAGGCCCTTTCTTCCCAAGAGGAGCCTGCCCATGACTGATAGCGCCCGCCTGCTCGCCGCCCGCAGCTTCGTTGAGCAGGGTGCCCGCCAGCGCGCCCGCGAGCTGCTGGACGCCGGCACCTTCCGTGAACTCATCGGCCCCTTCGACCGGGTCATTTCTCCCTGGCTGCCACAGCAGGGCATCGTGCCCCAGGCCGACGACGGCGTGGTGGTGGCCAAGGGCAGCATCAACGGCCAGCCCACGGTGATCGCTGCCATCGAAGGCGCCTTCCAGGGCGGCAGCATGGGCGAAGTCGGCGGCGCCAAGATCGCCGGGGCACTGGAACTGGCGGCCGAAGACAACCGCCGGGGCATTCCCACCTGCGCCGTGCTGCTGCTGGAAACCGGCGGCGTGCGCCTGCAGGAAGCCAACCTGGGCCTGGCCGCCATCGCCGAGATCCAGGCCGCCATCGTCGAGTTGCGCCAATACCAGCCGGTGATCGGCCTCATCGCCGGGCCCGTGGGCTGCTTCGGCGGCATGTCCATCGCCGCCGGCCTGTGCAGCCATCTCATCGTCACCCGCGAAGCGCGCCTGGGCCTCAATGGCCCGCAGGTGATCGAACAGGAAGCCGGCCTTGCGGAATACGACTCCCGCGACCGCCCCTTCATCTGGAGCCTTACCGGCGGCGAGCAGCGTGCTGCCTGCGGCTTGGTGGACGCCTATGTGGCCGACGACCTCGAGGCCATCCGCGAAACCTTGCAGGGCCTGTTGAACCAGCCGGAGCAGGGCCTGCCGCGCAGCCGCCGGCACGCCTGGTTCCTCCAGAGCCTGGCGCGGCTGGGCGCCGATTGCGAACAACTGGACGCTGCCGCCGTGCGCGCCCTCTACCAGGGAGAACAGCAATGAGCCGTGGACTGAACTGGTTGCAGGGCCTCGCCGGCGGCGCCACCCTGCAAGGCTTTCCGGCGTCGGTGAAGGTGATCGACGGCGAGCTGGGCAACCGCGCCGCGCGTTTCATCGCCGTGGTGCCGGATACGCAGAATCCTTTCCCCCGCGCCCGCAATGGCGAGGTCGGCCTGCTGGAAGGCTGGGGCCTGGCCAGGGCGGTGGATGAGGCCATCGAAGCCGACCGCAATGGCCCCAGGCGCGTGCTGGTCGCGCTGGTCGACGTACCCAGCCAGGCCTACGGCCGCCGCGAGGAGGCCCTGGGGATTCACCAGGCCCTGGCCGGCGCGGTGGATGCCTATGCCCGCGCCCGCCTGGCCGGCCACCCGGTGATCGGCCTGCTGGTGGGCAAGGCCATGTCCGGCGCCTTCCTCGCCCACGGTTACCAGGCCCAGCGCCTGATCGCCCTGGACGACAGCGGCGTGATGGTCCACGCCATGGGCAAGGCCGCCGCGGCGCGCATCACCCTGCGCAGCGTGGAGGAACTGGAAGCCCTGGCCGCCAAGGTCCCACCCATGGCCTACGACCTGGAGAACTACGCGTCCCTGGGCTTGCTCTGGGAGCGGGTGGCCGTGGCGGATGCCGAGCAGCCGGGCGACGCCGATATCGACCGGGTGCGCGAGTGCCTGGTGCGGGCGGTGGCGGACATCGGCGCGAGCACCGATCTGGCCGGACGGCTCGGCGCGGAGAATCGCGCTGCGTCGTCGCGGGTCAGGGAAATGCTGCGAGCGCAGTGGTAGTCCGCTGGCGCGGAGTAACCCGCAGCCACCGATCCAGCTCCCCTCTCCCTTCAGGGAGAGGGGCCGGGGGAGAGGGTGAAACCCCATGCACAGGAGCCAATCATGAGCGCCAAACCAAAACCCCACGACCTGCTCTGGGGCATGACCCCCGACCAGCTTCCCGCCGACGCCCCCGTCTGGGCGCAGCAGGCGCTGGCCGCCGGCCATCCCGTGGTGGTGCGCCGCGCGCTCTGTGAGCCGGGCATGATCGCCGTGGGCATCCGTGGCGCCAGCCGCGAGCAGCGCCTGGCCGCGATCATGCCGATCCACTCCATCCGGCGCGTGCTCAGCCCCGAACAACTGCGGCCGCGCGCCGCCGCCGATTTCCCCGCCCTGCGCGCGCTGGAAAGCGTCGCGCCGATACTGGCCGGCAGCGGCCTGTGCTGGGGTCCGACCGGCAGCGTCGGCTTCCAGATCGCCACCGGTATTCCCGTTCTGCACGCCGCCAGCGACCTCGATCTGCTGCTGCGTACCCCGATGCCGTTCAGCCGCCAGCACGCCCGCGAGCTGCTGGCCGCCCTTGACACAGCGCCCTGCCGCATCGACCTGCAACTGGAAACCCCCGGTGGTGGCGTTGCCCTGCGCGAGTGGGCCGGTGCTGCGCGTCGTGTGCTGCTGAAATGCGCCGAGGGCGCGCGCCTTGTGGATAACCCCTGGCACAGCCTGGAGCAGGCGGCGTGAGCAGCCTCTTCGCCTTCCCCGGCCAGGGCGCGCAGCAGGCGGGCATGCTCCATCAGCTGCCGGCGGAAACCGCCGACTGCTTGCAGGAAGCCAGCGCAGCCCTCGGTGAGGACGTGCTGGCGCTGGATACCCCCGAGGCCCTGCAATCCACCCGCGCGGTGCAGCTGTGCCTGCTGGTGGCAGGCACAGCCTGCGCCCGTCTGCTGATGCGGCGCGGCCCGGCGCCGGACTACGTGGCCGGGCTTTCCATTGGCGCCTATGCCGCCGCCGTGGTTGCCGGCGCCCTGGACTTCGCCGATGCCCTGCGCCTGGTATCCCTGCGTGGCGAACTGATGCAGCGCGCCTATCCACAGGGCTTCGGCATGACCGCCATCCTCGGCCTCGACCTGGCGAGCGTGGAGCGCCTGCTGGCCGATGCCGAAGGTCCGGTCTTTCTCGCCAACATCAACGCCGTCAACCAGCTGGTGATCGCCGGCAGCGATGCCGCCATGGCCGCGGTCGCCGAACGGGCCTGCGCCCAGGGCGCTTGCGCGGCAAAACGCCTGGCGATGAGCGTGCCGTCCCACTGCGCCTTGCTGGATGCGCCGGCGCGCGAACTGGCTGCAGCCTTCGCCGGGGTCGAACTGCGCCGCCCGGCGATCCGCTACCTCAGCGGCAGCACGGCACGGCCGATCGTCGACCCGGAGCGGCTGCGCGACGACCTCGCGTTCAACATGTGCCGGGTCATCGACTGGCACGCCACCCTGCGCACCGCCTACGAGCGCGGCGTGCGCCTGCACGTTGAAATGCCGCCCGGCGCCGTGCTCAGCGGCCTGGCGCGGCGGGTGTTCGAACAGGGCACGGTGATCGCCTTCCAGGGCGCCCGTCTGGATACGCTGGACGCCTTGCTGCGTCAGGAGGTAAGCCGGACCCGATAACCGCCGTGCACTTCGAAGGACAAGAACAAGCAACTTCGACCCAAAGCGAGGACAACAACAATGATCATCTACGGTGTGGCCTTTCTGGCCCTCTGCACCCTGGTAGGCATCTTCACCGGAGAGCTACTGGGCAAACTCCTCGGCGTACCCGCCAACGTCGGCGGCGTGGGCATCGCCATGCTCCTGCTGATCTTCGTCGGCAGCTACCTGAACAAGCGCGGCCTGTTCACCAGCAAGAGCCAACAGGGCGTGGAATTCTGGAGCGCCATCTACATCCCCATCGTGGTCGCCATGGCCGCCCAGCAGAACGTCTACGGCGCCCTGAGCGGCGGCCCCATGGCGATCCTCGCCGGAATCGCCGCGGTCGTGCTGGGCTTCGTCCTGGTCCCGGTACTTTGCCGAATCGGCCAAAAAAAGCCCGTTGACCCCGTCAGCCCCTCCCTGAGCAAAGCGCAGCGGTGACCGCCATGTATGACTCTCTGATGAAAGTGGTATCCGGCTACGGGATGCTCAGCGGTTTCGCCATCATCGGCGTCACCATGTGGGTCTCCTACTGGATCTCCGACCGCTTCACCCGCGGCCGCCTGCACGGCTCGGCCATCGCCATCCTCCTCGGCCTGCTGCTGTCCTACCTCGGCGGTCTCTACACCGGCGGCCAGAAGGGCCTGGTGGACATCCCGCTGTTCGCCGGCGTGGGCCTGCTCGGCGGCGCCATGCTGCGCGACTTCGCCATCGTCGCCACCGGCTTCGGGGTGAGCGTCGAGGAGATCAAGCGCGCCGGCGCGGTCGGAGTGGTGGCGCTGTTCGCCGGGGTCGGCTCGTCCTTCGTCGCCGGCGTGGCCATTGCCCTGGCCTTTGGCTACAGCGACGTGGTCAGCCTGACCACCATCGGCGCCGGCGCGGTGACCTACATCGTCGGCCCGGTGACCGGCGCGGCGCTGGGTGCCAGCTCCGACGTGATGGCGCTGTCCATCGCCGCCGGGCTGATCAAGGCGATCCTGGTGATGGTGGCGACGCCCTTCGTGGCCCCCTACATCGGCCTGAACAACCCACGCAGCGCGGTGATCTTCGGCGGCCTGATGGGCACCTCCAGCGGCGTGGCCGGCGGCCTGGCCGCCACGGATCCCAAGCTGGTGCCCTACGGCTGCCTGACCGCGGCTTTCTACACCGCCCTCGGCTGCCTGCTGGGACCGTCATTGCTGTACTTCTGCGTGCGTGGCCTGATGGGCTGATTCCTGCCTGCTCCACTTCACGCCCCGGCCCGGTGCCGGGGCGTTTTCGTTTGATCCCAGCATCAGGTGTTGCAGGTGGCCGCTTGCCTGTAGGAGCCAGCTTGCTGGCGAAACGGGGCCATTCGCTGGCAATTGCTGACGCAGACGTGGCCTGGTCATTTCGCCGGTACATGCGGCACTCGGCGCCCCAATTTGTTGGGGGCATGCTGTTCAGTAGAAGGTCAGTTCTATTTCCGTCCTGTATACCGCGAAGGTCGTTGCCATGCAGGCTTGACCGTTGAGCCCCGAGGTGCCGCTTGTGAGCTTTCCGGCCAGGTCCCCGAGCGCTTCCCTCAGCCACTTGCGATGTGCCCCGATGGCGGCGCCAGCGGCCAGGCCCGACAGAAGGCTCAGCATCTCGTTGTTGCATGCCCTATGGTTTTCGATGGCCTGTTGAACCACATCCACGGTCATCTCGTTGAACATGTGCGTGCGGCCTGAATAAATATCGGCATATCTCCCCCATAGAGACTTCATGATCACGTATAGAGCATCCTGCTCCGCTGCTTGAAGATAAATTTCATTTCTCCGGAGGCAGTCTGTTCAGATAGAGATTGTCCAGTATCAGCTTCTGGAGTTCTTTCTCGCTGATGCCATATGCCGAAATGAAGTTGAGTTCTTTGGAATAGTTTTCGGCTGCCAGGTAAACAATGGTTCGCCGATTTTCTTCATCCGTTGCCAGGTACGCATGGCCGCCGCTTATTTTCATGACTTTTGTGCGATTTCCTTCCACAAAGTCTTTCCAGATATTGTGGATATCCTTGATTGCCATATCACTCAAGCCGAGATCGGGTGTTGGCTCCTCAAGCCTCAGTACGAGCCTTGGGAACATGCGCATATCTATCTCGTAACCGAGTTGGGATTTGTTAAGTACAGAAATGGAGATTGTCTGCCGCGAGTCCCTGTTCTGCCGATCAAAAGCCAATGCCAGTCCACGGTTTTCCGAACCAATTATCGACACATCCCGTAGCGCATCGGTAGGTAGCATTACCGAGTAAGGGCCGATCAGCAGGTCTGTATATTCGTCCTTCTTCGCTCCTGTTGGAATTGATCCGCATCCGCTTAGCACAAGAAAAAACGCCATGAGGACTAATTTGCGTATGAAATTCATGAATTTATCCAAATTGATTTTGCGAAGTTGAGTTTAACTGTCCGGTGCAAGGATGAATTGAAAGAAAGATCCGTTGATTGACCCTAAAAAGTTAGAGGAAATTCGCGGGATAAACCAAAAACAGCGCGTGGAAAATTCCCACGATGGCCAGTCGGGAACCAGAGATGGGGTAACTGGCTGGGCGCGTCGGCAGTTCGTCGTATCCCACTCAGCCCGCGTTGCGCAGGCTGTACATGCGGCACTCGGCGATCAGCGCCAGCAGGTTCGGGTCGCGCTCGCGGGCCTTCAGGAACACCACGCCTATGTACTGCAAAAGGCGATAGCGCTCCTGCAGGCGGATCAGCTTCACGCGGTTCTCGTACACCGCCGCGATGCGCCCTGGCAGCAGGGCGTAGCCGACTCCGGAGCTGACCATGCTGAGCAGGGTGAAGATATCGTTCACCTGCATCGCCACCTTGGGCTCGAAGCCGGCCTGCTGGAACACCCGCGCGCCGTCGCGGTGGGTGGCGAAGCCCTGGCTCAGGGTGATGAAGGTGGAGTCGGCGAGGTCCGCCAGGTCCACCTCGTCCTGGTTGGCGAAGGGCGAGTCGGTGGGCACGGCGAGGAAAATGTCGTCGGAGAACAGCGGCATCTGTTCGCAATCGGGGTCGTTCACGCTGTCGTCGAGGGCGACGAGGATGGCGTCCAGCTCCATGTTCTTCAGGCGATAGAGCAGGTCGACGTTGGAGCCCAGGGTGAGGTCGATGTTCAGCTCGCTGCGCCGCAGCTTCAGGCCCATCACCAGCTGTGGCACGGTCTTCACCGTCAGCGAATAGAGCGCGCCCAACTTGAAGCGCTCGGCGGAGAAGCCGGCGGCCTCGCGGGTCAGGCGCACCATCTCGACGGCGTCCTGAATCAGCTTCTGCGCCTTCTCCTCCAGCACATAGGCGCTTTCCAGCGGCGTCAGGTTGCGCCCTTCGTGCTTGAACAGCGGGCACCGCAGGGCGCTCTCCAGGGAGTGGATGGCGCGGTGCACGCTGACGTTGCTGGTGTTCAGCTCCGCCGCCGCGCGCGACAGGTTGCCGCTGCGCATGAAGACGAGAAAGGTCTCCAGCTTCTTCAGGGTCAGTTCTTCGTCGATCTGCATGGGCGCCCGGCTGCCTTCATTGCGTGGGTCGAATGGGTAGCGCTGCGCTCGCGGAGCGCCGCACGACCCATCCTACAGCGGGGCCATAGCGCGGCGGAGGCGATCTTTAGCGAATAAGCAAATAAGGAATAAGCAAATAAATTCTTATTCCTTAACATGTATATGGCCAGCGCCTAGACTGCCCAGCATTGAACTTCAGCAAGGAGGGCTCGCCATGCGCAGCCAGGCCATTCGCTACCTGATCCTGCCGGGATGGCAGGGCTCGCCCGCCGAGCATTGGCAAAGCCATTGGCAGCGTACGCTGCCCAATGCCAGCCGGGTCGAGCAGGCCGACTGGGACAACCCGGACCGTGCGTCCTGGGTGGAGGCGCTGGAGCGCGCCATCGATGCCGAACGCACCCCCGTCATCCTCGTCGCCCACAGCCTGGGCTGCGTGACGGTTGCCCACTGGGCCGCGCAGTCCGATCCGGATGTGCTGCGCCGCGTCCGTGGCGCGCTGCTGGTGGCGCCGGCGGATGTGCAGCGCCCCGGTTGTCCCGAGCCGCTCAAGGGCTTTGCGCCGATTCCGCGTGAGCTGCTGCCCTTCCCGACGCTGCTGGTGGGCTCGGACAACGACCACGCCGCCAGCCCCCAACGGGCCCTGGAAATGGCTCGCGACTGGGGGGCGGAAGCCGCCATCCTCACCGGCGCCGGGCATATCAACGTGAAGTCCGGGCACCACACCTGGGAGCAGGGCTTCGCCCACCTCTATCGCCTGCAGAGCCGTGTCGAGCAGTTGGCCCGAATCCGCGCCTGATCTGATTCACCGCCCATTCAGCAATACGCCAGGGTCCGCTGCATCGCAGCCTGGGCCCGGCGGGAGATTTCGCCATGAGCAAGGAAAACCCCGGCCAGCCGCTGCTGAGTTTTGCCGATGCCGACCGCAGCCCGCTGAGCATCCGCGCCCGCGCGCTGGTCTTCGTCGATGAGCGCTCGCGACGTCTGCGCGAGGAGGTCGACCAGCTCGCCCCCGGCACCCTTCCGGTGCTGATCCAGGGCGAGACCGGCACCGGCAAGGAATTGCTGGCGCGACAGATCCATCGTTCCAGCGACCGTCCCGGCCTGTTCGTGGCGGTGAGCTGCAGCGCCATCAGCAAGACCTACGCCGAGGCCGAACTGTTCGGCCATGCCGTCGGCGCCCACAGCGGCTCGGCCAGCAGCCGTGCCGGCTGGTTCGGTTCGGCCAACGGCGGGACGCTCTACCTGGATGAGATCGGCGACCTGCCGCTGCCCCTGCAGGGCAAGCTGTTGGCGGCCCTGGAAAGCCGCGAAGTGGTCCGCGTCGGCGCCCAGCAAGCGACACCGGTGGACGTGCGCCTGGTGGCTGCCACCAGCATCGACCTGGCCAAGGCGGTGGACGCCGGCAAGTTCAACGCACGGCTCTACCAGTACCTGGACGAGGGGAGGGTGGAACTGCCGCCGCTGCGTGAGCGTCCGGACGACATCCTGCCCCTGGCCGAGTATTTCCTCGGCATCTACGCCCAGCGCCTGGACCTGCCGCTGCCCCTGATCGGCCCGGCAGCCCAGGCCGCGCTGGAGGCCTATTCCTGGCCGGGCAACACCCGCGAGCTGGAGAACAGCGTGCACTTCGCCCTGCTGGTCAGCGAGGGCGACGAGATCCAGCCGCAGCACCTCAACCTGCCGCCGCTGCCGGGCTACGCCCAGCTCACCGCGCAACTGCGCCGGCTGGCGGCCAATGACGCCGGGCGCGAGCACCTGCGCCAGCTGTTCGCCGACGTGCTGGCGGGCTAGGGCCTTGGTGTAGGAGCGAGCTTGCTCGCGAATGGCCAGACACCGCTTTCGCGAGCAAGCTCGCTCCTACATTCCGCTCCCAATTCGGGTTACGGGTGGAGCTGCCCGGTGGCTTTAAGGTGATCCTTCACTGACCGCAGGCGCGGTAGCGGAAGGCAGACGAGGATGGTCAGGGCCAGCACGCCTACGCCCATCAGCGGCAGGTTCGCCAGGCCCATGTGGGTGCTCAGCCACAGGCCGCCGATGAAGGCGCCGCTGGCGTTGCCCAGGTTGAAGGCAGCGTGGCTGAGGGTGGCGGCCAGGCTCGCCGATTCGCCGGCCTGCTCCACCAGCAGCAATTGCAGCGGCGAGGAAATCGCGAAGCTGGCCACGCCCCAGAGGAACAGGCAGCCCAGGGCCAGGGCCGGAATCTGCGCGAAGACGAACAGCCCCAGCAGGCACAGCATGCTCACCCCGAAGGCCATCGGCAGCGCGTGGCGGAAGCCCTTGTCCGCCAGTCGCCCGCCCAGCAGGTTGCCCACAGTCAGGCCGATGCCGAACAGCAGCAGGGCGAAGTTGGCGTGTTCCGGGCTGAAGCCGGAAACATCGCGCAGCAGCGGGCTGATGTAGGTGAACACGCCGAACAGCGCCACCGAAGACAGGCTGCAGACGAACAGCGCGTGCAGCACCGGGCGCCGCAGGATGCCATCCCAGGCGCCGGCAGCATTGGCCTGCGGCTTGGGTGTGGCCGGCAGCCAGAGGGCTTGCGCCAGCAGGGTGAGGAAGCCCAGGCCCGCCACCACCATGAAGGTCACCCGCCAACTGGTGGCCTGGCCCAGCCAGGCGCCGGCGGGAACGCCGAGCACGTTGGCGATGGTCAGGCCGCTGAGCACCAGCGCCATGGCCGACGCGCGGCGATGGGGCGGCGCCAGTTCGGCGGCGAGCAGAGTGGCGCAGCCGAAGAAGCCGGCATGGCTGAAGGCGGTGAACATGCGCATGGCCAGCAGCCACTCGTAGCTCGGTGCCAGGGCGCAGCCGAGGTTGCCCAGGGCGTAGGCACCCATCAGCCAGAGCAGCGCCTGACGGCGCGGCAGGCGACCGAGCAGCGGGCCCAGTAGCGGCGCGCCGATCACCACGCCCATGGCGTAGGCGCTGACCAGCAGGCCGGCATCGGACAGGCTGACCTGGAGGTCTTTGGCGACCTCGGGCAAGAGGCCCATGATGATGAATTCGCTGCTGCCGACGACGAAGCCGCCCAGGGCGAGGGCCAGCAAGGGCAGGGAGAGGAGGGTGCTCGGGTTCATGCGGGTTCCGGTGGCGGGGCTGTATTGCGGGGGGGCGCGGATTCTACGCGCATTTGCTTGCGGGGGGCTTGCCGAGTGGGCCGCCGGAGGGGATAGACCCTGTGGGGGCGAATTCATTCGCTATGCAGACCGCAGGTTTGCTCCTTGGATTTCCAGGGGGCAGCTGCGCTGCCCTTTGCGAATGAATTCGCCCCCACAAGGAACGGCAAGGACAATCAGCCGCCCAGGAACTTGCTCAGGAACTGCCGGGTGCGTTCTTCCTTCGGTGCGCTGAACAGCGCCCTGGCCTCGCCCTGTTCGACGATCACGCCCTTGTCGATGAAGATCGCGCGGTTGGCCACGTCGCGGGCGAAGCTCATTTCGTGGGTGACGATCACCATGGTGCGTTTCTCTTCCGCCAGGCCACGGATGGTGGCGAGCACTTCGCCCACCAGCTCCGGGTCGAGCGCCGAGGTGGGCTCGTCGAAGAGGATCACATCCGGCTCCATTGCCAGGGCGCGGGCGATGGCCACCCGCTGTTGCTGGCCACCGGAAAGGCGCTTGGGATAGGCGTCTTCCTTACCCGCCAGGCCGACCTTGGCCAGCAGCCGGTGGGCCCGCTCGATGGCGCGCTCGCGCGGTTCCTTCTTCACCACCACCGGGCCTTCGATGACGTTCTCCAGCGCGGTGCGGTGCGGGAAGAGGTTGAAGTTCTGGAACACGAAGCCGACGTGCTGGCGCAGCTTGCGGATCAGCCCCTGCTGCTGCTTGAGCGGCTTGCTCGCGTCGATCTCGATCTCGCCCACCCGGATGCGCCCGCCGCTGGGTACTTCCAGCAGGTTGAGGCAGCGCAGCAGGGTGGTCTTGCCCGAGCCGCTGGGGCCGATGATGGCCACCACTTCGCCCGGTTCGATGGACAGGTCGATGCCCTTGAGCACCTCCTGGCCCTTGAAGGATTTGGTCAGGTTACGGACGGTGATCATCAGCTGTCCTGCTCATGCTGGTTGACCCGCGCCTCGAGGCGGCCCTGGAAGTGCGACAGCACGGTGGCCAGCACCCAGTAGATCAGCGCGGCGGCCAGGTACATGGTGAAGATCTCGAAGGTGCGCGCGGTGATCAGCTGCGCCTGGCGGAACAGTTCCGGCACCTGGATGGTGGCGGCCAGGGCGGTGTCCTTGACCAGCGAGATGAAGCTGTTGCCCAGCGGCGGCAGGGCGGTGCGCGCGGCCTGCGGGAGGATGGCGCGAACCAGCGTCTGGGTGCGGCTCATGCCGATGCTGGCGGCGGCTTCCCACTGCCCCTTGTCGATGGAGGAGATGGCGGCGCGGAGGATTTCCGAGGTGTAGGCGGCCATGTTCAGCGAGAAGCCGATCAGCGCCGCGGGCAGCGGCTCCAGCTGGATGCCCAGCTGCGGCAGGCCGTAATAGATCATGAACAACTGCACCAGCAGCGGCGTGCCACGGAAGAAGGACACGTAGATCCGCGAAATCCACTGCAGGGCGGTGAAACCGTAGAGGCGCATCAGGGCGAGGACGAACCCCAGCAGCAGTCCGAAGAACATGCCGCCGAGGCTCAGCACCACCGTGAATACCGCGCCCTTGAGCAGGAAGGGCGCGGAATCCAGCGCCAGTTGCAGGCTGGCGTCGATCATTGGGTCACGTCAGCCTTGAACCACTTCTCGGAGAGCTGCTTCAGGGTGCCGTCGGCCTTGAACTTGGCCAGCGCCTTGTCGATGGCGGCCAGCAGTTCCGGGTTGCCCTTGCGCAGGGCGATGCCGGCTTCCTGGCGGGAGAAGGGTTCGCCGGTCACGGCCAGCCTGCCGCCGGTTTTCTCGACCATTTCGAAGGCGGCCAGACGGTCGACGAGGATGACGTCGATGCGGCCGACGTTGAGGTCCTGGAACTTGGTGGGGTCGTCGTCGTAGGTGCGAATGTCGGCCTGCGGAACGTTTTCCTTCAGCCACTGTTCGTAGTTGGTGCCCAGGCCCACGCCGACCTTCTTGCCGGCCAGGTCGGCCGCGCTCTTGATGTCGCCCTCGGTGCCCTTGCGCACCAGCGCCTGGATGCCGGAGACGGTGTAGGGGGTGGAGAAGTCGTACTTCTTCTTGCGCTCGTCGGAGATGGTCACCTGGTTGATCACCACGTCCAGGCGCTTGGATTCCAGCGCCGCCAGGATGCCGTCCCACTTGGTCGGCTGGAACTCGGCCTTCACGCCCAGCTCCTTGGCCAGGGCCTCGGCCAGGTCGACTTCGAAGCCGGTAAGCTTGCCGTTCTCGTCCTGGTAGTTGAAGGGCGGGTAGGTGCCCTCCAGGCCGACCTTGATGGCGCCTTTCTGCTGGATGTCCTGGAGCAGGTCGGCGGCGGAGCTGGTGCCGATGAAACCGGCGCCGAGCACCAGGCTCAGGCTGCCGAGGATGAAGTGACGACGCAGGGATGCAAATGTCATATGAGCCTCACGGGGCAGGTGTCTAGGGGTGGGGCAACTCTAGGTATTTGGTTATATGCAATAAAATAATTAAAAATTATTTATTGCTTAAAATGGTGCATAAGAACGTCTCACGGGGCACCCGCAGGATGATAGGCGAAGAGCGCAGGAGAGCCACCGGTGTGCAGGAACAGCACCGGGCCATCACCTTCGAAGGCGCCCCGGGCGATGCCATCCAGCAGGCCGGCGAAGGCCTTGCCGGTGTAGACCGGGTCCAGTAGCAGGCCTTCGTGGCTGGCGGCCAGGCGCACGGCGTCGAGGGTGCCGGCGTTCGGTTCGCCATAGCGCGGGAAGAAGTACTGGTCCCACAGCTCTACCTTGAGTCCGGCCGGAACCGGTACGCCGAGCAACTCGGCGGTGCGTTGCAGCAGGCCTTCCACCTTGGGCCGCTGGGTGGCGTCCGGGCGCGAGACGGTGACGCCAACCACGCGCGTGCCGGGCAGGGCATGCTCCAGCGCCAGGGCGAGGCCGGCATGGGTGCCGGCGCTGCCGGAAGCCAGCACCACGGCAGAGAAGGTTTCGCCGCTGGCCTTGATCTGCCGGGCCAGTTCCAGGCCGGCACGCACGTAGCCCAGGGCGCCCAGGGCGTTGGAGCCGCCGATGGGCACCAGGTAGGGACGCTTGCCGGCGGCGCGCAGGCGTTCGCCGGTGGTGGCGAGGAGTTCGTCGGCGTTGTCCAGGTCGGGCACCAGTTCTACCTCGGTGCCGAACAGGTCCAGCAGCAGGCGGTTGCCGTTCTCCAGGTAATTGCGGTCAGCGGTGCCGATGGGGTTTTCCAGAAGGGCGACGCAGCCAAGGCCCAGGCGCGCAGCGAGGGCGGCTGTCTGGCGCACGTGGTTGGACTGAATGGCGCCGGCGGTGACCAGGGTATCGGCCCCCTGTGCCAGGGCATCGGCGGCGAGGAATTCCAGCTTGCGCACCTTGTTGCCGCCCAGGGCGAAGGGCGTGATGTCGTCGCGTTTGACGAACACGCTGCGGCCAAGCTGGCGCGAGAGGCGCTCCAGTTTCTCCAGCGGGGTGGGCGAGGGAACCAGTTCCAGGCGGGAAAAGCGGGCGAGGGCGGCGTTGAGCATGACAGCGGCTCACTGGGCAGTTGCGAAGCTTGCCACTCTAGTGAGGCGGCGCTTTGCAGGCAATTCTCAGAGGCGACATGAAAGTACCGGTCAGTCAGGGCGGAGACGGGGTCGGGCGGTCTGTATATGTGTGAAAAATGGAATATTTGAATAAGAAAATGATATTTGATGGTTATAAAAAATCTTCGTAGTGTCGGCGTCACCCCGGCGTACCCCGACCGGGCATCCCAATACCCGCTCGCGGCTGAAGATCCAGCCGGAGCTGCAGAATCGAAAGGATCATCATGAAGAAGACCCTGCTGTTGACCGCTCTGGCTGCCGCCCTTTCCGCCACCCTCGCCCAGGCCGGCGAAAAACTCGTGGTCGCCGCCACGCCGGTGCCCCATGCGGAAATCCTCGAACTGGTCAAACCCCAGCTGGCCAAGGAAGGCGTGGACCTGGAAGTGAAGGTCTTCACCGACTACGTGCAACCCAACCTGCAGGTGGACCAGAAACGCCTGGACGCCAACTACTTCCAGACCAAGCCCTACCTGGACAACTTCAACAGCGGCAAGGGCACCCACCTGGTGATCGTCAAGGGCGTACACGTCGAGCCTTTCGGCGGTTACTCCAGCAAGTACAAGTCCCTCAAGGAACTGCCGGACGGCGCCACCATCGCCATCCCCAACGAAGGCAGCAACAGCGGCCGCGCATTGTTGCTGTTGCAGAAGTCCGGCCTGCTCAAGCTGAAGGACCCGAAGAACGCCCTGGCAACGCCCAAGGACATTGCCGAAAACCCGCACAACTTCAAGTTCAAGGAACTTGAAGCGGCCCTGCTGCCGCGCGTGCTGGACCAGGTCGACCTGGCCCTGATCAACACCAACTACGCCCTGGAAGCCAAGCTCAACCCGTCCAGGGACGCGCTGGTGCTGGAAGACCGCACCTCGCCCTACGTGAACTACCTGGTGGCCCGTCCGGACAACAAGGACAGCGACGCCATCAAGAAACTCTCCACCGCGCTGACCAGCCCGGAAGTGAAGGCCTTCATCGAGCAGAAGTATTCCGGCGCAGTAGTGCCGGCGTTCTGATCAGCTAGCCACGGTGCGGGAAGCATGACCCGCCCCTTCCTCACGCCGACGAGTCTCGACTATCGTCGGCGTTCTTTTTTCTGCTGCACTTGCAGGGACGATTCCTTGTGGGGGCGAATTCATTCGCTGAGGACCGCGCAGCGGTCCCCGACCAGGCAGGGCAGTCCTGCGGACTGCATCGCGAATGAATTCGCCCCCACAGAGACAAATGCCCGCCTGCCTTTCCGGAGTTCCCCATGCCCACCCCCAAACCCGGCCTTTCCACCCGTTCGGTTCACAGCGGCAACGAGGTCGACCGCAGGATGGTCACCCGGCCCAAGAGCCTGCCCATCTACGAATCCTCGGTGTTCGTCTACGACTCGCTGGAGCAGGTGGACGACTTCCTCGCCGGCAACCCCGACAACTACATGTACACCCGCATCGCCAACCCCAACCAGGCGGCGCTGGAGGAACTGGTGTGCGCACTGGAAGGCGGCGAGGCGGCGTTGTTCTCCGCCTCCGGCATGGCCTCGGTGAGCGCGGCGCTGCTGGGAAGGCTGAACGCCGGCGACCACCTGATCGCCAGCCGCGAGCTGTATGGCACCACCCAGAGCCTGATCGAGAAGGAGCTGGCGCGCTTCGGCATCGCCGCCACCCTGGTGGAGATCAACGACCTGGCGGCGGTGGAAGCGGCCATCACCCCGGCGACGAAACTCATCTACACCGAAACCGCCTCCAACCCGCTGGTGCGGGTCAGCGATGTGCCAGCGCTGGCCAGGCTCGCCAGGGCGCACGGGCTGAAGCTGCTGGTGGACAACACCTTCCTTTCGCCCGCGCTCTACAACCCGCTGGCCGAGGGCGCCGACCTGGTGCTGCACAGCACCACCAAGTACCTCAACGGCCATAGCGACGCCACCGGCGGCATCCTCGTCGGCAATGCCGAATGGATCGCCCAGGCACGGCGCTTCCAGATCAACGCCGGCGGCAGCGCCAGCCCCTTCGAAGCCTGGCTGACCTTCCGGGGCGCCAAGACCCTGGCCCTGCGCATGAAGGCCCACTCGGCCAACGCCCAGGCCTTGGCCGAGGCCCTGGAAGCGCACCCGAAGGTGGCGCGGGTGTTCTACCCCGGCCTGCCATCCCACCCCGACCACGCCCTGGCCCGTCGGCTGTTCCCCAAGGGGGCTTCGGGCATGCTCAGCTTCACCCTGCACGGCGGCCTGCCAGAGGTGGACAAGCTGATCCGCGCTCTGAAGAACACCGCCTTCGCACCATCGCTGGCCGGCGTGGCCAGCAGCATCACCCACCCCGGCAAGACTTCCCACCGTGCCCTGTCGCCGGAAGCCCTGGCGGAGCTGGATATCCACGACGGCACCATTCGCGTGTCGGTGGGCATCGAGGATGCGGCCGATATCGTCCAGGACTTCGTGCAGGCGTTGGATAGCCTCTGATAGCTCTCCTTGTGGGGGCGAATTCATTCGCTAAGGACCGCGCAGCGGTCCCCTTCGGAATGGCAGGTCTGCGACCTGCATCGCGAATGAATTCGCCCCCACAAAACAGCAAAAGCTCCGTACCTCGGTCTTCTATCCTTATTCAATAAAAGTATTTCACAGCGCGTTCTTATGCTCGTTATTCTCTCGCCACAACTTGTTATAACAAGTCAGGATCACGAGCGAAGAACACCATGGCAGAACTGCTCCCCCTTTCCCCGGTACCGCTCTACAGCCAGCTCAAGGAGCTGCTGCGCGGGCGCATCCTCGACGGCACCTACCCGCCCCACAGTCGCATGCCTTCGGAAAGCGAGCTGGGCAAGGCCTTCAACGTCAGCCGCATCACCGTGCGCCAGGCGCTGGGCGACCTGCAGAAGGAAGGCCTGATCTTCAAGATCCACGGCAAGGGTACCTTCGTCGCCAAGCCCAAGGCGTTCCAGAACGTCAGCACCCTGCAGGGCCTGGCCGAGTCCATGACGCAGATGGGCTACGAAGTGCTCAACCGCCTGCGCAGCTTCAGGCACGTGCCGGCCAGCGCCCTGGTGGCGGCCCGCCTGCAGGTGGAGGAAGGCAGCCCCGTGACCGAAATCCGCCGTGTGCGCCTGATCAATCGCGAGCCGGTTTCCCTGGAAATCACCTGGCTGCCCAAGGCGGTGGGCGAGAAGCTGGAGAAGGCCGACCTCGCTACCCGCGACATCTTCCTCATCCTCGAAAACGACTGCGGCATTCCCCTCGGCCATGCCGACCTCGCCATCGACGCGGTGCTCGCCGACGGCGACCTGACCCAGGCGCTGGCGGTGGAAGAGGGCTCGCCGATCATGCGCATCGAGCGCCTGACCCACGCCGCCGACGGCACGCCGCTGGACTTCGAACATCTCTACTACCGCGGCGATGCCTTCCAGTACCGCCTGCGCATCGACCGCCAGAAAGGGGCCCACGCATGAGCACCCGTGAACAGGATTACGACATCGTCGTCATCGGCGGCGGCACCGCCGGCCCCATGGCCGCGATCAAGGCCAAGGAGCAGAACCGCGAACTGCGCGTGCTGCTGCTGGACAAGGCCAACGTCAAGCGCAGCGGCGCCATCAGCATGGGTATGGATGGCCTGAACAACGCCGTCATTCCCGGCCACGCCACGCCCGAGCAGTACACCAAGGAAATCACCATTGCCAACGACGGCATCGTCAACCAGGCGACCGTGCACGCCTACGCCACCCACAGCTTCGAGACCATCCAGCAGCTCGACCGCTGGGGGGTGAAATTCGAGAAGGACGAAACCGGCGACTACGCGGTGAAGAAGGTCCACCACATGGGTGCCTACGTGCTGCCCATGCCCGAGGGCCATGACATCAAGAAGGTGCTCTACCGCCAGCTCAAGCGCGCGCGGGTGGAGATCAGCAACCGCATGGTCTGCACCCGCCTGCTGCTGGATGGCGAGGGCGCGGCAAGCGGGGTGATGGGCTTCGACTGCCGCAGCGGCGAGTTCCGGGTGATCCGCGCCAAGGCGGTGATCCTCGCCTGCGGCGCCGCCGGCCGCCTCGGCCTGCCGTCTTCCGGCTACCTGATGGGCACCTACGAGAACCCCACCAATGCCGGCGACGGCTACGCCATGGCCTATCACGCCGGGGCGGAACTGGCGAACCTGGAGTGCTTCCAGATCAACCCGCTGATCAAGGACTACAACGGCCCGGCCTGCGCCTACGTCACCGGCCCGCTGGGCGGCTACACCGCCAACAGCAAGGGCGAGCGCTTCATCGAGTGCGACTACTGGAGCGGCCAGATGATGTGGGAGTTCCATCAGGAACTCGAAGGCGGCAACGGCCCGGTGTTCCTCAAGCTCGATCACCTGGCCGAGGAAACCATCCAAACCATCGAAGAGATCCTGCACAGCAACGAGCGTCCCAGCCGTGGCCAGTTCCACGCTAATCGCGGCACCGACTACCGCTCGCAGATGGTGGAGATGCACATCTCCGAGATCGGCTTCTGCTCCGGGCATTCGGCCTCGGGCGTGTGGGTCAACGAGAAGGCCGAGACCTCGGTGAAAGGCCTGTACGCGGCCGGCGACATGGCGGCGGTGCCGCACAACTACATGCTCGGTGCCTTCACCTACGGCTGGTTCGCCGGGGTCAATGCGGCGCAGTACGTGGCCGGGCGTGAATTCGCCGAAGTCGATGCCGGGCAGGTGGAGCGCGAGCGCGCGCGGGTGTTCGCACCGCTGGAGCGCGAGCATGGCCTGCCGCCCGCCCAGGTGGAGTACAAGCTGCGGCGCATGGTCAACGACTACCTGCAGCCGCCCAAGGTGACCAGGAAGATGGAGATCGGCCTCACACGCTTCGCCGAAATCGAACGGGACCTGGCGCAGATGAAGGCCAGCAACCCCCACGAGCTGATGCGCGCGATGGAAGTGAGCGTGATCCGCGACTGCGCCGAGATGGCCGCCCGCGCCTCGCTGTTCCGCGCCGAGAGCCGCTGGGGCCTGTACCACCACCGGGTGGACTTCCCCGAGCGCAACGACGCCGAGTGGTTTTGCCACTGCCACCTGAAGAAGGGTGAGAACGGTGAGATGACCAGCTTCAAGAGACCTGTCGAGCCCTACCTGATCCCGCTGGATGCCGAGGAACAGCAGGCCTATGACCGCCTGCGGGTGAAGGCGGGGGTCGCGGTGTAGGTTCGCCGGATACGACGCAACAAAACGCGAGAGCCCCAGGCTCCAAGGAAATCGTGAAATGGCCCATCAACCCCAGGAAATCTTCTTCCGCAGCAGCGCGCCGGTGACCATCGACGAAGACAAGTGCATCGCCGAGAAGGGCTGCACCGTGTGCGTCGAGGTCTGCCCGATGGATCTGCTGGCGATCAACCCGGCCACGCAGAAGGCCTACATGGCTTTCGACGAATGCTGGTACTGCATGCCCTGCGAGAAGGATTGCCCGACCGGCGCGGTGAAGGTGGAAATTCCCTACCTGCTGCGCTGAGTCAGCATCGGAAACCTATAGGAGCCAGCTTGCTGGCGAACAGCGGCCCTTCAGGCTCGTGCATCGCCAGCAAGCTGGCTCCTACACAAAGCAAGAACGCAAGTCTGCCATCCGGCCAACCCCGGACGCTTCACCTGAAAGCCCCTCGTTTCCCACCACCCGACCAGGTGGCGGAGACGATTCCAACACTCATGATTCGAGGGGAATTACCCATGCGCCCTAGTGCAACCGTCGCCGGCCTCGCGCTGGCCATCTCCAGCCTGTCCGCCTCCGCGGAAACCATCCGCATCGCCATCGGCACCCAGGACACCACCATCAACTGCGCCACCGGCGGCCTGCTCATTCGCGAGCTGGGCCTGCTGGAGAAGTACCTGCCCCATGACGGCAAGTACAAGGACGCCGACTACCAGGTGGAGTGGAAGAACTTCACCAGCGGCGCGCCGCTGACCAACGAGATGGTCGCCGGCAAGCTGGACTTCGGCGCCATGGCCGATTTCCCCGGCTCCTTCAACGGTGTCGCCCACCTCGACGCCGGCAAGCGCAGCCTGTTCATCAGCGTGCTTTCGGGCAGCACCCGTGGCAGCGGTAACGGCATCGTGGTGCCGGCGTCCTCACCGGTGCAGTCGCTGGCCGAGCTCAAGGGCAAGACCATTTCCGTGCCCTTCGCCTCCACGGCCCACGGCATGCTGTTGCGCGCCGTCGCCGCTCAGGGCTGGGACCCGGAGAAGGACGTGCGGATCATCGCCCAGCCGCCGGAAATCGCCGGTTCCGCCCTGCGCAGCAACCGCATCGAGGCCCACGCCGATTTCGTGCCCTTCGCCGAACTGTTCCCCAACCGTGGCTTCGCGCGGAAGATCTACGACGGTTCCCAGGCCGAGGCGCCCACCTTCCACGGCGCCCTGGTGGACGCGGCCTACGCGCAGAAGTACCCGGAGATCGTCACTGCCTACCTGCGCGCCAGCCTGGAGGCCGACCGCCTGCTCGCCGAGTCGCCCGAGAAGTACAGCGAACTGATCGAGAAAGTCACTGGCATCGAAGCCGAGGTGAACTACCTGTTCCACGGTCCCCTCGGCCTGCAGACCCGCGACCTCACCTGGAAGCCCGAATACCGCAAGGCGGTCGCTACCTCCATCGACACCCTGAAGCTGTTGAAGAAGACCGACCGCGGCCTGGACACCGACAAGTTCATCGACGACCAGTACATCCGCGCGGCATTCAAGGCAGCGGGCCAGGACTACGACAAGGCCCTGCAGAACTACCAGCAGCTGCCGCTTGAGGCCAACGACGCGCTGACCGGCAAGCCCATCACCGACTTCAGGCGCCTGGCGCAGATCTGGGTGCGTGGCGAAGACAAGGTGCGCCATTACGCCTCGCCGGAAGCCGCGCTGAGCGCCCTGGCGCAGCTGGAGCAGGAAGGCAAGGACATCCGCGCCATCTACGCCCAGGCCGCCGACAGCGGTATCAAGCTGCTGGCCAACCAGGCCTGGTTCGTGCGCAACGACAAGGGTGAGCTGAACGCCTTCCTGCTCAAGTCCCAGGCCGAGCAGTACGCCCAGCAGCACGGCGGCATCGCCCTGGACTTCGTCAGCGCCAACCAGAAGCTGGTGGCCCAGCGCTGAACGCCCTTGCCCTCTCCCCCGGCCCCTCTCCCGCAAGCGGGCGAGGGGTGACTCGTGCCGGTTACGCCGTGCACGGACAGCCCCCTCTCCCCTCGGGGGAGAGGGCTGGGGAGAGGGGGTAGCAGCAGGAGATAACCGATGACCGACCTCTATCGCTGGCCCCTGCGCCTCGCCTCGCTGGCCGCCTGCCTGCTGTTCTGGCAGCTGGCCGCCAACGCGCGCCTGGACCTCGGGCTGTTCAGCTTCACTTACGTACCCACGCCCGCCGCCGTACTGGATGCCGCGTGGCAACTGGCGCATTCCAGCAAGCTGCTGCCGCACCTGGCCAGCAGCCTGTCGCGGGTGTTCGCCGGCTACCTCGCCGCGGCCCTGCTGGGGGTGCTGCTGGGGCTACTCATCGGTCGCTCGAAATGGGCCGAAGACAGCCTCCTGCCGCCTCTGGAAGTGCTGCGGCCGATTCCCGCGGTGGCCTGGATTCCCCTGGCCATCCTGATGTTTCCCTCGTCGGAGCTGTCGATGGTGTTCATCACCTTCACCGGCGCGCTGTTCCCGATCCTGCTCAACACCGTACATGGCGTGGAAGCGGTGGACCCGCGCCTGATCGCCTCGGCGCGCAGCCTGGGCGCCGGTCGCCTGGCGATCCTGCGTGAGGTGGTCCTGCCCGGCGCGGCGCCGAGCATCGTCACCGGCCTTGCCATCGGCATGGGCACGTCATGGTTCTGCCTGGTCACCGCCGAGATGATCTCCGGGCAGTTCGGCATCGGTTACTACACCTGGGAGTCCTACGTGGTGCAGAACTATGCCGACATTGTCGTCGGCATGTTGCTGATCGGCCTGCTCGGCATGGGCAGCAGCGCCCTGGTGAAGCGCCTGGGTGCGCTCGCCACGCCCTGGTATCGCGCGCGGAGGAGTGCCTGATGAGCGCCTTAGAGAAATCCGTGGAGCCCGGCCGCATCGAGGCACGGGGCATCTCCATTCGGCTGGGGCAGGGCAAGCAGGCCTTCGAGGCGGTGCAGTCCCTGGACTTCGCCATCGCAGCGGGGGAATTCGTCTGCATTCTCGGCCCTTCGGGGTGCGGCAAGTCGACCCTGCTCGGCGCCCTTGCCGGCCACCTCAAGCCCAGCGCCGGTCGCCTGGAGGTGGATGGCCAGCCGGTGGAAGGACCGTCGCCCGAGCGCGGCATGGTGTTCCAGCATCACACGCTGCTGCCCTGGCGCAGCGTGCTAGACAACGTCGCCTTCGGCCTGAAGATGCAGGGCATCGGCACGCTCGAAAGGCAGCGCCGCGCCGTCGAGTTCCTCGGCCTGGTGGGGCTGGGCGACTTCGCCGAACGTTGGCCCAGCCAGCTTTCCGGCGGCATGCAGCAGCGCGCCGAAATTGCCCGCGTGCTGATCAACCGGTCGCGCCTCTTGTTGATGGACGAACCCTTCGGCGCCCTGGACGCGCAGACCCGTTCGCGCATGCAGGAACTGCTGCTGGATATCTGGACGCGCATCCGCACCACCGTGGTGTTCGTCACCCATGACATCGACGAGGCGCTGTTCCTCGCCGACCGCATCCTGGTGATGAGCCCGCGCCCCGGCCGTTTCATCGAAGACCTGCGCCTGGACTTCCCGCGTCCGCGTCGCGCCAGCCTGCTCACCAGCCCCGGCTTCACCCACCTGAAACGTCACTGCCTGGAACTGCTGCGCCATGAAGAAGGCCGCGAGCTGCCACGCCTGACCCCGCTGGGGCTGCCCACCGACCATCCGCCACTGCGAATCGCCCTATGACCGACCGTGAAACCGACAACCCCGACATCCTCTACCTGCTGCCACGCCTCACCGATGAAGATGCCGGTGTGCGCCGTATCGCTCTGATCGAACTGGCCGACCTGGAAGACCCGGAGGGCCTGCCCTGGCTCACCGACGCCCTGGTGGTGGACCCCGCCGCCGAAGTGCGTGCCGAGGCCGCGCGTCTGCTGGAAGCCTGGGAAGAACCTGAGGTGGTGCAGGCACTCTGCGCCGCCCTGGCGGACACAGCCGAACCCGTGCGCCTGGCTGCGGCCCAGAGCCTGAGCGAGCTGAAGAGCCCGGAAGCGGGGCAACTGATCCTGCCCTGGGTGAACCACGCCGATGCCTTCGTCCGCAGCAGCGCCCTGCGTGCCCTACGCGAGTTGCGACTGGAAGATGCGGCGGGTCCCGCGCTGCTGGCGCTGGGTGATCGCGAGGCGGCGGTGCGCCGCGAGGCAGTGGGCATCCTCGGCTGGCTCAGGCACGCCGAGGCATTGCCGGCATTGGCCCGCCTGGCCAGCGATGACACGGATACCGAAGTCCGTCGCGCCGCCACCGGCGCCCTCGGCCTGGCCCGTGACGCCAGTGTGTTGCCGGCCCTCGATGCCGCGCTGCGGGATCCCGCCTGGCAGGTCCGCGAGGAAGCCGCCACTACCCTCGGCAAGGTCGGGCTGGCCGAGGCTGGTCCCGCGCTGGTGCAGGCCCTGCAGGACGACTACTGGCAGGTCCGCCTGCGCGCCGCCCGCGCCCTGGGACGCCTGCGTTATGGGCAGGCCCTGGGCGAGCTGGCGGCACTGCTCGGCCACGGCATCGCCAACCTGCGCAAGGAAGCGGCCCTGGCCCTGGGCGAACTGGGCGATGCCGCGGCGTTGCCGGCGTTGCGCCAGGCGGAAGCCGACGGCGACCCGGAAGTGCGCAAGGCCGTGCGCATCGCCCTGGCGCAATTGCAGGGAGCGGCCTGATGGACGCCCCCAGTGCCCTGCGCAACTCCCGCAGCCTGGCGCGGCTGAGCCTGGAGTGGGCCGATGGCGAGCAGCAGCAGATCAGTTACACCCGCCTGCGCGGCGCCTGCCCCTGCTCGCATTGCAAGGCGGCGCGGCTGCGCGGGGCGATCGCGCTGGTGGATGAAGGCGTACGCCTGGAACGGATCGCCCTGCAGGGTTACGGCGTGCAACTGGTGTTCAGCGACGGCCACCAGCGGGGCATCTATCCCTGGGAATACCTGCGGGCGCTGGGCGGTACCCATCTGTAGGAGCGAGCTTGCTCGCGAAATGTTGTGCACGGACCCTTCGCGAGCAAGCTCGCTCCTACACGTTCTGCACCGAACCTGTGGGAGCGAATTCATTCGCGATGGAGCCCGTCAGAACGGCTTGTCGCCCAGGATGGTCGCGCGGTGCATCACGCGGCGCTGCGGACGGTAGTCGTCCACGGCGAAGTGCTGGGTGATGCGGTTGTCCCAGAAGGCCACGTCGCCCACCTGCCAGCGCCAGCGGATGGTGAATTCCGGGCGCGTCGAGTGGGTGAAGAGCAGGCGCAGCAGCGCGTCGCTTTCCGCTGCCGAGAGTTCGTTGATGCGGGTGGTGAAGCCCTCGTTGACGAACAGCCCCTTGCGCCCGGTGACCGGGTGGGTGCGCACCACCGGATGGCTGAGTGGCGGGTGCTTGCGCTTGGCGTCTTCCAGGCGCTGGAGTTCTTCGGCAGTGAGGCCGAAGCGTTCCTCGGGGAAGGAGTGGGCCAGGTCGTGGGTGGCGGTGAGGCCTTCGAGCAGTTGCTGGATGGGCTTCGACAGCGCGTCGTAGGCCGCGCTGCTGCTGGCCCAGAGCGTGTCGCCGCCATAGGGAGGGAGCTGCTTGGCGGCGAGCACCGCGCCGAGCGCAGGGGTTTCCAGGAAGGTCACGTCGGTGTGCCAGAGGGCGTTGTCGCGCACGTCGGTGACGGCGGTGTCCAGCACCAGCACTTCCGGCTGTTCGGGGATGTTCGGGTAGATCGGGTGGATGTGCAGGTCGCCGAAGTTGTGCGCGAAGGCGGCCTGTTGCTGCGGGGTCAGCGACTGGTCGCGGAAGAACAGCACCTGGTGGGAAAGCAGGGCGTTTTCCACCGCTTTGCGCAGTGCGCTGTCGAGCGGCTTGCTGAGGTCAATGCCTTCGACCAGGGCGCCGAGGGCAGGGGAGAGCTGAGTGATGTGCAGGGTCATGGCGGATATCTCGACGTTTGGATGCGTTGGGTTTCGCGGCGCTCGCGGAGCGCCGCCCAACCCGACGGAGAAAGGGGGTCAGTGGCTCTGCCCGTGCCAGGGCACGAGCTTGCGTTGCAGGGCGCGCAGGCCGAGTTCGAGGGCGAAGGCAATCAGGGCGATGACGAGGATGCCGAGGGTCACCACATCGGTGACCAGGAACTGCGCCGCCGACTGCACCATGAAGCCCAGGCCGCGGGTGGCGGCCACCAGTTCGGCAGCCACCAGGGTGGACCAGCCGACGCCAAGGCCGATGCGCACGCCGGTGAGGATGTCCGGCAGGGCGCTGGGCAGGATCACGTAGCGGATCAGCTGCACCTGGGTGGCGCCGAGGGACTGCGCCGCGCGCAGCCGCGCCGGGTCGATAGTGCGCACGCCGGTGGCGGTGGCGATGGCGATGGGGGCGAAGATCGCGAGGTAGATCAGCAGCACCTTGGACAGTTCGCCGATACCGCACCAGATGACGATCAGGGGCAGGTAGGCCAGCGGCGGAATGGGCCGGTAGAACTCGATCAGCGGGTCGAAGATGCCACGGGCGATGCGGTTGCGGCCGATGGCGATGCCCAGGGGAATGGCGGTCAGTACCGCCACCAGCAGGGCCAGACCGATGCGCCCGAGGCTCGCTCCCAGGTGCTGCCAGAGGCTGGCCTCCATGTAGCCCTGGGTCAGCAGCACCCAGCCCTTGCGGGCGATGGCCTGGGGGCTGGGCAGGAACAGGGGTTCGATCAGGCCGGCGGTGGTCACCGCCCACCAGAGCAGCAGCAGGCCGCCGAGGGTCAGCAGGCTGATGGACAGCGTGCCGAGGGGCTGGCGCTGGCGGGGTTTCACGGTCGGCTCGGCCTTGGCGGCCAGGGACAGGTCGAGGCTGCTCATGCGCTTCTCCTCTGGCGTTCGGCGAAGACCTGGGCGAGCACGTGCTCGCGGGTTTCGATGAAGCGCGGGTCGGATTTGATCGCCCGCGCGCTTTCCCCGGCGGCGTAGCGCTGGCCGAAGTCCAGGCGCAGGCGCTCGCTGATGCGGCCCGGGTTGGGCGACAGCAGGATGAGTTCGTTGGCGAGGAACACCGCTTCCTCGATGTCATGGGTGATCAGGAAAACCGGCTTGGCCGCACGTCGCCAGACCTGCAGCAGCAGTTCCTGCATCTGTTCGCGGGTGAAGGCGTCGAGGGCGCCGAAGGGCTCGTCCATCAGCAGCACACGCGGGTCGGCGGCCAGGGCGCGGGCGATGCCGACGCGTTGTCTCTGTCCGCCGGAAAGCTCCCAGATACGGCGCTTGTCGAAGCCGGCCAGGTCCACCAGGGCGAGCATTTCGCGGGCACGAGCCTCTCGCTCGGCGCGGGGCACGCCGGCCAGTTCCAGACCGAAGGCGACATTGCCGAGCACGTCCTGCCAGGGCAGCAGGGCGTCGTCCTGGAACACCACGCCGCGCTCGGCGCCGGGGCCGCTGACGAGAACGCCGTCGAGGCTGATGCGCCCGGCGCTGGGGCTGACGAAGCCGGCGATGAGGTTGAGCAGCGTGGTCTTGCCGCTGCCGGAAGGGCCCAGGGCCACCAGCAGTTCGCCGGGGCCGAGGTCGAGGGAAATGTCGGTCAGTACCGGCTCGGCCGTGCCGGGGTACTGTGCGCTGATGCGCTCCAGCTTGAGTAAGGCCATTTTCTGCGGATCTCGAAAGTGCCTGCCCGGGACGTCCGGGCAGGCGGGGCGGATCAATTGGTGACGTATTTCGAGCTGACGTAGGGCGCGTAATCAGGCAGCACGGCGTCGACCTTGCCCTGCTCCTTGAGGAAGGCGGCGGTCTCGCTGATGGCCTGGGTGGTGGGCGCGCCGAGGGCGGTGACCTGGTCGGCGGCAAGCGGGAAGACGTTGCCCTGCAGCAGCAGCGGAATGTCCTCGGCCTTGGCGCCGGAGAGCTTCACCAGCTTGTCGATGTTGCCCTGGTCGGCCAGCCAGGCCTGCGGGTCCTTGCGGTAGTCGGCGTAGGCGTCGAGGGTCACCTTGGCGAAGGCGCGGACCACTTCCGGGTGCTTCTCGGCGAAGTCCTTGCGCACGATCCAGGCATCGAAGGTCGGTGCACCCAGCTTGCCCAGTTCGGCGGAGCTGATCAGCACCTTGCCGTTGGATTTGGCCACGCCCAGGGCCGGGTCCCAGACGTAGGTGGCGTCGATGTCACCGCGCTGCCAGGCGGCGATGATGGCCGGCGGCGCGAGGTTGAGGATGGTCACCCTGGTGGGGTCGATCTGCCAGTGCTTGAGCGCTGCCAGCAGGCTGTAGTGGCCGGTGGAAACGAAGGGCACGGCGATTTTCTTGCCGATCAGGTCTTCGGGCTTGGTGATGCCGGCGCCGTTGCGCGCCACCAAGGCTTCGGCGTCGCCGATCTGGGTGGCGATCAGGAAGGTCTGGATCGGCAGTTGGCGGGTGGCGGCGGCTGCCAGGGGGCTGGAGCCGACATAGCCGATCTGCACGTCACCGGAGGCCACGGCGGTGATGACTTCAGCGCCGCCATCGAACTTGCGCCAGTCGATCTCGGATTTGCTCGCCTTCTCATAGGCGCCATCGGCCTGGGCCACCTTGGCCGGGTCGACGGTGGTCTGGTAGGCGACGGTGAAGTCCGCGGCCTGGGCGCTCAGGGCCAGGCCGCCAAGGGTCAGTGCCGCCAGCAGGCGACGGGGAAACAGGGACGGGATCATGGGGTGCTCCTCAACGGGCTTGGGGGCCGGTCCTGGAGGCCGGTCCACGGGACTGGGGTGGTGCTTTTCTGGGGTCCGGTGGTCCGGTGGAGATAATCTATTTGATCTAAAAAACAATAAATAAATAATTTTTGGGAATTAGCTTAGGTCGGATGCAGCAGCGGAATCCGTAAAATTGCTTATTGCTGAAAGTTCTTTATATCTAAAAAATAATTCTTTTTTGAAATTAGTCTTCACCTACTAGAGTGGCGGCCTGCCGACAGCGGACCGCCGCATCGCATTTGCACCGGAGCCTGTGAAAACGACAGTGGCTTAGAAGGTCACGCAGCGGCGCGTCGCGTCTGCTCCTGCTCCGGGCACCTAACACCCAAATAAGATCGCAATGGAGCATCGAGCATGAACAAGTCGTCCCTCGCCCTGGCCGTCGCCCTCGGCGTGCTGGCCCAGCAGGCCGCCGCCGGCGGTTTCATCGAAGACAGCAAGGCCAGCCTGACCCTGCGCAACTTCTACATCAACTCGGACAACCGCGAAGGCACCGCCGCGCCCTCCAAGCAGGAGGAATGGGGCCAGGGCTTCCTGTTCAACTACGCCTCCGGCTACACCGAAGGCACAGTCGGCGTCGGCGTCGACGCCATCGGCCTGTTGGGCGTGAAGCTGGATTCCGGCAAGGGCCGCCACTACAACCCCACCAGCGCCAACTACGGCGGCACCGTGTTCCCCACTGACGACGACGGCCGCGCCAAGGACGACTTCGGCAGCCTCGGCGTGACCGGCAAGGTGCGCATTTCCAAGACCGAAGCACGCATCGGCACCCTGCTGCCGAAGCTGCCGGTGGTGAGCTACAACGACGGCCGCCTGTTGCCGCAGACCTTCGAGGGCGGCCAGGTGACCTCCAGCGAGATCGCCGGCCTGACCCTGGTTGGCGGCCAGCTGGAACACGCCAAGGGACGCAACTCCAGCGACGCCCGCGGCCTGTCCATCGCCGGTGCGAACAACGCTCGCACCGGCCAATTCGTCAACAAGTTCTACTTCGCTGGTGGCGACTACAAGGTCAGCGACAATCTGCTGGCGCAGTACTACTACGGCAACCTGGAAGACTTCTATAAGCAGCATTTCGTCGGCCTGACCCACAACTGGGCGCTGCCGGTGGGCGCGCTGAAGTCCGACCTGCGCTACTTCTACAGCGACTCCGATGGCAAGAACTCCAGCGCTGCCGGCCGTGCCGAAGGCTTCCGCAGCTCGGGCAACTGGGCGGCCAACGACCCGCACCGGGGCGAGGTGGACAACCGCACCTGGAGCGCCTACTTCACCTATACCCTCGGCGGCCACGCGGCGAGCCTGGGTTACCAGCAGGTGTCCGGCGACAGCGCCTTCCCCTTCCTCAACCAGGGCGACGGTGCCACCGCCTACCTGATCACCGACCGCCAGATCGGCAAGTTCCTCAGCGCCGGCGAGCGCACCTGGGTGGCCGAGTACGGCTTCGACTTCGCCAAGGTCGGCGTGCCGGGCCTGAAGGCGACCACCACCTACCTCAAGGGCAGCAACATCGAGACCCAGGGTAGCGACCAGGGCGAGTGGGAACGCGACTTCCGCCTCGACTACGTGCTGCAGGACGGTCCGCTGAAGGGCCTCGGCGTGTCCTGGCGCAACGCCTCCCTGCGCAGCGATGCCGCGCGTGACCAGGACGAGAACCGCCTGATCCTCAGCTACACCCTGACGCTGCTGTAAGGGCACCTTGGTACCTGTGAGCGATTCCAATCGCGAATAAATTCGCTCCCACAGCCTTCTGTAGGTTGGGTCGGGCGGCGCTTCGCGAGGAACGAAACCCAACATTTCGCGGTTGATGCCGGGCTTGCTGGGCTTCGCTGCGCTCTGCGCCAACCTACGGGGCCGCTGCACGGCCCTTGGCGAATGAATTCGCCCCCACAGGGAGGTGCAGCAGCTGAGCGTCGGCACGGACAGCCCCCTCTCCCTTCAGGGAGAGGGTTGGGGAGAGGGCATTTTGCAAATGTAATCGCCCCATAGAACAGCCGGGAACCTCATTCCAGAGGCCTTCCCGGCTTTTTCACGACTGCAATTAGTTATCTCATAAAGTAATAAATAAATTTTTATTTATTCTTTTTAATTTTCAACGCAACTGCCCATAGTGAGCGCCACGGAACGACATCCAGATACAGGAGCAACTCCATGAGCATCCGCCTCGGCGACATCGCCCCCGATTTCGAGCAGGACTCCAGCGAAGGCCGCATCCGTTTCCACGAGTGGCTGGGCAGCAGCTGGGGCGTGCTGTTCTCGCACCCGGCCGACTTCACCCCGGTGTGCACCACCGAGCTGGGTTTCACCGCCAAGCTCAAGGACCAGTTCGCCGCGCGTGGCGTGAAGGTGATCGCGCTGTCGGTGGACCCGGTGGATTCCCATCACCGCTGGATCGATGACATCAACGACACCCAGGGCACCCTGGTGAACTTCCCGATCATCGCCGACGCCGACCGCAAGGTGTCCGACCTGTACGACCTGATTCACCCCAACGCCAACGACACCCTCACCGTGCGTTCGCTGTTCATCATCGACCCGAACAAGAAGGTGCGCCTGATCATCACCTACCCGGCCAGCACCGGGCGCAACTTCAACGAAATCCTGCGGGTAATCGACTCTCTGCAACTGACCGACAACCACAAGGTCGCTACCCCGGCCAACTGGCAGGACGGCGACGATGTGGTGATCGTCCCCTCGCTCAAGGATGAAGACGAGATCCGCCAGCGCTTTCCGCGCGGCTACAAGGCGGTCCGGCCGTACCTGCGCCTGACCCCGCAACCCAACCGCTGATTCGTCCGGCGCCTCGCGCGCCCTGCACCACTACCCCGCCTTACTCACCCGCCAACGGGCCAGCAGGCAACGACAAAACAAGCAAAGTCATGAGGAGAGCGCCATGCGCACCATCACTTTGCGTCGGAGCCTGGCTGCCCTGTTTGCGGCTGCCCTGGCTTTCGGCGCCATCACCCAGGCACAGGCCGAGACCCTGCGGATCGGCTACCAGAAATACGGCACCCTGGTGCTGCTCAAGGCCAAGGGCTCGCTGGAAAAGCGCCTGGCCGAACAAGGCGTTGAAGTGAAGTGGACCGAGTTCCCCGGCGGCCCGCAGCTGCTGGAAGGCTTGAATGTCGGCTCCATCGACTTCGGTGTGACCGGCGAAACCCCGCCGGTGTTTGCCCAGGCCGCCGGCGCCGACCTGCTCTACGTGGCCTATGAACCGCCGGCGCCGCAGAGCGAGGCGATCCTGGTGCCCAAGGGCTCGCCGATCCAGTCGGTCAAGGAGCTGGCCGGCAAGAAGGTCGCCCTGAACAAGGGCTCCAACGTGCACTACCTGCTGGTGCGCGCCCTGGAAGAGGCCGGCCTGAAGTACAGCGATATCCAGCCCGTCTATCTGCCACCGGCCGACGCCCGCGCCGCCTTCGAGCGCGGCAGCGTGGATGCCTGGGTGATCTGGGACCCCTTCCAGGCCGCCGCCGAGAAGCAACTGGAAGCCCGCACCCTGCGCAATGGCGAAGGGCTTGTGGATAACCACCAGTTCTACCTGGCGACCCGCACCTATGCCCAGAAGCACCCGCAGGTGATCAGCACCCTGATCGAGGAAGTGCGCGCCGTGGGCGAAGACTCCAAGGCCGATCCGGACAAGGTCACCGAACAGGTCGCGCCGCTTCTTGGCCTGCCCAGGGACATCACCTCGCTCGCAGTGAAGCGCCAGGGCTACGGTGCCCAGCCGCTGAGCCCGGAGGTGGTCACTGCCCAGCAGAAGATCGCCGACACCTTTACCGCGCTGAAGCTGATCCCGAAAAAACTCAGCATCGCCGATGTGATCTGGACGCCGCCCGCCAAGGTCGCGCAGCAGTGATTCGAAACCCTCTCCCTGAGGGAGAGGGAACCCCTTTAAGGAGACCACTCCATGAGCTTGAACATCTTCTGGTTCCTGCCGACCCACGGCGACGGCCACTACCTCGGCACATCCGAAGGCGCTCGTGCCGTCGACCACGGCTACCTGCAACAGATCGCCCAGGCGGCGGACCGTCTCGGCTACGGCGGCGTGCTGATCCCCACCGGGCGTTCCTGCGAGGACTCCTGGCTGGTGGCCGCCTCGCTGATTCCGGTGACCCAGCGCCTGAAATTCCTTGTCGCCCTGCGCCCGGGGATCATTTCGCCGACCGTGGCCGCGCGCCAGGCGGCCACGCTGGATCGCCTGTCCGGCGGTCGCGCCCTGTTCAACCTGGTGACCGGCGGTGATCCGGAAGAGCTGGCCGCCGATGGCCTGCACCTCAACCATGCAGAGCGTTACGAGGCCTCGGTCGAGTTCACCCGCATCTGGCGTCGCGTGCTGGAGGGCGAAACCGTCGATTACGACGGCAAGCACATCCAGGTGAAGGGCGCCAAGCTGTTCTACCCGCCGCTGCAGCAACCGCGCCCGCCGTTGTACTTCGGTGGCTCCTCCGAAGCGGCCCAGGACCTGGCTGCCGAACAGGTGGAGCTGTACCTGACCTGGGGCGAGCCGCCGGCGGCGGTGAAGGAGAAGATCGAGCAGGTGCGCGCCAAGGCCGCCAAGCTGGGCCGCACCGTGCGCTTCGGCATCCGCCTGCACGTGATCGTGCGTGAAACCAATGAAGCTGCCTGGGCTGCCGCCGACCGCCTGATCGAGAACCTCGACGACGCCACCATCGCCAAGGCCCAGGCCGCCTTCGCCCGTTTCGACTCGGTGGGCCAGCAGCGCATGGCCGCCCTGCACAACGGCAGGCGCGACAAGCTGGAAGTCAGCCCCAACCTCTGGGCCGGCGTCGGCCTGGTCCGCGGTGGCGCCGGCACCGCGCTGGTGGGCGATGGCCCGACCGTGGCCGCGCGGGTGAAGGAATACGCCGACCTTGGCATCGACACCTTCATCTTCTCCGGCTACCCGCACCTGGAAGAGTCCTACCGGGTTGCCGAATTGCTGTTCCCGCATCTGGACATCGCACGTCCGCGCACCAATGACGGCATCGGTTTCGTCAGCCCCTTCGGCGAGATGGTGGCCAACGAGGCGCTGCCTGAACCCAGGCTGCACAAACTGGCAGCGCAGAGCTGAGGGCGCGGAGATGAAACTCGAATCCATACTCCTGCGCCTGGCGCCCTGGGCCTTGCCAGTGGCGTTGCTGGCGCTCTGGCAGGGCGCGGTGGAAACCGGCCTGCTCTCCACCCGTATCCTGCCGGCGCCGAGCGCGGTGCTGGCGGCGGGCTGGGACCTGCTCTCCAGCGGCGAGATCTGGACCCACCTGGCCATCAGTGGCTGGCGTGCCGGCGTTGGTTTTGCCATCGGCGGCGGGCTCGGCCTGCTGCTCGGTTTCATCACCGGCCTGTCGAAGTGGGGCGAGCGCCTGCTGGACAGCTCGGTACAGATGGTCCGCAACGTGCCGCACTTGGCGCTGATCCCGCTGGTGATCCTGTGGTTCGGCATCGACGAGTCGGCGAAGATTTTCCTGGTCGCCCTCGGCACGCTGTTCCCCATCTACCTCAACACCTACCACGGCATCCGCAACGTCGACCCGGCGCTGGTGGAGATGGCGCGCAGCTATGGGCTGACGGGCTTCGCCCTGTTCCGCCAGGTGATCCTGCCTGGCGCCCTGCCGTCGATCCTGGTGGGCGTGCGCTTCGCCCTGGGTTTCATGTGGCTGACGCTGATCGTCGCCGAGACCATTTCCGCCAGCTCCGGCATCGGTTACCTGGCGATGAACGCCCGCGAGTTCCTGCAGACCGATGTGGTGGTGCTGGCGATCCTGCTCTACGCGGTACTCGGCAAGCTGGCCGATGTCGCCGCCCGTGGGCTGGAGCGGGGCTGGCTGCGCTGGCACCCGGCCTATCAGGCCAAGGGAGGTGCCGCATGACCGCCCTGCATGCACCGCAACAACTCAAGCGCGGCATTCCGCTGGCGCTGCGCGGCATCGGCAAGTCCTTCGGCGAGCGTGAAGTGCTCAAGGGCATCGACCTGCTGATTCCGGCCGGCCAGTTCGTCGCCGTGGTCGGTCGCAGCGGCTGCGGCAAGAGCACCCTGCTGCGTCTGCTTGCGGGCCTGGACAAGCCTTCTCGTGGCGAACTGCTGGCCGGCACGGCAGCGCTGGAGGATGCCCGCGAGGAAACGCGCCTGATGTTCCAGGACTCGCGCCTGCTGCCCTGGAAGCGGGTGATCGACAACGTCGGCCTGGGGCTGTCCGGCAACTGGCGCCCACGTGCCCTGGAAGCCCTCGAAGCGGTGGGCCTGGCCGACCGTGCAAATGAGTGGCCGGCGGCGCTCTCCGGTGGCCAGAAGCAGCGCGTGGCCCTGGCCCGTGCGCTGATCCACCAGCCGCGTCTGCTGCTGCTGGACGAACCCCTGGGGGCCCTGGATGCGCTGACCCGCATCGAGATGCAGCAGTTGATCGAACGCCTCTGGCAGCAGCATGGCTTCACCGTACTGCTGGTGACCCACGACGTGAACGAAGCCGTGGCCGTGGCCGACCGGGTGATCCTGATCGAGGACGGCGCCATTGGCCTCGATCTCACCGTCGAACTGCACCGCCCCCGTGCCCGCGGCTCGGCGCGCCTGGCCGCGCTGGAAGCCGAGGTGCTGGAGCGCGTGCTGGCGCTGCCGCCGGCCTCACCGGAGCCCGAACCCCTTTCCCCCTTGCCCACGCAGCTGCGCTGGGCGCTCTGACCACACCCCAGATCCCGAGCAAAGGAACCAACGCCATGACCATCAAAGCCATCAACGTCCGCAACCAGTTCAAGGGCACCATCAAGGAAATCATCGAGGGCCCGGTACTCTCCGAGATCGACGTGCAGACCGCTGCCGGCATCGTCACCTCCGTCATCACCACCCGCTCCGTGCGCGAGCTGGAGCTGGGCATCGGTTCGGAAGTAATCGCCTTCGTGAAGTCCACCGAGGTGTCCATCGCCAAGCTGTGAGGCAGCGCCGAGCCCGCTTTTCCTGTGGGGGCGAAATCATTCGCTGAGGACCGCGTAGCGGTCCCCGGCCTTGCACGGCAGTCCTGCGGACTGCTTAGCGAATGAATTCGCCCCCACAAGAGCGAGGCCAGTTACATCTGCGTACTGCTCCAAAAACAACCCCCCGCAGCTGCGGGGGGTTGTTCATTTCAGCTTCGCTCAGCGCTTCTGCGGCGCCGGCTGCTGTTGGGTGATGCAGTGGATGTTGCCGCCGCCGAGCAGGATCTCGCGGCCGGGCACCATCACCACTTCGTGCTGCGGGAAGACGCGCTTGAGGATGGCTTCGGCTGCGGCGTCCTTGGCGTCGTCGAACCTGGGCGCGATGATGCCGCCGTTGACGATCAGGAAGTTCACGTAGGAGCCGGCCAGGCGGATCGACGGATCGCGCTCCTGGGTGCCTTCCACCAGGTCCACGCCGGCGCATTCTTCCTCGGTGGCGTAGATCGGGCCGGGGATCGGCATCTTGTGCACCACCAGCTGGCGGCCCTTGGCGTCGCGGGCGCTTTCCAGCACCTTCATCGCCGCCTGGCAACGCGGGAAGTTCGGGTCCTGCGGGTCATCGGTCCAGGCCAGCAGCACTTCGCCCGGACGCACGTAGCAGCAGAAGTTGTCCACATGGCCGTCGGTTTCGTCGTTGTACAGGCCGTCCGGCAGCCAGATCACGGTTTCCACCGCCAGCTGCTCGCGCAGCACCGTCTCGATCTGTTCGCGGGAGAGGTGCGGGTTGCGGTTCTTGTTCAGCAGGCATTCTTCGGTGGTGATCAGGGTGCCTTCGCCATCCACGTGGATGGAGCCGCCTTCGAGCACGAAGCCTTCGGTGCGGTAGCGCTTGCAGCCTTCGATTTCGAGGATCTTGCGGGCCACTTGGTCGTCGCGGTTCCAGGGGAAGTAGAGGCCGCCGTCGAAGCCGCCCCAGGCGTTGAAGGTCCAGTCCACGCCGCGCACTTCGCCCTGGTCGTTGACCACGAAGGTCGGGCCGGTGTCACGCACCCAGGCGTCGTCGTTGGAAATTTCCACCACGCGGATGTTCGGCTCGTCGAGCCGCGCGCGGGCGTTTTCGTACTGGCCGGCGGAGACGCAGACGGTCACCGGCTCGAAGCGGGCGATGGCCTTGGCCACGGCGGTGAAGGCGGCCTGCGCGGGCTTGCCGCCCAGGCGCCAGTTGTCGGGGCGCTCGGGCCAGACCATCCAGGTTCGGGTGTGGGGTTCCCATTCGGCCGGCATGCGGAAGCCGTCGTCGTGGGGGAGGGTATTCAGTGTGTTCATCGATCCACCATCGGTATGGAATGGGGCAGGGGCCAACCCGCTGGCGAACAGTGCATCGCCATCGGGCTGGCCCCTGGATTCGGGCATTACGACTCGAGGGAGCCGTCCAGTGTCTTGATCGGGGAGTATAGGTTCGGGCGGCGGTCGCGGAATACGCCCCAGGCGCTGCGCACGTGCTCCAGGCGGTCCAGGTCGAAGCTGTGCACCAGGATGCCTTCCTCGGTTTCGTTCAGTTCCTGGACCTTGGCGCCGAACTGGTCGGCGATGAAGGAGGAGCCGTAGAAGGTAATGTCGTAGCCGTCCTGCTCTTCCTTGCCGATGCGGTTGGAGGCTACCAGCGGCATCAGGTTGGCGCCGGCATGGCCTTGCTGCACGCGCTGCCAGTGGTCGCGGGACGTGATGCTGGGGTCGTGCGGCTCGCTGCCGATGGCGGTCGGGTAGAAGAGAATCTCGGCGCCCAGCAGCGCCATGCTGCGCGCGGCTTCCGGGAACCACTGGTCCCAGCAGATGCCCACGCCGATCTTCGCGTAGCGGGTGTTCCACACCTTGAAGCCGGTATCGCCCGGGTTGAAGTAATACTTCTCGTGGTAGCCGGGGCCGTCCGGAATGTGGCTCTTGCGGTAGACGCCGAGGATGGAGCCGTCGGCATCGATGATGGCGATGCTGTTGAAGCGCGCGCGGCCGGCCAGTTCGAAGTAGCTGATGGGCAGCACGACCTGGAGTTCCTTCGCGACATTCTGGAAATGCGCGATGGCTTCGTTGGTCTCGGTCGGAGTGGCCAGCTGCAGATAATCCGGGTTCGGCTTCTGGCAGAAGTAGGGCGTCTCGAAGAGCTCCTGGATCAGGATGATCTGCGCGCCCTTGGCGGCAGCCTGGCGGACCAGTTTTTCGGCGTTGGCGATGTTCGCGGCGCGATTCCAGGAACAGGCCATCTGGGTAGCGGCGACGGTAACGATACGGGACATGAAGACACCTCGTCGGGACGTTTTTGGACCGGTTACCGGATATCTATCGGTAAGCGGGGCATTTCCGTGCCGGCGGGGTGTGGGCCGCCGTGCGGATGGCGAATTTATAGTCGATAAAAATCCGTATTGGAAGCGCGATTTTTCTATCAGAGGGCAATCCCTGATTTATTTGCCGATAAATATCGGTGTTTGCCGGGTCAGATTTCCCGGGGCGCGGTCCGTTTCGGCAGGAAGGGTGGCAGGTAGAGACCGAGGTAGGCATCGAACACGCGCATGCCTTCCTCGGCCAGGCGCGGAGTGATTTCGCCGTGCAGCTGCACGGAGCGGGCGTAGACGCGGTCACCCAGTTCCATGGCCAGGGCGAAGACGTCGATGTCCTCGGGCAACGCTGGCAGCTCGAAGTGGCGATCGAACAGGACGTGCATCAGCCGGCCCAGTTCGATGTCGTGCTGGCGGTCGGCCTGGGTGACTTCGCTGAGGCCGTGCTGGGCGAGGATCAGCTGGCGCGCCGCGGCATCCTCCGCGTAGATCGACAGCATGCGCTCTTCCACCAGGCGCGAGAGGTCCTGCCAGTGGCGCAGGCGGTCGTGCTCGATGGGCTGCTGCAGGCAGGCGCGGAAGGCCGCGTGGATGTCGGCGGTGAGGGCTTCGAGTATCGCCGGCACGCTGGAGAAGAAGTGGTACACGGAAGAGGGCGGCATTTCCGCACGCTCGGCGACGCTGTAGATCGACAGGTTGGCCACGCCCTGCTCGGCCAGGAGCGCGCGGGCGGCGTCGAGAATCCCGGCGATGCGTAGCTGGCTGCTGGCGCGCGGTTTGCGTGGCGTGGCATGACGCGGCATGGGCGGCTCCTTTCCGTAGAGGCCGCTATTGGAATCCATGCGCTGGCCTGCGAGCAAGAGACCCACGGGCGGCTGAGGGGCCATTGTGGGGGCGAATGATATCGCCCCTCAGCGTTATTGGCCGTCACGGAAGGCCGTCCACACCTCGTCGCGGGTGGCGCTGAGCTTGTCCGGCACGGGTTCCAGCGGGAACAGGCGGCGCTTGGTTTCCTTGTCCGGGTAGAGGCCGGGCTGGTCGTGCAGGCTTGCGTCCAGGTACTGCTGGGCGTCGGCGTTGCCGCTGGGGTAGAGGGTGGCGCTGGTGACTTTGGCCGCCACTTGCGGACGCAGCATGAAGTCGATGAAGCGGTGGGCAAGGTCGGCGCGCCTGGCGCTGGCGGGAATCGCCAGGTTGTCGATGAACAGCACCGAGCCTTCGTCCGGGACCATGAAACTGACCGGCTGGCCCGCCGCTGCGGCGTTCAGGGCATCGCCGACCCAGGCCATGGCGACGCACAGCTTGCCGGTGTTGAGGTCGTCGATGTAGCGCTCGCTGTCGACATAACGCAGGTTCGGGCGCAGGGCGGCGAGGGTTTCGGCGCTGCGCTTGAGCCGGCTCGGCGCGCTGCGGGAGAGGTTGCGGCCCTGGTAGTTGAGCAGCACGGCGAGGGTTTCGTCGGGGGCGTCCAGCAGGCTGATGCCACACTGGCCGAGGCGCGCGCTCTGGTCGGCGTCGAACAGCAGGCTCCAGCTATGCGGCAGCGGGCCGCCGAAGGCCTTTTCCGCCTGGGGCGTGTTCACTGCCAGGCCTACGGCGCCCCAGAGATAGGGCACGGCGTGCTGGTTGTTCGGGTCCATGGCGGCCAGCTTGCTCAGCAGCTGCTTGTCCAGATGCTGGCGATTGGGCAGGCGGGAGAAGTCCAGCGGCTGCAGGCGGCCTGCCTTGATCAGGCGCGGCAGGTCGTTGTGGGAGGGCACGGCGACATCGATGGGCTCGCCGCCGGCCAATGCCTTGTTCAGCTCTTCGGCGCTGCTGAAGGTGTGGTATTCGACCTTGATGCCGGTTTCCTTCTGGAATTCCTCCAGCACCTCCGGGGCGATGTAGTCGTTCCAGTTGTAGACGCGGATCAGGTCCTCGGCCTGGGCCAGCGCGGGAAGCAGTGCGAGCAACAGCGGGGCGAGCAAACGGGGCATGACGTCCTCCCAGGTAGAGCATGCGGGTTCTGGTTGTCCTGGCGTTCGGGTGCTGCAAGGCGCCGCCAGCCGGGATGGCCCGCTGCGCCGGGTGTTGCAAAGGGTACAGATACGACAACGCCGGCCCGGGGGCCGGCGTTGCGGACTCGCTTACACGGTATGCAGGTACCAGTTGTACTCGAGGTCGGAGATGGAGTGCTCGAACTCCTCCAGCTCACTTTCCTTACAGGCGACGAAGATGTCGATGTAGTCCGGGCTGATGTACTTGGCCAGGGCTTCGCTGTCGTCCAGCTCGCGCAGGGCGTCGCGCAGGTTGTTCGGCAGGCTTTGCTCCAGCTGTTCGTAGGAGTTGCCTTCGATGGGCGCGCCCGGCTCGATCTTGTTGGTCAGGCCGTGGTGAATACCCGCCAGGATGGCCGACATCATCAGATAGGGGTTGGCGTCGGCGCCGGCCACTCGGTGCTCGATGCGCACGGCATCGGGGCTGCCGGTGGGCACTCGAACGGCCACGGTGCGGTTGTCCAGGCCCCAGCTCGGCGCGTTCGGCACGTAGAACTGTGCGCCGAAACGGCGGTAGGAGTTCACGTTCGGGCACAGGAAGGCCATGGACGCGGGCATGGTCTCGAGCACACCGCCGACTGCGTGACGCAAAGCGGCGTTCTGCTCGGGATCATCGGAAGCGAAGATGTTCTTGCCGGTCTTCTTGTCGATCAGCGAGATGTGCACGTGCAGACCGTTACCCGCCTGGCCCGGATAGGGCTTGGCCATGAAGGTGGTGTCCATTTCATGGTCGTAGGCGATGTTCTTGATCAGACGCTTGAGCAGCACCGCGTAGTCGCAGGCCTTCAAGGCGTCTTCGACGTGGTGCATGTTGACTTCGAACTGGGCCGGGGCGCTTTCCTTGACGATGGCGTCGGCCGGGATGCCCTGGACTTTGGCGCCTTCGAGGATGTCCTGCAGGCAGTCGGCGTATTCGTCCAGATCGTCGATCAGGTACACCTGGGTGGACTGCGGACGCTTGCCGGAAATGGGCGAACGCGGCGGCTGCGGACGACCGTTTATGTTCTCCTGGTCGATCAGGTAGAACTCCAGTTCGAATGCGGCGCAGATGGTCAGGCCGAGTTCATCGAATTTTTCCACCACACGACGCAGGACCTCGCGCGGGTCGGCGAAGAAGGGTTCGCCTTCGAGTTCGTGCATGGTCATCAGCAGTTGCGCGGTCGGGCGCTTCTGCCAGGGTTCGTCGCTGAGGGTGCCGGGGATGGGATAGCAGATGCGGTCTGCGTCGCCGATGTCCAGGCCGAGGCCGGTGCTTTCGACGGTGGAACCGTTGATATCGAGAGCGAAGATCGAAGCAGGGAGGTTGATGCCTTTTTCGTAGACTTTGGTCAGGCTGGCGCGTTCGATTCGCTTGCCTCGCACCACTCCATTCATATCTGCGATCAACAGGTCGACGAACTGGACCTCAGGATGTTCCTTAAGGAATTCGTTCGCTTCTTGAAGCTGAACGGCACGCGGGGGTACCGACATGATGCAACACCTTTTTTGTTAAAAATATCAATCACGCTCTATCTAAGGTGTGAGTCAATCCGAATCACCCGTTGATGTCAAGCGAGGCCTATTTTGCCCCAAAAACGGGCTTCATGGCCAGTTTTTGGGCATTTCTGGGCGTCCTGACCTCTCTCGGAACCTTGCCAGTCGCGGTGCTCAGCGGGGCGTGTTCAATTTTTTACAGCCCTATTGTGTAATAAAATGAACAACGCTAAGCTCGGTCGAAACCCATAACAGACAAATAAAACGGGTGTCTCATGTCTCGCCTGCCATTGATAGGCGTATCCGCTTGCACCAGAGAGATCGGTCCTCAGACTTATCATATAGCTGGTGACAAGTATCTGCGTGCGGTAGTGGTTGGAGCCGGTGGCGTTCCGCTGGTGATTCCGGCCCTCGCCGAATTGATGGACCAGGCGACCCTGCTGGCCTGCCTGGACGGTCTGCTTCTTACCGGCTCCCCTTCCAACGTGGAGCCTCATCAATATGAAGGCAGCGCATCCGCGCCCGGTACCCGTCACGATCCCGCCCGGGATCGCACCACTCTGCCCCTTGTTCGCGCGGCCATCGAAGCCGGTATCCCCGTCCTGGGTATTTGCCGGGGCTTCCAGGAAATGAACGTGGCCTTCGGGGGCACCCTGCACCAGCGTGTGCATGAAGTAGAAGGGTTCATGGACCACCGCGAGCCGGCCAACGAGCCGCTCGCGGTGCAATACGCCCCCCGCCATGCGCTGCATGTGCAGCCGGGCGGCGTACTCGACGGCATCGGCTTGCCGTCCGAGATTCAAGTCAACTCCATTCATGGCCAGGGCGTTGAACGTCTGGCGCCGGGCCTGCGTGTAGAGGCTCTGGCGCCCGATGGGTTGGTCGAGGCCTTTTCGGTCGAAGGCGCCAGGAGTTTTGCCCTGGGGGTGCAATGGCATCCCGAGTGGCAGGTGCGGACCAACCCGGACTATCTCGCCATCTTCCAGGCCTTTGGTGAGGCTTGCAGGGAGAAGGCGGGGAAACGCTGAGCGGGAGGATTCTTCAGGAAACCGGCCAAGTTGCCGTGTCGCGTAGTTGGGACTGTACTGATCGCGCGGCCGGTGCCTCGATGGGCGTGTCCGGCATGAACCTGCGGAAGGCTCCTAGTGAAGCTCTCAACCCTGAGGTCTTTATGACTACCAAGCTCGACCAGCTCACAAGCTGGCTGAAAGAACGCAAAATCACCGAAGTTGAATGCATGATCAGCGACCTTACCGGCATTGCTCGCGGTAAGATCTCGCCGACCAACAAGTTCCTGGACGAGAAGGGCATGCGCCTCCCCGAGAGCGTGCTGCTGCAAACCGTAACCGGCGACTATGTTGAGGACGACATCTATTACGAGCTGCTCGACCCGGCGGACATCGACATGTTCTGCCGTCCGGACGAGGGCGCCGTGTTCATGGTGCCCTGGGCCATCGAGCCCACCGCCATGGTGATCCACGACACCTTCGACAAGCAGGGCAACCCCATCGAGCTGTCGCCCCGCAACCTCCTGAAGAGGGTGCTCAAGCTGTACGCCGACAAAGGCTGGAAACCCATCGTCGCCCCGGAGATGGAGTTCTACCTGACCAAGCGTTGCGACGACCCGGACTTCCCCCTGCAGGCCCCGCTGGGCCGCTCGGGCCGCCCGGAAACCGGTCGCCAGTCCTTCTCCATCGATGCGGCGAACGAATTCGACCCGCTGTTCGAGGACATGTACGACTGGTGCGAGTTGCAGGACCTGGATCTCGACACCCTGATCCACGAGGAAGGTCCGGCGCAGATGGAAATCAACTTCCGTCATGGCGACGCGCTGAGCCTGGCGGACCAGATCCTGGTGTTCAAGCGCACCATGCGCGAGGCCGCGCTCAAGCACAACGTGGCGGCGACCTTCATGGCCAAGCCGATCACCGACGAGCCGGGCAGCGCGATGCACCTGCACCAGAGCGTGATCGACATCAAGACCGGGAAGAACATCTTCTCCAACGATGACGGTTCCATGAGCGAGCTGTTCCTGCATCACATCGGCGGCCTGCAGAAGTACATCCCCGAAGTGCTGCCGCTGTTCGCGCCCAACGTGAACTCCTTCCGCCGCTTCCTGCCGGACACTTCCGCGCCGGTGAACGTCGAGTGGGGTGAAGAGAACCGCACCGTCGGCCTGCGCGTACCGGATGCCGGCCCGCAGAACCGCCGCGTGGAAAACCGCCTGGCTGGCGCCGACGCCAACCCCTACCTGGCCATCGCCGCGAGCCTGCTGTGCGGCTACATCGGCATGGTGGAAGGCGTGAGGCCGAGCGCGCCGGTCAAGGGTCGTGGCTACGAGCGCCGCAACCTGCGCCTGCCGCTGACCATCGAGGCGGCGCTGGAGCGGATGGAAGCCTGCCGCGACATCGAAAAGTACCTGGGCGGCAAGTTCGTGACGGCCTATGTGGCGGTCAAGCGTGCCGAACACGAAAACTTCAAACGGGTGATCAGTTCCTGGGAGCGCGAGTTCCTGTTGCTCTCCGTCTGATCCGCAACGGAGGCCGGCCGCCTGGGCCGGCCCTCCAGATAGGTGTTTACTGAGGTAATTAAATGAACAGCCAAGTGACCAACCCCAAGACCCTTGAATGGCAAGCGCTCGGTCGTGATCACCACCTGCCGCCGTTCACCGACTACAAGGCGCTGAACGCCAAGGGTGCGCGGATCATCACCAAGGCCGAAGGTGTGTACATCTGGGACAGCGAAGGCAACAAGATCCTCGATGGCATGGCCGGCCTGTGGTGCGTCAACGTCGGCTACGGCCGCGAGGAACTGGTGCAGGCGGCGACCCGGCAGATGCGTGAGCTACCCTTCTACAACCTGTTCTTCCAGACCGCGCACCCGCCGGCGGTGGAGCTCTCCAAGGCGATCGCCGAGATCGCACCGGAAGGCATGAACCACGTGTTCTTCACCGGCTCGGGCTCGGAAGCCAACGACACCGTGCTGCGCATGGTCCGCCACTACTGGGCGACCAAGGGCCAGCCACAGAAGAAAGTCATCATCGGCCGCTGGAACGGCTACCACGGCTCCACCGTGGCCGGTGTCAGCCTCGGCGGCATGAAGGCCCTGCATGAACAGGGTGACCTGCCGATCCCCGGCATCGAGCACATTGCCCAGCCCTACTGGTTCGGCGAAGGCGGCGACATGGCGCCGGCCGAGTTCGGCGTCTGGGCAGCCGAGCAGCTGGAGAAGAAGATTCTCGAAGTGGGCGAAGACAAGGTTGCCGCCTTCATCGCCGAACCCATCCAGGGCGCGGGCGGCGTGATCGTTCCGCCGGAAACCTACTGGCCGAAGATCCGCGAAGTGCTCGCCAGGTACGACATCCTGTTCGTCGCCGACGAAGTGATCTGCGGCTTCGGCCGTACCGGCGAATGGTTCGGCAGCCAGTACTACGGCAACGCCCCGGACCTGATGCCGATCGCCAAGGGCCTGACCTCGGGCTACATCCCCATGGGCGGCGTGGTTGTCCGCGACGAGATCGTGCAGACCCTGAATGAAGGCGGCGAGTTCTACCACGGCTTCACCTACTCCGGTCACCCCGTGGCCGCAGCGGTAGCGCTGGAGAACATCCGCATCCTGCGTGAAGAGAAGATCGTCGAGAAAGTGAAGGCCGAAACGGCACCGTATTTGCAACAACGTTGGCAGGAGCTGGCCGACCACCCGTTGGTTGGCGAAGCGCGCGGTGTCGGCATGGTGGCGGCGCTGGAACTGGTCAAGAACAAGCAGACCCGTGAGCGTTTCGCCGGTGGTGTGGGGATGCTGTGCCGCGAGCACTGCTTCCGAAATGGCCTGATCATGCGCGCGGTGGGTGACACCATGATCATCTCGCCGCCGCTGGTGATCAGCAAAGACGAAGTCGACGAACTGGTGACCAAGGCACGCAAGTGCCTGGACCTCACCCTGGCTGAAGTAAAAGGCTAAGAAAAAAGATGGCTTGATGGTGGCATTTGCAAGGGCCGCCTGTTGTAAGCAAGCCCTCTAACTTGCCAGACTTCGCCGGTGCGTTGGCCAGGCTCACCGAGTGGTGGCGTATTCGGTACGACGCCACTCGGACACTTCAACAATAAATGGAGCTACCCGCATGATCAAAACCTTCGGCAAGACCCTGCTCGCCATGACCCTGGCGGGTGCCGTGGCCGGTATGGCCCAGGCTGACGACAAAGTTCTGCACGTCTACAACTGGTCGGACTACATCGCGCCGGACACCATCGAGAAGTTCACCAAGGAAACCGGCATCAAGGTCGTCTACGACGTCTTCGATTCCAACGAAACCCTCGAAGCCAAGCTCCTGGCCGGCAAGTCCGGTTACGACGTCGTTGTGCCGTCCAACAACTTCCTGGCCAAGCAGATCAAGGCCAAGGTCTATCAGCCGCTGGACAAGTCCAAGCTGCCGAACTGGAAGAACCTGGACACCGACCTGCTGAAGACCGTCGAAGTTTCCGATCCGGGCAACCAGTACGCCTTCCCCTATATGTGGGGTTCCATCGGCATCGGCTACAACCCGGACAAGGTCAAGGCCGTGCTGGGTGACAACGCTCCGGTCGATTCCTGGGACCTGCTGTTCAAGCCGGAGAACATCGAGAAGCTGAAGTCCTGTGGCGTTTCCTTCCTCGACTCGCCGACCGAGATCCTGCCGATCGCCCTGCAGTACCTGGGCTACGATCCGCTGAGCCAGGATACCAAGCAGCTGAAGGAAGCCGAGGCGCTGTTCCTGAAGATTCGTCCGTACATCACCTACTTCCACTCCTCCAAGTACATCTCGGACCTTGCCAACGGCAACCTCTGCGTGGCCGTGGGCTACTCGGGTGACGTGTACCAGGCCAAGTCCCGTGCCGAAGAGGCCAAGGGTGGCGTGACGGTCGGCTACAACATTCCGAAAGAAGGCGCAGGTACCTTCTTCGACATGGTCGCGATCCCCGCCGATGCCGCCAACCCGGACGGCGCCCATGCCTTCATGAACTTCCTGATGAAGCCGGAAATCATGGCCGAGATCACCAACGAAGTGCAGTTCCCCAACGGCAACGCCGCTGCCACTGAACTGGTCGATGAGGCGATCCGCAAGGACCCGGGCATCTACCCGACCCAGGAAACCATGGCCAAGCTCTACGCCTTCCCGGACCTGCCGGCCAAGGTGCAGCGCGTAATGACCCGTACCTGGACCACCATCAAGTCGGGCAAGTAAGCACGGCTCCCGTGCCCGGCGGGGTTCTCCCCGCCGGTGCCCGGACCGCGCTGCGCAATACCGCGAGTTTACTGGCCCTGGTTGCTGGAACGACCCGGGCATTTGCCGGCTCTGCCGGAAAACAGAAGAGGACGAAACCGTGCATTTCCCCATCCGCAAGATGATGATCACTGCAGCAGCCACCCTGACCCTGGTTTCCCAGGCCCAGGCGGATCAAACGGTGCATATCTACAACTGGTCGGACTACATCGGCGAGACCACCCTGGCGGATTTCCAGAAGGAAACCGGCATCAAGCCGGTGTACGACGTCTTTGATTCCAACGAGACCCTGGAAGGCAAGTTGCTGGCGGGCCGCACCGGTTACGACGTGGTCGTGCCGTCCAACCACTTCCTCGGCAAGCAGATCAAGGCGGGCGCGTTCCAGAAACTCGACCGCAGCCAGTTGCCCAACTGGCAGAACCTGGACCCCAACCTGCTCAAGCAGCTCCAGCGCAACGACCCGGGCAACGAGTACGCCGTTCCCTACCTCTGGGGCACCAACGGCATCGGCTACAACGTCGAGAAGATCAAGGCCGTGCTCGGCGTCGAGCAGATCGACTCCTGGGCGGCGATCTTCGAGCCCGAGAACATCAAGAAGCTCAGCCAGTGCGGCGTGGCTTTCCTCGACTCGGCGGATGAAATGATTCCCGCCGTGCTCAACTACATGGGCCTGGACCCCAACAGCACCAACCCGGACGACTACAAGAAGGCCGAGGAGAAGCTGATGGCGGTACGTCCCTACGTTACCTACTTCCACTCTTCCAAGTACATCGGCGACCTGGCCAATGGCGACATCTGCGTCGCCGCCGGTTTCTCCGGTGACATCTTCCAGGCCGCCGCGCGTGCCGAGGAAGCCGGCAAGGGTATCGAGATCGCCTACGCGATCCCGAAAGAGGGCGGCAACCTCTGGTTCGACATGCTGGCCGTTCCGGCCGACGCATCGAACGTCAAGGAAGCCCATGCCTTCATCAACTATCTACTCAAGCCCGAGGTGATCGCCAAGGTCAGCGATTACGTCGGCTACGCCAACCCCAACCTGAAGGCTGGCGAGTTCATGGATCAGGAAGTACGCACCGATGAGTCCGTCTACCCGCCACAAGCGGTGCTGGACAAGCTGTACGTGTCGGCAGAGCTGCCGGCGAAGGTCCAGCGGCTGATGACCCGCAGCTGGACCAAGGTCAAATCGGGCAAGTAATGCAACATCGGCGGCCCGTGGTGTGGCGGACCCGCCGATGACAATCCGGCCGGGCCAGGCAGGACGTCTGGTTCGTGCCCAAGCTGTACAAACGCGCCCGGCCGCAGGGGTCGGGTAGTAAATTCTGGGAGTGTGGTAATGGCAATAGCCTCCGGTGCCTACAAGAAAGCCCTCGAGGGCAGCCAGCAACCCAAAGAGGTGCTGGTAAAGATCGACCGGGTGACCAAGAAGTTCGACGAGACGGTGGCAGTGGACGATGTGTCGCTGACCATCAACAAGGGTGAGATCTTCGCCCTGCTCGGCGGCTCCGGTTCGGGTAAATCAACTCTCCTGCGCATGCTCGCCGGCTTCGAACGGCCGACCGAGGGGCGCATCATGCTCGACGGCGTGGACATCACCGACATGCCGCCCTACGAGCGCCCGATCAACATGATGTTCCAGTCCTATGCGCTCTTCCCGCATATGACTGTTGCGCAGAACATCGCCTTCGGACTTAAACAGGACAGGCTTCCGGCCGCCGAGATCGACGAGCGCGTCAACGAGATGCTCAAGCTCGTGCAGATGACCCAGTACGCCAAGCGCAAGCCGCACCAGCTGTCCGGCGGCCAGCGCCAGCGCGTGGCCCTGGCCCGCTCGCTGGCCAAGCGTCCGAAGCTGCTGCTGCTCGACGAACCCATGGGCGCCCTGGACAAGAAGCTGCGCTCGCAGATGCAGCTGGAGCTGGTGGAGATCATCGAGCGCGTGGGCGTGACCTGCGTGATGGTGACCCACGACCAGGAAGAGGCCATGACCATGGCCCAGCGCATCGCCATCATGCACCTGGGCTGCATCGAGCAGATCGGCAGCCCGGTGGACATCTACGAAACCCCCATCAGCCGCCTGGTGTGCGAGTTCATCGGCAACGTCAACCTCTTCGACGGTGAAGTGGTCGAGGACGCCGAGGCCCATGCGCTGATCGCCTGCCCCCAGCTGGAGCGTCCGATCTACGTCGGCCACGGCGTGACCACCTCGGTGCAGGACAAGCGCATCACCTACGCCCTGCGCCCGGAGAAGCTGCTGGTGACCACCGAGCAGCCCAAGTGCGAGTACAACTGGTCGCGCGGCCGGATTCACGACATCGCCTACCTGGGCGGTCACTCGGTCTTCTACGTCAAGCTGCCCAACGGCACCGTCGTCCAGTCCTTCGTCGCCAACGCCGAGCGCCGCGGCGCGCGTCCGACCTGGGATGACGAAGTGTTCGTCTGGTGGGAAGACGACAGCGGCGTGGTACTGCGGTCATGAAAATTTCCAAACTGAGCAACCTGCTGCCAACCGGCCGGCATCTCGTCATCGGGATACCGTTCTTCTGGCTGTTCCTGTTCTTCCTGATGCCCTTCGCCATCGTGCTGAAGATCAGCTTCGCCGAAGCCGACGTGGCGATCCCGCCGTACACGGAGATCTACACCTGGGCGGACAACCAGCTGCAACTCATCCTCAACCTGGGCAACTACCTGATCCTCAACGAGGACGAGCTGTACCTGGCGGCCTATCTGGGCTCGCTGAAGATCGCCTTCTTCAGCACCCTGATGTGCCTGCTGATCGGCTACCCGATGGCCTACGCCATCGCCCGGGCCAGCAAGGAAGCGCAGACCGTGCTGCTGCTGCTGATCATGATGCCGACCTGGACCGCGATCCTGATCCGCGTCTACGCCTGGATGGGCATCCTCAGCAACAACGGCCTGCTCAACAGCGCGCTGATGGGCATGGGGCTGATCGACGAGCCGCTGCAGATACTCAACACCAACCTGGCGGTGTACATCGGCATCGTCTATTCGTACCTGCCGTTCATGGTCCTGCCGCTCTATGCCAACCTGGTGAAGCATGACCCGAGCCTGCTGGAGGCTGCGTCGGACCTCGGTTCGAGCACCTTCAACAGCTTCTGGAAGATCACCGTGCCACTGTCGAAGAACGGCATCATCGCCGGCTCCATGCTGGTGTTCATCCCGGTAGTGGGCGAGTTCGTGATCCCGGAACTGCTCGGCGGTCCGGAGACCCTGATGATCGGCAAGGTGCTGTGGCAGGAGTTCTTCAACAACCGCGACTGGCCGGTGGCATCTGCCCTGGCGGTGGTGATGCTGGCGATCCTGATCGTGCCCATCATTCTCTTCAACCGTAACCAGGCCAAAGAGCTGGAGGGCAAGGTATGAATCATCTGTTCGGATCGTGCCCATCATTCTCTTCAACCGGTTCTCCATCCAGAAGCTGGGCCAAAGAACTGGAGGGCAAGGTATGAAGCGCTTCAGTTTCTCCACCGTGATGCTGTGGGTAGGCCTGCTGTTCATCTACCTGCCGATGGTCATCCTGGTCATCTACTCCTTCAACGCCTCCAAGCTGGTGACGGTCTGGGGCGGCTGGTCGGTGAAGTGGTACGTGGGCCTCCTGGACAACACCCAGCTGATGAACTCGGTGGGCCGCTCCCTGGAGATCGCCTTGTACACCGCGATCGCTGCCGTTGCCCTGGGCACCCTGGCCGCCTTCGTGCTGACCCGCATCCCGCGCTTCCGTGGCCGCACCATGTTCGGTGGCATGGTCACCGCGCCGCTGGTGATGCCGGAGGTGATCACCGGTCTGTCGCTGTTGCTGCTCTTCGTGGCCATGGCGCAACTGATCGGCTGGCCCGAGGAGCGTGGCATCGTCACCATCTGGATCGCCCACACCACCTTCTGCTCGGCCTACGTGGCCATCGTGGTGTCGGCGCGCCTGCGTGAACTGGACCTGTCCATCGAAGAAGCGGCCATGGACCTGGGGGCGCGTCCGTGGAAAGTGTTCATCCTGATCACCATCCCGATGATCGCACCCTCCCTGGCGGCGGGCGGCATGATGTCCTTCGCCCTGTCCCTGGACGACCTGGTACTGGCGAGCTTCGTGTCCGGTCCCGGTTCCACCACCCTGCCGATGGAGGTCTTCTCCGCCGTGCGCCTGGGCGTGAAGCCGGAGATCAACGCCGTGGCCAGCCTGATCCTGCTGACCGTCTCGCTGTTCACCTTCTTTGCCTGGTTCTTCTCCCGCCAGGCCGAGGAGCGCCGCAAGCGGGCCATCCAGCAGGCGATGGAAACCATGGCCGAGGAAGCTGCTTCCTCCAGCTGGAAACCGGCCTCCACCCAGGCTGCCTGATCCAGCGCCGCAAAACACAAAGGCCACCTTCGGGTGGCCTTTGTCGTTTCAGGAGGCTGGGACCTTGTCCTGTGGGAGCGAAATCATTCGCGATTGAAATTGCCCTATTGCATCAGGCCGATACTCCGCCGGTGCGCGCGGTGCGCATCGATGGTTTGGCTGGTGTCAGGCGCCAGCGCCGAAGGCGCTGGGGTTAGTCCCTCAGCACCATGCGCACATCCCCCAACCTGGCGCCGTAGGGGCCGTAGCTGCGCTCCACCAGCTCGCGGCTGCCGTCGGCACGGACGATCAGCGCCGAGCTGGCGCGGGTGCCGTAGGTGCGGGTCGCGATGAACACGCTGGAGAGCATGCGCTCGGTGTTCAGCCCCACGCCGGTGTCCGGCAGGATGTGATCCGGCGCAACTTCCGGGTCGTGCAGCAGGTTGAGCAGGGCGTCAGTGCTAGCCGGTTCCAGGCACTCGGCGATGGCTGCCTTGCCGCGCTCGACCTTGGGCCAGGGCGTATCCAGGTCGGCGTTGGATACGCCATAGATGCCCGACCGCAGGTTGATCGGCCCACCGCTGCGGGGATTGAGGAACCACAGCTCGCGGTCGTCACCCACCAGCAGGTTGAAGCCCGAATAATCTCCGGCCCGGCGCAGCGCATCCTCGAGGAACTCGCCCGGCCCCATGGTTCCGCGCAGGAACTGCACACAGAGCTCGCCGCGGGTTCGGCCGACCGGGGGCGTTCGAGGGTCGCGGATATTGGTGAGTGCGGCGAATCGGCCCTTGGGCCCGGCGCCTAGCCAGGTGCCTCCGGCTTCCAGATCGCGACCGGCGATCACGCCGGGCGCGTCTTCCCATTTCGCCATCGGGAGGGTGGGACGTGCGTAGAATTCATCGCGGTTAGCCGCGAGCACCAGCGGGACTTCGTGTCCGGGGCGCCATGCGAATACGATCAGGCACATGGAGTCGTCTCCTTGTTATGAGCCGGAGTGTAGCAGCCGGTAGGAAAACTACATCTTCGGCAAAGGTTCTCTAACGGGGTATCGGCTGCGTCCGTCAGGACTCTACATCCCTCGGGTGGAGCGTGAATCGGCCTTCCGTTAACATGCCGCTTTGTTTTCGGGGGTGTCCATGGAATTCGTGCTCTACCTGGTGCTCGGCGCCTGCGCCGGAGTGCTGGCCGGGCTGTTCGGCGTCGGCGGCGGCATGATCATCGTGCCGGTGCTGGTGTTCAGCTTCACCGCCCAGGGGTTCGATCCGGGCATCCTCACCCACCTGGCGGTGGGGACCTCCCTGGCCACCATCATCTTCACCTCGCTCAATTCGGTACGCGAGCACCATCGCAAGGGTGCGGTGCGCTGGCCGGTCTTCGTCTGGATGGCCATCGGCATCCTCATCGGCGCCGGCCTCGGTTCCATGACCGCGGCGGCAATCCAGGGCCCGATGCTGCAGAGGATCATCGGCGTATTCGCCATACTGGTGGCGATACAGATGGGCCTGGAGCTGAAACCCAAGGCCAGCCGCGAGGTTCCCGGCAAGCCCGGACTGACCCTGGCGGGCGGGGTGATAGGCTGGGCCTCGGCCATCTTCGGCATCGGCGGCGGTTCGCTGACCGTGCCTTTCCTGACCTGGCGCAGCGTCCCCATCCAGCAGGCCGTCGCCACCTCGGCCGCCTGCGGGTTGCCGATCGCCGCGGCGAGTGCGCTGTCCTTCATGGCACTGGGCTGGCACAACCCCGGCCTGCCGCCCTACAGCCTCGGGTTCATCTACCTTCCGGCGCTGGTCGGCATTGCCGCCACCAGCATGTTGTTCGCCCGTTTCGGCGCGCGCCTGGCCCATCGGCTGTCGCCGCGCCTGCTGAAGCGCCTGTTCGCCCTGCTGCTGCTGTCAGTGGGCCTGAACTTCCTGATCTAAGGAGCTGCAATGCTGGCTTATCCCCAGATCGACCCGGTAGCCCTGGCTATCGGCCCTCTCAAGATCCACTGGTACGGCCTGATGTACCTCATCGGCATCGGCGGCGCCTGGTGGCTGGCTTCGCGCCGGCTGAAGGCCTTCGACCCGACCTGGACCCGGGAAAAACTCTCCGACCTGGTGTTCTGGGTCGCCCTCGGCGTGATCGCCGGTGGCCGCCTCGGCTACGTGCTGTTCTACGATCTGTCGGCGTACATCGCCAATCCGCTGCTGATCTTCGAAGTCTGGAAGGGCGGCATGTCCTTCCACGGCGGCCTGATCGGCGTGATGCTGGCCACCCTCTGGTTCGGCAAGCGCAACAACAAGAGCTTCTTCCAGCTGATGGACTTCATCGCCCCCCTGGTACCGATTGGCCTGGGCGCCGGCCGCATCGGCAACTTCATCAACGCCGAGCTCTGGGGCAAGGCTACCGACCTGCCCTGGGCGATGATCTTCCCCACCGATCCGGCCCAGCTGCCGCGCCACCCGTCGCAGCTGTACCAGTTCGCCCTGGAAGGTGTGGCACTGTTCGCCATCCTCTGGTTTTACTCGCGTAAACCGCGCCCGACCATGGCGGTTTCCGGCATGTTCGCGCTGTTTTACGGCATTTTCCGCTTCACGGTGGAGTTCGTCCGCGTCCCGGACGCCCAGCTCGGTTACCTGGCCTTTGGTTGGCTGACCATGGGCCAGATCCTCTGCCTGCCGATGATCATCGGCGGCATCTTGCTGATCGTCTGGGCCCACCACCGCCAGTCCGCCCAAGGAGTCGCCTGATGAAACAGTATCTCGACCTGATGCGCCGCGTGCGTGAGACCGGCGCCTTCAAGAGCGACCGCACCGGCACCGGCACCTACAGCGTATTCGGCCATCAGATGCGCTTCGACCTGGCCGAGGGCTTCCCCCTGGTCACCACCAAGAAGTGCCACCTGAAATCCATCGTCCACGAGCTGCTGTGGTTCCTCCAGGGCGACACCAACATCAAGTACCTGAAGGACAACGGCGTATCCATCTGGGACGAATGGGCCGACGAAGAGGGCAACCTCGGGCCGGTCTACGGCTATCAGTGGCGCTCCTGGCCGGCGCCCAACGGCGAGTCCATCGACCAGATCGCCAAGGTCGTGGAGATGATCCGGAAGAACCCGGACTCGCGCCGGCTGATCGTGTCCGCCTGGAACCCGGCCCTGGTGGACGAGATGGCCCTGCCGCCGTGTCATGCGCTGTTCCAGTTCTACGTGGCCGACGGCAAGCTGAGCTGCCAGCTGTACCAGCGCTCGGCCGATATCTTCCTCGGTGTGCCCTTCAACATCGCCAGCTACGCCCTGCTGACCCTGATGGTCGCCCAGGTCTGCGACCTTGCGCCTGGCGAGTTCATCTGGACTGGCGGTGACTGCCACCTCTACGCCAACCACATCGAGCAGACCGACCTGCAACTCAGTCGCGAGCCGCTGCCGCTGCCGACCATGAAGCTCAACCCGGAAGTGAAAGACCTGTTCGCCTTCAGGTTCGAGGACTTCGAACTGGTGGGCTACCAGGCGCACCCGCACATCAAGGCCCCGGTCGCCGTCTGACCTGCCGCGCCGGGGTGCTTCCAGCCCCGGCCATCCCCTGCCAGGAGTCAGCATGAAAGCCCCGTTCGTGGCCCTGCTCACGGGCCTTGTCAGTCTCTGTCCGTCCTTCGCCGCCTGGGCCGAACCCGCCCAGGGCAGCTTCGTCGCCAGCCAGCGCTGCGAGGCCTTCCAGTCCATCCGCAAGCAGGGCAACCCGGACGGACTCGAAGTCCGGCCGGGCCAGCGCTACGAAGTGGTGGAAGTGAACCGGCGCGACTACGACTGGCTGCGTGTCCGCATGCCCGACAGCGCGACGCCGCTGCGCTGGGTCTCTGCCGACTGCGGCGTGGTGGAGGGGCTGGCATTCAATACCGGCAAGGCGGCCCAGCCTGCCGAAACGGGCGATATCTGCAGCCGGCCGGACCAGCATGACGGCTACGTGCTGGCCGCCACCTGGCAGCCGGGCTTTTGCGAACACGCCTCCTACCAGGGCACCAAGCCCGAATGCGAGGGCCTGGAATCGGGCGAGCTGCAGATTTCCCACCTGACCCTGCATGGCCTCTGGCCGAATCTCCAGTCCTGTGGCAAGAGCTACGGGCACTGCGACGGACCGGGGCTGCAACTTCGTGCCGACACCCTGGCCTATGTCCGTCCCTGGATGCCGAACTTCCGTTACGGCACCAGCTTCGGCCGCTACCAGTGGAACAAGCACGGCGTCTGCCAGACGCAGATGGACGACGACACCTACTTCCGTCGCGCGGTGGACCTGGTGCGGCAGCTGGACGAGTCGAAGGCCGGGCAGTACATCGTGGCCAATATCGGCGGCGCCATTTCCAGGCGAGCGTTCTACCAGAGGGTGGAAGAGGATTTCGGCAGCCGCGATGCGCAGAACAATTTCCTGCTCATCTGCAGCGGCCAGTACCTGCAGGAAATCCGCGTCTCGCTGCCGCGCGAGCTGAAGTCCGCCGACAGCCTGGTGGGCGTGGTCGATGGCCAGTTCGCCGCGCGCCGGCCGAGCGACCGCAGCGAGTGCCGCGCCGACCGTATCCTGATCGAGGCGGGAGGCCGCTGAGCTAGGGTTCCAGCCCTTTCGCCAGGCTGGCCACCCAGCCCTGGCGATCCGCCTGCTCCAGCGCCGCATCCGGGTTCAGCGACGACCATTCCGGGTGGGCGCGAGCCTTGCTCAGCACGGCGGGCAACTTGCCTTCCCGCCATTGTTTCTCTTCCGGCGTGTCGATGCGCACTGCCTCGAAGGCGGCGTGGCCGCGAGCGTCGAGCGCTTGCAGCAACTGGCGCTGACGCAGGGCCAGCAGGCGCAGGATGGCGTCGTCCACGGTCAGCTCGCGCTGCCCCTTGATCTTGCCCAGCAGGCGCTCGCCGTAGTGGCCGAAGGTCTGCCAGGCACCACCGGCAATGGCGCCGAGGGCCGCGGCGGCACCCAGGGTGACACCGCCCACCAGCAGGTCGACGCCGGCGCCGGCCGCTGCGCCCGCTGCCATGCCGCCACCCAGGCGCACACCCAGTTGCCTGAGGGTTTCCGGATTGAACAGATCATCGCCCCAGCGCCCGTCCAGCAGAGGCAGGTCGCTGGCGGCGGCATCCGCCCGGTCGAAGGCGTAGAGCCGCAGCAGGGCTTCCACACAGCGCTGCTCGCGCTGACGCACTTGCTGGCGCAGGGCCTCGGTGGCGGCCACCACGGCGGCCTCCTGGGCGGCTACGCTGCGCCGGCAGGCAGCCACGTCCAGCAGCAATTCGGCGATCAGGCGGCTTCCGGCTTCCAGGCGCAGGCGTCGTTGCGCCTGGTGATCGTCCACCAAGCGCTGCAATTGCGGGCGGGCGCGTTCCAGCAGCAGGGCCAGGCTGTCGTAGAGACGCTGCTCGCCGTCCAGCGGCGGTGCCACGCTGTCGAAGCGCACCAGGGCATGCAGGCCGAGGCGGGCCAGGGCCTCGCGCCAGTCGCTCTCGCGATGGTTTTCGCTGGCGACGAAGTTCAGCACTGGCAGGAGCGGCCGGCCACACATGGCCAGCACCGCCAGTTCGTCACGGTATTTGGCCAGGACCGGCTCGCGGGCGTCGATCACATAGAGCCCGGCATCGGAGGCCAGCAGCTGGCGCAGCACCTTGGCTTCCTGCTCGAAGCGCTGGCGTGCCTCGCTGCCGTCGAGAAAGCGGGCTAGGCGCGCCGGGCCGTCGAGGCGTTCGCCCGGGCGGTCCAGCCGCTCCAGATGTTCCAGCAGCGCGATGGCGTCTTCCAGGCCGGGCGTGTCGTAGAGCTCCAGCAGGGGCTGGCCGTCCACCGACAGCCGCGCGCCTTCCACATGGCGGGTGGTACTGGGGCGGTGGGAGACCTCGCCGAAGGCGCGGTCGCGCAGCAGGGTGCGCAGCAGGGAGGTCTTGCCGACGTTGGTATGGCCGACCACGGCCAGCTTCAGCGGCTTAGTCATGGCCGGTCTCCAGCCAGGTCATGGGCGCGCCCTGGGCGTAGGGCAGGGCGAGGCGGTCGAGGGCCTGATGCCAGTCGTCCAGGCGCTGACTGTCGAGGGATTCGCCGGAAGGCGGGGGCAGCAGCCAGACGCGGGTCCGGCCCGCGCTACGGGCCAGCTCTCCGATCAGCGCCAGGGTGCCGCGATCCGGTGAGCGCCGAGGGTCGCAGGCCACCGCGAGGCGTTCCGGGGGAAATCGGCTGAGCTGGTCCAGCAGGCGCTGGCGCTGCTCGCGGCTGTCCAGCACGCCGGCATCGCCGACGCTCTTGGGCAGTGCAGGCGGCCAGGGGCGGCGGTCGTCCAGTTCGATGGCCACCAGCAGGGCGCCCTGGCTGGAGCCGTCCAGGCTGCCGGATTGCGGTTCGACCAGTTCAGCCGGTGCGGCGTCGCACACCCCCAGGCGTTCGCTGGCCGGTTGCAGGCGTTCGCGCAGCAGGCCGTAGCCGGGCAGGCTGAGATCCAGCCGGAGGCGCGAGCGGCCTTGTACCCAGCGCCAGAAGCAGAACAGCCCCAGCAGCAGTCGCGGCAGCAGGCCGTAGGTGAAAGTGACCCCGAGCAGCCAGCCGGACCACGCCTGGCGCGCGTTCTCTTCCGTCAGCACGGTGCTGCTGGCGCGGATGGTTTCGGCATCCGGCAGGCTGAAGCCGAGCACCCCGGGCAGGGCGCCCAGGGCCTGGATGAGGACGACGAAGGTATCGCTGCCGAGGATGGTGGTTTCCCAGACGAAGCCGTAGCGGCGGGTGGCGAGCAACAGCAGGAGGACCGCCAGCGCGCTGCCCAGGGTCAGCAGCCAGGCGCCGTGGACCAGCGCGCCCAGGCCCCAGCGGGTCAGGCCCTGGCGCTGCAGTAGCAGGAGCAGGGCGGGCGCCAGGTGCGCGGCCTGGGCATCGCGGGCCAGCTTGCCGCTGAGCCAGAGCCAGAGACGCCCGAGCACGCTGGCGCTGCTGCCGAGACCGAACGACAGGGCCCAGCCCAGCAACATCAGCAGGTGCAGGCCGAGCAGGCTGCCCAGGGCCCAGAACAGATTGACCGGACGCTCGCCGTTGCCCAGTGCCGCGATCGCGAGCCCGGCGCCGCTGACCACAGCCAGCACCAGCAACAGCAGGCCGGCGAGCCGCGCGCCCTGGCGCCAGTGCTGCAGGGCCTGCAGCTGACCGTCGCGCCGGGCCAGCCAGAGGGCGCGGGCCTGGATGCGCTGCGCCAGGTCGCCACCTGCGGCATTGGCGCGGCGGTTGGCTTCGGCGTCTTCGAGGGGCCCGGCGTGTTCCTCACGCAGGCGGATGGCCTCGCTCAGCCACAGCTGGTCGAGGGAGGAAAGGGAAGGCAGGGAGGTTGGATTGGGTTCGCTCACGAAGGGCTTCTTGGCCAAGGGTGAGCTCTGAGAATAACCGCTCGAGGCGGACGCATCATCAAAAGAGAAGGCCGGCGCTGGGGCCGGCCTTCGTCTGTCAGTGGCTATGGGAACTGGCCGCCACCTTCACCCGGGGGGCTGATGGCGCGTCGTGGTGGTCGTCATGTTCGGACACCACTTTCACCTCGTTGCCATCGCAGTCGTACAGCTTGCCGTCGCGGAAGTAGTCGCCCTCGTGCAGGGCGGCGATGTCCTGGTAGCGCAGGGTGCGCTCGCTGGCGGCGGCGAACACCGACTGCTGGTCCGAGTTGCCGGCCTTCAGGTGGTTGAAGATCAGGTTCAGCACGATGGCCATGATCGCTGCCGAGCTGATGCCGGAGTGGAAGATGGTTTCGAACCAGGCCGGGAAGTGGTGGTAGAAGGTCGGTGCCGCGATCGGGATCATGCCGAAGCCGATGGAGGTGGCGACGATGATCAGGTTCATGTTGTTGCGGTAGTCGACTTGCGCCAGGGTGCGGATGCCGGACGCGGCTACGGTGCCGAACAGGACCACGCCAGCGCCACCCAGTACCGAGGTGGGGACCGCGGCGATCAGGCGGCCCATCACCGGCAGCAGGCCGAGGGTCACCAGGATCAGGCCGGCGGTGGCCACCACATAGCGGCTCTTCACGCCGGTCACGGCCACCAGGCCGACGTTCTGGGCGAAGGCGCTCTGGGTGAAGGAACCGAACAGCGGAGCCAGGGAGCTGGAGATCATGTCCGCGCGCAGGCCGTTGCCCAGACGCTTGGAGTCCACCTTGGTGCCGATGATTTCACCGACGGCGAGGATGTCCGCCGAGGTTTCCACCAGGGTCACCACGATCACGATCAGCATCGACAGGATCGCCGCGATATGGAACTCCGGCATGCCGAAGTGCAGCGGCGTGGGCAGGGCCACCAGCGGGCCTTCGAGCACCTTGGAGAAGTCCGCCATGCCGAAGAACACTGCAGTCACGGTGCCGATGATCATCGCCAGGAGAATCGACAGGCGCGAGATGCTGGCGCTGCCCAGCTTGCTCAGCAGCAGTACGGTGGCCAGGGTGAAGGCGGCGAGGCTGACGTTGGCCACGCTGCCGAACTCCGGCGACTGGCTGTTGCCGCCCATCGCCCAGCGCGCCGCCACAGGCATCAGGGTGAGGCCGATGGTGGTGATCACGATGCCGGTCACAAGCGGCGGGAAGAACTTGGTGATCCGCGAGAATACCGGCGTGATCAACAGGCCGATCAGCGAGGCGGCGATGACCGCGCCGAGCACGGCTGGAATACCGCCGGCGCCGTTACTGCCGATGATGGCGATCATGGTTGCCACGCCGGCGAAGGACACGCCTTGCACCAGGGGCAGCTGACAGCCGAAGAAGGGGAGGCCGATGGTTTGCAGCAAGGTGGCGAGGCCACCGGCAAACAGTGAGGCTGCGATCAGCAGACCGATGTCCGCGGGCGATAGCCCGGCGGCCTGGCCGATGATCAGGGGTACCGCGACAATTCCGCCATACATGGTCAGTACGTGCTGCAGACCGTAGGCGAGGTTGGCTCCAATGCCGAGGTTTTCGTCTTCCGGGCGTTGTACCGGAGACGGACTTGCGGATGGGACTGTCATGGTGGGCTCTCGGTTTTGTTATTGTGCCGGCAACTGTAGACAATTATCCGGCCTATTGCCTAGTACCTTGTATACAATTTCTGTTGTAGGACTTTTGCGTAATTCTCCGCCTATCTCCCGCAAATTCCTGTAATTTTTCCAATTTTTGTTGTTGACTATTCAGTCAGGAAGTCGATTCGCGACGAACGGTATTTCTCGGACGACCCATCGGGCGCCTCGATCGCCTACTGCGCTCACCCGTCGTCGGCTTTCTCTCCCGGGCGGCAGCCGGTATCCTCGCCGCCATGAACAAGACCCTGCCCCTCTGCCTGATCGCCGCTCTCGCACAGAACCGCGTGATCGGCCGCGACAACCAACTGCCCTGGCACCTGCCGGCGGACCTCAAGCACTTCAAGGCCATGACCCTCGGCAAGCCGATCATCATGGGGCGCAAGACCTGGGACTCCCTTGGCCGCCCGCTGCCTGGCCGGCTCAACCTGGTGGTCAGTCGCCAGGAAGGACTGGTGCTGGAAGGCGCGGAAGTCTTCTCCAGCCTGGAAGCTGCCATCGAGCGCGCCGACGCCTGGGCGCGCAACGCAGGCGCTGCGGAGCTGATGCTGATCGGCGGCGCCCAGCTCTATGCCCAGGGCCTTGCCCGGGCCGACCGCCTCTACCTCACCCGCGTGGAACTGGCTCCTGAAGGCGACGCACACTTCCCGGAAGTTTCGCAGCAGGAATGGCACCTGGCCTCCCGCGTCGAGCACGAGGCGACGACCGACACGCCCGCCTATGCCTTCGAGGTGTGGGAGAAGCGCTGAGGAGCCCGGTTTGGGAGCGAATTCATTCGCCAAGGGCCGCGCAGCGGCCCTGTAGGTTGGCGCAGAGCGCAGCGAAGCCCAACGCGCCCGGCCTCAGCCGCGCAATGTTGGGGTTCGATCCTCACGGAGCGCCGCCCGACCCAACCTACAAGTCCAATTCCTGCAATTCCGCGCGGACCTCACAGCCTTCTATCACCAGAAACCCCACCGACACCGGCAGCTTGAAGCGCCGTGGTCCGGCGCTGCCCGGATTCACATGAACAAGGCCGGCGCGTTCTGTAACCAGCGGCTTGTGGGAGTGCCCGGTGACCACGACGCGGAATCCGCGCGCCTTCAAATCTACGGGGATATCCGCCTGGTCGTGCACCAGGTAGATGCCCGTTTCCCCCAGCCATAGTTCTTCGACCTCGCGTACCGCCTCTGCCCAGGCGTCCACGTCGTTATTGCCGCGCACGGCAGTCAGCGGCGCCAGGTGGCGCAGGGCGTCGAGGATTTCCGGTTTGCCGATGTCGCCGGCATGGAGGATGTGGTTGCAGCCTCGCAGCGCGGCCAGGGCCTGGGGGCGGAGGAGGCCGTGGGTGTCGGAGATCAGGCCGATGCGAAGGGAGGTCATGGGATGGGCCCCATCAAGTGATGGGACCCATTCTGCCACTTAGCGGGATTCCGGCAGGAACCAGTTCAGCAGCAGGGCGCAGAGGCCGCCGGTGGCGACGCCGGATTCGAGAATGTTGCGCAGGGCGGCCGGCATATGCGCGAGGAATTCCGGCACCTGCGACACGCCCAGGCCCAGGGCCAGGGACACGGCGATGATCAGCAGGGCGCGGCGGTCCAGGGTGGTGCCGGCGAGGATGTTGATGCCCGAGGCGGCCACCGCGCCGAACATCACCATGGCGGCGCCGCCCAGCACCGGCTCGGGAATGGCCTGGAGCACGCCGGCGACCGCCGGGAACAGGCCGAGCAGCACCAGCATCAGGGCGATCCACAGGCCGATGTGGCGGCTGGCGATGCCGGTCAGCTGGATCACACCGTTGTTCTGCGCGAAGACCGAGCTGGGGAAGGTATTGAACAGGCCGGCCAGCAGCGAGTTGGCGCCGTTCACCAGCACACCGCCCTTGATGCGCTGCATCCACAGCGGGCCTTCCACCGGCTGGCGCGAAACCTTGCTGGTGGCGGTGACGTCGCCGATGGCTTCCAGCGAGGTAACCAGGTAGATCACCAGCATCGGCACGAACAACGACCAGGAGAAGCCCAGGCCAAAGTGCAGCGGCACCGGCACCTGCACCAGCGGCGCGTCGTGCAGGCCGCTGAAGTCGAGGCGGCCGAGCCAGGCAGCCAGGGCGTAACCCACCAGCAGGGCGATGACGATGGCGCAGCTGCGCATCCACACCAGCGGAATGCGGTTGAGCAACAGGATCACGCCCAGCACGGTGCCGGACAGCAGCAGGTTTTCGCCGTTGGCGAAGGTGCCGTTGGCCATGGCGCCGAAGCCTCCGCCCATGCTGATCAGGCCGACCTTGATCAGGGTCAGGCCGATCATCAGCACGACGATGCCGGTCACCAGCGGGTTGATCAGCCGCTTGACGAAGGGCAGCACGCGGGAGATGCCCATCTCGATGAAAGCCCCCGCCATCACCGCGCCGAAGATGGCGGCCATCACTGCTTCCACCGGGGAGCCCTGCTTGACCATCAGCGCGCCGCCGGCGATCAGCGGGCCGACGAAGTTGAAGCTGGTGCCCTGGACGATCAGCAGCCCGGCGCCGAACGGCCCGAAGCGCTTGCATTGCACGTAGGTGGCGATGCCGGAGACTACCAGGGACATGGAGACGATCAGGTTGGTATCCCGCGCCGACACGCCCAGCGCCTGGCAGATCAGCAGGCCGGGGGTGACGATGGGGACGATGATGGCCAGCAGGTGCTGCAGCGCGGCCAGCAGGGCAGCCAGCGGACGTGGCTTGTCTTCCAGGCCGTAGAGCAGCTCGTTGCGAGCCTCGGGAATGGGGGGCTTTTCCAGTGAAGTCATGGCGATCGACCGCGAAAAAAAGCGGAGATTCTACCTGAGCTGCATGCAAGGCGGTTGGTGCTGGGGCTGTGGGGGTGCTGGAAAGGTCTGTCTCAATACGTCGGATATTTCCTGCTTGATTTCCGAGGATGCTTATCAACTCGATAGATAAAATATGTCGCCTTCCCGCCGGCTGAATATGTGGCTGCTGCGAACTTTAGTGGTATTCCTGTTTCGTGAAGTTGTTATTGCGAGCGTAATAATCAGGATTGTCAGCCTGGGTATTTGGTCGGGAATTTCCAGGCATGAGATATGGGGCAAGCATGAATATAAAGCTTAAGTTTCTGTTGGTGGTGGCTGTATTGGTGGCGGCAGGAGAAGTTCGTGCCTATGAATGCAATACGGTAACCAGTTTTTCCAATATTTCAGTGCCGCAGCTTACAGTTCAGCGGGACTTGCCGCTGGATGCCGAAATTGCACGAGTCGAGTCGGGTGTTGTGTCTACGTATAAATGCACGGGGTCGGATATCACGTGGCAGGAATTCGGCATCAAGGGTTATGGCACCTACGTGAAAAATATTGCTGGAAAACGTATATATGCAAGTGGCATAGATGGAATCGGATATGCCGTTGGCGTGACTATGCCATCTGTACCAGAATGTTCTGGAGGTCCTGGCTGGGTCGGAGAGGTTAACACAACTGGTAACCCGGATAACCGTTTGAAGTGCCAAATAAACGGTTTTTTCGGGACTCAGCCCATGCAGGGCAAGGCCTTCATCGTCTTCTACAAGACCGCCGAAACCACAGGCTCTGGCGAAGTTGCCAGCAAGAATGTGGCGTCTTTTATCTTGAGAACTAATAAATCGTCCTGGCATTACCCGGAGTCGAGAATCAATATCGGCTTCAAGGTCAATACCGTATCCTGTTCCCTTCGCGATGCCTGGATCGAAGTGGATATGGATAAAGTGGGTAGTCATCTCTTTGGAGGGGTAGGAACCTGGCCGGGGGATAACAATACTAAACCATTCAGCATTCCCCTGAGTTGTGCTGCCGGCGCCAAGGTCAATCTGAAAATCGACGGGAATGTGCAGAATGCCAGCCAGGGCGTATTGAAACTGGACGC
>NZ_JBHZGM010000023.1:0-97584 GCF_043392685.1 Metapseudomonas phytobenefica | reverse complement strand
CCATGCGCCAGACCGGCGCCGACATGAAGAGCAAGTACAAGGAAACCGCCCGCGGCGGCCTCGCCGTGAACATCATCGAATGCTGATGCTTTTTCTCCCCTCTCCCTTTGGGAGAGGGCTCGGGGGTGAGGGAAACCCGCCCCGGACCGCCTTTCACTTTGGAGTTCTACATGACTGACCTCGCCAAAACCCCGCTGCACGCCCTGCATCTCGAACTCGGCGCGCGCATGGTGCCCTTCGCCGGCTACGACATGCCGGTGCAGTACCCGCTCGGCGTGCTCAAGGAGCACCTGCATACCCGCGAGCAGGCCGGCCTGTTCGACGTATCCCACATGGGCCAGATCCTCCTGCGGGGTGAGAACGCCGCGCGCGCCCTGGAAAGCCTGGTGCCGGTGGACATCCTCGATCTGCCGGTGGGCCTGCAGCGCTATGCACTGTTCACCGACGAGAACGGCGGCATCCTCGACGACCTGATGGTCGCCCGCCTGGCGGACGACACGCTGTTCCTGGTGGTCAACGCCGCCTGCAAGGAGCAGGACCTGGCGCACCTGCGCAAACACCTCGGCGAGCAGTGCGAAATCGAATCGCTGTTCGAGTCCCGCGCCCTGCTCGCCCTGCAGGGGCCCAAGGCCGCTCAGGCGCTGAGCCGCCTGGCGCCGGACGTAAGCGGTCTGACTTTCATGCAGTTCACCCAACTCGAGTTGTTGGGCGTGAGTTGCTACGTCAGCCGCTCCGGCTACACCGGCGAGGATGGCTACGAAATTTCTGTTCCGGTCGAGCATGCAGACGCGTTGGCGCGTGCCCTGCTCAAGCAGCCGGAAGTCCAGCCCATCGGCCTCGGCGCCCGCGACTCGCTGCGCCTGGAAGCCGGCCTGTGCCTCTACGGCCACGACATGAGCACCGCCACCACGCCGATCGAGGCCAGCCTGACCTGGGCCATCTCCAAGGCCCGCCGCGTCGATGGCCTGCGCGCCGGCAACTTCCCCGGCGCCGGCCAAATCTTCGCCCAGCAGCGCGACGGCGTGCCGAGCAAGCGCGTCGGCCTGCTGCCACAGGAGCGCGTGCCGGTGCGTGAAGGCGCGGAGATCGTCGATGCCGACGGCGCGGTGATCGGCCGCGTCTCCAGCGGCGGCTTCGGCCCCAGCCTCGGCGCCCCGGTGGCCATGGGCTACGTCGCCGCCAGCCACGCCGCCCTGGACAGCGAAGTCTGGGCCCTGGTGCGCAGCAAGCGCGTGGCCATGAAGGTCGCCAAGACCCCCTTCGTGCCGCAGCGCTACTACCGCGGCTGAGAGCTGTTGCTCTTGTAGGAGCGAGCTCTGCTCGCGAACAAAACCTTCGCGAGCAAGCTCGCTCCTACGAACCTCGTACCACGCCGATCAGCAGGTACACGGGACGAAGATCGGCCGAGCGATAAGGAAGGCTCCCAGTTGTTTGCGAATTCATTCGCGAAATGGGCTGACTCCGAGTCGGTCTGGGAATCCCTCACCCCCAGCCCCTCTCCCTGAAGAGGAGAGGGGGGCAGTCCGCATACGCGTCATGCTTTGGTGCCCGCCTGTTGGGGCGAATTCATTCGCCAGGCAGACCGCAGGCCTGCCCGGCGTTTCCCTCAGGCGAACTCCGCGCGCAACTGCCGGGCAGCCGCCACCATGTTCACCAGGGCCGCTTCGGTTTCCGGCCATGCGCGGGTCTTCAGGCCACAATCAGGATTGACCCACAGGCGCTCGGCGGGAACGCGTTCGGCGGCCTTGCGCAGCAGCGCGGCCATCTCGGCGCTGTCCGGCACGCGCGGTGAATGGATGTCGTAGACGCCCGGCCCGATCTCATTCGGATAGGCGAAGGCTTCGAAGGCATCCAGCAGCTCCATGTCCGAGCGCGAGGTCTCGATGGTGATGACGTCGGCGTCCATGGCGGCGATGGACTCGATTACATCGTTGAATTCGCTGTAGCACATGTGGGTATGGATCTGGGTCTCGTCGCGCACGCCGCTGGCGGTCAGGCGGAAGGCTTCGGTGGCCCAGTCCAGATAGTGCTGCCACTGGGCCCGGCGCAGCGGCAGGCCCTCGCGGAAGGCCGCTTCGTCGATCTGCACGATGCCGATGCCGGCCTCTTCCAGGTCCAGCACCTCGTCGCGGATGGCCAGCGCCAGCTGGCGGGCCTGCACCTCGCGCGACACATCCTCACGCGGAAACGACCACATCAGCATGGTCACCGGCCCGGTCAGCATGCCCTTCATCCACTTGGCGGTCAGGCCCTGGGCGTAGCGGATCCACTCCAGGGTCATCGCCTGTGGGCGGCTCAGGTCACCGACGATCACCGCTGGTTTCACGCAGCGGGAACCGTAGCTCTGCACCCAGCCGAAGCGGGTGAAGGCATAGCCGTCCAACTGCTCGGCGAAGTATTCCACCATGTCGTTGCGTTCGGCCTCGCCGTGCACCAGCACATCGAGGCCCAGTCGCTCCTGCACCTCCACCGCATGACGGATTTCGCTGTGCATGGCCTCGGTGTACTCCGCCGCCGACAGCTTGCCTTGCCTGAAGGCCTGCCGCGCCAGTCGAATCGCGGAGGTCTGCGGGAAGGAGCCGATGGTGGTGGTGGGGAAGGCCGGCAGCTGCAGACGCGCCCGTTGCCGCTCGATGCGCACGGCAAAGGGCGATGTGCGCTGGCTGTCTTCCGGTTTCAGGGCGGCGACACGGGCCTGCACCTCCCGCTTGTGGATACGCGGCGAGGCGGCGCGGCTGGCCTGTACCGCACGGCTGGCGGCCAGGGCGTCGAGCACGGCCGGGGCTTCGGGCTCGCTCAGGGCGCGGGCCAGCACGGCGACTTCCTCGCATTTCTGCACGGCGAAGGCCAGCCAGCTCTTCAGCTCGGCATCCAGGCCGTCTTCCCGGGCCAGGTCCATCGGGCTGTGCAGCAGCGAGCAGGACGGCGCAACCCAAAGGCGCTCGCCCAGGCGCTCATGGGCATGACGCAGCACGTCGAGGGCTTTTTCCAGGTCGCAACGCCAGACGTTGCGGCCGTTCACCACGCCGAGGGACAGCACCTTGTAGGCCGGCAGGCGGTCGAGGATGGTCGGGAACTGCTCGGGCGCGCGCACCAGGTCGATGTGCAGGCCGTCCAGAGGCAGGCTGGCAGCCAGGCCGAGGTTGTCTTCCAGGCCGCCGAAGTAGGTGGCGATCAGCTTCTTCAGGGGTTCCTTCTGCAGCAGGTTGTAGGCGCGCTCGAAGGCGTTCTTCCAGTCCTGGGGCAGGTCCAGCACGAGGATCGGCTCGTCGATCTGCACCCATTCCACTCCCTGGGCGGCCAGGCGCTGGAAAATCTCGCCATACACCGGCAGCAGCCGCTCCAGCAGGTCCAGCCGGTCGAAGTCACCGCCCTTGGCCTTGCCCAGCCAGAGGTAGGTCAGCGGGCCGATCAGCACCGGCTTGACGTTGTAGCCCAGGACGCGGGCTTCATCCACCTCCTCGAACAGCTGCTCCCAGCTCAGGGCGAACTGCTGGTCAGCGGTGAATTCGGGGACCAGGTAGTGGTAGTTGGTGTCGAACCATTTGGTCATTTCCTGGGCATGGGCGCCGCCGCAGCAGCCCTTGCTGAGGCCACGGGCCATGGCGAACAGGGTCTGCAGGCCCGCCTTGCCGTCATGGGAGCGGAAACGCTCGGGGATGACGCCGAAGGTGAGGGAATGGGTCAGCACCTGGTCGTACCAGGCGAAATCGCCTACCGGCAGCAGGTCGATGCCGGCGTCCTTCTGCAACTGCCAGTGCTCGGCACGCAATTGGCGGCCGACCGCACGCAGGCCGGCTTCGTCCAGCTCGCCCTTCCAGAAGGCTTCCAGTGCCTTCTTCAGTTCACGGTCGCGACCGATCCGCGGGAAGCCGAGGGAGTGGGACAGGGCCATGTTGAAAATCTCCATGCAAATGATGGAGCGATTGTCGACAGCCCTGACCACTTGAGACAAACTCAACAAATTCGTGTTCATCTCAAATTCTGCTCATGGAGAGCCGCCATGCTCGAGCTGCGCCATCTCAAGACCCTGCACGCCCTGCGCGAAGCCGACAGCCTGGTGGAAGCGGCCGAACGCCTGCACCTGACCCAATCGGCCCTCTCCCACCAGTTCAAGGAACTGGAAGAACGCCTCGGCATGCCGCTGTTCGTGCGCAAGACCAAGCCCGTGCGCTTCACCAGCGCCGGCCTGCGCCTGCTGCAACTGGCCGACAGCGTCCTGCCGCAACTGCGCAGCGCCGAACGCGACCTGGCGCGCCTGGCCGGCGGCACCGCGGGCCGGCTGCACATGGCCATCGAGTGCCATAGCTGCTTCCAGTGGCTGATGCCCACCATCGACCAGTTCCGCGATGCCTGGCCGGAAGTGGAGCTGGACCTGGCTTCGGGCTTCTCCTTCGCCCCCCTGCCCGCCCTCGCCCGTGGCGACCTGGACCTGGTGGTGACCGCCGACCCGGTGGACCTGGCGGGGATCACCTACGTGCCGCTGTTCACCTATGAGGCACTGCTGGCGGTGGATAACCAGCACGCCCTGGCGAACAAGTCCTTCATCGTGCCCGAGGACCTGGCCAGCCTGACCCTGATCACCTACCCGGTGGAACGCGACCGCCTGGACATCTTCACCCGCTTCCTCGAACCGGCTGACGTGGAACCGGCCCAGGTGCGCACCTCGGAACTCACGGTGATGATGATGCAGCTGGTGGCCAGCGGCCGCGGGGTCTGCTGCCTGCCCAACTGGGCATTGCACGAATACAGCTCGCGGGGTTATGTCACGGCCAAGCGCCTCGGTGAGAAGGGGCTGTATTGCACGCTCTACGCGGCGATCCGCGCCGATATGCTGGATGCGCCTTTCATGCGCGACTTCCTGCTGACGGCCAAGGACACTTCGTTCGCCACGCTCGAAGGGGTGAGTGCTGCGCGCTGAGGAAACCTACCCAGTAGGTTGGGTAGAGGAACGAAACCCAACGTGACCATGCCCAGCGCCGTGCGGTCCGGCACTGCCCTCACCCCCGGCCCCTCTCCCAAAGGGAGAGGGGGGACTTCTCCCCCGCCACGCCTCACGGACGCATCGAAAGCGATGGTCCCAGGTAGGCGTTGGCCTGCTGGATATCGTCTTCCCCCAGCAACCCCACCGCAGAGGCCAGCCGCAAGCGCGACAGCAGGTAGCGCAGCTTGGCCTCCACCAGGTCGCGGCGGGCGATGAAGGCCTGTTCCTCGGCATTGAGGATATCCAGGTTGGTACTGGTACCGGCCTGGAAGCCCTTGCGCGCCGATTCCTGGGCGCGCTCGCTGGAAACCACCGCCTTTTCCAGTGCCCGTACCCGCTGTTCGCCACTCTGCACGCCATGGAACTCACGGATGGTGCCCGACAACACTTCCTCGCGGCTGGAGTTCAGCTGGTCGTTGGCCAGCTCCCGATTGGCGCTCGCCTGGCGCACCTGGGCGTTGGTGGCGCCGCCGGCGAAGATCGGCATGCGAAATTCCACGCCCACCGAGCCGTACTTGTTCGTCTGGTTCTGGGTGGAAACCGAGTCGCTTTCCGAATCGTTGTAGGCGGCGACGAAATCCAGGGTCGGCCAGTGCCCGGCCTTGGCCCGGTTCACCTCTTCCTCGGCGATGTCCAGGCTGCGACTGCGAGCGATGATGGTCGGGTTGTTGGCGCGCGCATCGCTGATCCAGTCCTGCAGGGTCGGCGGCTCCAGCGGAGGCGTGGGGAACTCGGTGCGCAGGGTGGACATTTCCTCGGGCACCACGCCGAGCAGTTCCTGCAACAGGCGCCGCGCCACCAGCAGGTTGTCCTCGGCCTCGATCAGCTCGGCCTGGGCCAGGTCGCGCCGGGCAGAGGCCTGGTCGACGTCGATCACGGTGCCGTCGCCCAGCTGGAAGCGCCGCTTGGCGGCCAGCACCTGCTGTTCCAGGTTCTTCAGCTTCACCTTGGCCAGCTCGATGGTTTCCAGCGCCAGCAGCACCGAGAAATAACGGCTGGCCAGGCTGACCGCCGATTCCTGGGTCTTGGCGTCGAATACCGCGTCACTGAACAGGGTGCGCTGATTGCCCTGGCGGTACTCGGCCATCCTCTGCTTGTTGAACAGAGGTTGGCGCAATTCCACCACCGCCCCCCTTGAGTCGTACTCCAGGTCGCTCTCCACGGAGCGCCCGAGAATGTTGTCCTGTTCACTGGTGCCATCGACCCGTTTCCAGTAGGCGGTGGCATTGATGTTCGGCAGCAGGCCGGCCTTGCCCAGTTCCTTGTATTCCTGGCCGGCCTGGCGCTCGTGTACCGAAGCCAGATAAGTCGGTCCCTGGTTCTGGTAGACGTTCCAGGCTTCGCTCAGGTCCATGGCCGTCGCGGGCAGGGCGACAGCTCCGAGAAAACCGGCTATGGCCATCCGGGCTCCCATTTCACTGCTCCTTGAATGCGTTACCGACACGGACCAGCAGCGGTTTCATCAGGTAGCTCATCAGGCTGCGCTCGCCGGTCTTGATGGTTACGGTGGCCGGCATGCCTGCCCGGATATTGTTCGGCCCGAGCATCCTCATGCCTTCTTCGGTCACTTCCACCTGGGTCAAGTAATAGGGCTGTTTGCTGGCTTCGTCCACCAGCCGGTCGGCGGCGACCGTCAGCACCCGTCCGGGAATGTTCGGCGTCTGCGCATGGTTGAAGGCCGGGAAGGTGATATCCACCGACAGGCCAGGGACCATCTTGTCGATGGCCTGTACCGGCACCTGGGCGTCCACCTGCAGGGGCTCGCTGTCCGGCACCACGTCCATGAGCCGCTGGCCGGGCTGGATCACGCCGCCGACGGTGGTGATGGTCAGGCCAAGGACGACGCCGTCGATGGGCGAGCGGATCACGGTGTTATCCACCTGATAGTCCACCGAACGCAGACGTTCGGCCAGGGAGGTGGTCTCTCTCTGGATATCGGTGAGCTGGGATTCCACTTCCTTCTGGAAGTCCTGCTCGCGCTGGAGAATGCGCAGCTTGAATTCGGCGATCTGGTTGCGGGTGCGTCCGATGTCCGCGATGTTCTGCGCCAGGGAACCGTTCAGTTCCGAAGCGTTGCGTTCCAGCTCCAGCATGCGGTTGCGCGGGATATAGCCCTCCGCCGCCAGGCTGCGCACGCCTTCGAGCTCCTCGCCCAGGAGCTTCGACTGCCTGGCACGGGTGGCCTGCACCTGGCGCAGGCCCTTGAGCTGTTCCTCGGCGCCATTGAGGTTTTCATGCAGGATGCTGATCTCCCCCAGCAGGGCCTTGCGCCGGGTGTGGAACAGCCGCTGCTGCAGGGCGATGGCCTCTTGCAGCCGTGGGTCGCCGCCGAAGCGCTCCAGCAGTTCCGGGGTGAAGGTGACGGTGTCGGCGCCATCGCGTTCGGCCGTCAGGCGGTCTTCCACGGTCTTGGCGACAATGTACTGGGAACTCAGGGCGCCCTGCTCGGCGATGGCCTGGGTCGGGTCCAGGCGCACCAGTTCCTGACCAGCGCGCACCCGGTCGCCTTCGCGCACCAGGATGGCGTCCACCTCGCCTCCGGTGAGGTGCTGCACCGTCTTGCGGGCATTGGTGACGTTGACCGTAGCGTTGGCCACCACGCCGGCGTCCAGCGGGGCCCAGATGGCCCAGGCCAGGAAGCCGCCGAATCCGGCCAGCACCATCCACACGCCCCAGCGGGCCGGGCGGTTGGCGTCCAGGTCCACCACTGTCGGTTGTTCGACCCTTACCAGGGCCTTGCTTTCGCTTTCCTCTTGCATGATCGATTACTCCTTGGCCCGCATCGATGCCAGGTTCGGCGTACCCACGGAGGGCATGACGCTGGCCTGACGCAGCGCCGCGAAGACCTCTTCACGAGGACCGAACAACTGCACGGCGCCGTCGCGCAGCAACAGGACCTTGTCCACCGTGCTGAGCACGCTGGGACGATGGGAAATCAGCACCAGTGTCTTGCCGCGTTTCTTCAGATCGAGGATCGCTTCGACCAGCGCCGCTTCACCCAGGTCGTCGAGGTTGGCGTTGGGCTCGTCGAGCACGATCATCGAGGGGTCGCCATAGATGGCCCGGGCCAGGGCGATACGCTGCTTCTGGCCACCGGACAGCGGGCTGCCATCCACGCCGAGCGGTGTGTCGTAGCCCTTCTCGAAACGCAGGATCATGTCGTGCACCCCGGCACGCTTGGCGGCGAGGATCACCTCCTCGCTGTTCATCTCGCCGAAGCGGGCGATGTTGTCGGCGATGGTGCCTTCGAACAGTTCCACGTCCTGCGGCAGGTAGCCGATCCAGGGGCCGAGTTCCTCCTTGTTCCACTGGTAGATGTCGGCACCATCCAGGCGCACCTTGCCCGCTTGCGCCGGCCACACGCCCACCAGCAGGCGCGCCAGGGTGGACTTGCCGGAGGCCGAGGGGCCGATGATGCCGAGGGCTTCGCCGGGCGCGAGGCCGAAACTGATCCCGCGCAGGATGCTGACGACGCCGCCGGGGGCGGACGTCGTGGCCTGCTCCACCGACAGCGCGCCCTGGGGCTTGGGCAGGGCCATGGCGTCCTTGCGCGCCGGGAAGTCCTGCAGCAGCTTGGACAGGCGTTCCCAGGAGCCACGGGCCGAGAGCAATTGCTTCCAGACACCGATGGCCTGTTCCACCGGCGCCATGGCGCGGCCACTGAGGATCGAACAGGCGATCATCATCCCCGCGGTGATCTCGCCCTTGATCACCAGCAGCGCACCGGCACCGAGGATCAGGGACTGCAGAGTGACCCGCACGAAGCGGCTGGCACCGTTGATGTAAGCGGCGCGATCGGAGGCCTGGGTCTGTTTTTCGAGGATGCGCTGGTGGCTGCCATACCAGCGCTCGCGAATCGCCGGCAGCATGCCCATGGCTTCGATCACTTCGGTATTGCGCAGGTTGTTGTTGGCGAAGGAGCCAGACGTCATGGCCGCCTGATTGGCCTCCATCAGCGGGCCACGGGTCATCACTTCGGTGAGCAGGGCCAGGGAAAAGAGAATCACCGAACCAGTCAGCGTGATGACGCCCAGCAGCGGGTGCACGAGGAAGATCACCAGCAGGTAGATGGGCGTCCAGGGCGCGTCGAAGAAGGCGAACAGGCCATTGCCGGTAAGGAACTGGCGAACCTGGGACAGGTCCTGCAGTGCCTGCGCCGGATTGCCGCCGGCACGGCGCAGATTGCGCTCGAAGGAAGCATTGAAGACCCGCTTGTTCAGGCTCATGTCCAGCCGGTTGCCGAGGCGGATCAACACGGCCGAGCGCACCACCTCCAGCAGTGCCATGAGCATGTACAGCCCCAGCATCAGTACCGTCAGCATCAGCAGGGTGGTGACGTTGCTGCTCGCCAGCACTCGGTCGTAGACCTGCAGCATGTAGAGCGCGGGCGCGAGCATCATCAGGTTGATGACGCCACTGAAGCCGCCCACCACGAAGAACGTGTGGCGGAGGCGATTCAGGGCTTCGGACAACTCGGTACGGGGCTGCGAGAAATTCTTCATCTCGGCGCTCTACTGGATGGGTGATGGGTTCGGCCATGTCCGGCCGCCTTCTTGTAGTTCGAGCCCGCGGAGCAAAACGCCGCTGCCCCCGCAGAAGCCTACAGACAGGCTTAGCCAAGACTCCGGCGCACCGCCAGAGCCGGACCCCGTCTGCCGGACGGCTGCGGGATTAACCCCGACCAGCGACATGAGGCATTCAGACGAGAGTTCTTCTCATAAAGTCCGAAAGGCCCGTTCCAGAGCAGCTTGACCCACTTTTGGGGAAATTCCGGCCGGGCGTGGAAGCCGTCCCGACAACGAAACTGGCGCCGGATAAATGACGTATAGCGTTGATGGTATGGCCGACACGGAATGGATAACGTGCCTCTATGCGGTGCGACCAATCGCCCGGCGAGGCCGCACAGCAGCCGCCCCGTAGGTTGGTCCGAGCGCAGCGAGGCCCAACGCGCCCGGCATCAACCGCGAAGCGAACCGCACACGCACCGCCGCCCGCGAGATCGCAATACCTTGAAGGTTCAGTTCGCCCTGACTCGCAGCGCGGGGCTGGACTTGAGCATGTCCATCAGGCTGTTCACCAGGTTTTCGGCCTCGTCGGCCAGCGAGTAGCGCTCCGGCACCAGCAGCCAGTTGGTCTGGATGCCCTCCAAATAGGCATGCACGCTGATCGCGGCACGGCGGCAATCCAGGTCGGCGGGCAACTGGCCACGGCTTACTGCATTGCGCAGCGCCTTGGCGATGCGCTGATCGCATTCGAGGCTCTGGTCTTCCATCTGCTGGCGCAGATCGCCCAGTTCCTTGGTGTATTCCACCTTGTGCCGGAGAATTTCGTGGATGCGCCGGCTCTGCGGGTCCAGTTCCACACGCCTGAGCATGCGCACCATCAGCTGGTGCATGCGCCCGAGGGGATCGGGCTCGTCTTCGCTCTCGCTGGCGCGGGCCAGCTCCTCCAGCGGCGTACGGATGCGCTCGAGCATGGCCTGGAACAGGTCGTTCTTGTTCTCGAAATGCCAGTAGATGGCGCCGCGGCTGACCCCCGCGGCAGCGGCGATTTCCGCCAGCGAGGAACGGGAAACGCCCTTCTCGTGAAATACCCGCTCAGTGGCATCGAGTATCTGCACGCGGGTTTCTTCGGCTTCCTCTTTGGTACGTCTGGCCATTCGCCGCTGGGACCTATCTGATTGCTCTCAAAGGAAAAATCTTCACTGCACGGTAATAAAATCTGACATCGACAACAGAAGATTCAATTTACAAACATTCACGCATGTAAGTATATTCGTTCGCCTTCGCAAGAATCCACAACCTGCCCTGCGCCCAGCTTTCCGTTAGAAGGCTGTCCCCCCAAAAATGAGGTCCCTTCAGATGCCCATGAAGCCAGCCTTTGCCGCCTTGGTTTCCGCCATCGCACTGACCACGCTCGCCCTGACCGGCTGCCAGGAAGCCTCGGCTCCGCCGCCCGCCCAGACGCCCAAGGTCGGCGTCGTGACCCTCCAGCCCCAGAGTTTCACCCTGACCACCGAACTGCCGGGCCGTACCGCAGCCTTCCGCATTGCCGAGGTGCGTCCACAAGTGGATGGCATCATCCAGAAGCGCCTGTTCACCGAAGGCAGCGAGGTCAAGGCCGGCCAGCAGCTCTACCAGATCGATCCGTCCGTCTACGCCGCCACCTACAAGAGCGCCCAGGCCAGCCTGGCGTCGGCCAGGTCCCTGGCCGAGCGCTACAAGGATCTGGTCAGCGACCAGGCGGTGAGCCGGCAGGCCTATGACGAGTCCCAGGCCGCCCGCCTGCAGGCCGAGGCCGCGCTGGAGAAAGCCAGCATCGACCTGCGCTACACCAAGGTACTGGCGCCGATCTCCGGCCGCGTCGGCCGTTCGGCGGTTACCGAAGGCGCCCTGGTGAGCAACGGCCAGAGCCAGGCCATGGCCACCATCCAGCAGCTCGACCCGATCTATGTCGACGTCACCCAGTCCACCAAGGATCTTCTGCGCCTGCGCCGGGAACTGGCCGAGGGCCAGCTGGAAAAGGCCGGCGACAGCGGCGCCAGGGTATCCCTGCTGCTGGAAGACGGCAGCGAGTACCCGCACGAGGGCAGCCTGGAGTTCTCCGAAGTCTCGGTGGACGAAGGCACCGGCTCGGTGACCCTGCGCGCGGTCTTCCCGAACCCGGAGCACACCCTGCTGCCGGGCATGTTCGTCCATGCCCGCCTGGGCTCGGCGGTCAAGCAGGAGGCCATCCTCGCGCCGCAGCAAGGCGTGACCCGCGACCTCAAGGGCCAGGCCACCGCCCTGGTGGTGAATGCCGAGAACAAGGTCGAGCTGCGCCACCTGAAGGCAGAACGCACCGTCGGCGACCGCTGGCTGGTCAGCGAAGGCCTCAACCCCGGCGACCGCCTGATCACCGAAGGCCTGCAGTTCGTGCGTCCGGGCGTAGAGGTAAGCGCTGCGCCGGCGACCAACGTGGCGGCCCAGCAACCTGCGGGTGACAACCTGGCCAAGAGCCACTGAGGAGCCCTATAGATGTCGAGATTCTTCATCGATCGCCCGATCTTCGCCTGGGTGATCGCGCTGGTGATCATGCTCGCCGGCGGCCTGTCCATCCTCAAGCTGCCCATCAACCAGTACCCCAGCATCGCCGCGCCGGCGGTGGGCATCCAGGTGACCTACCCCGGCGCCTCGGCACAGACAGTGCAGGACACCGTGGTCCAGGTCATCGAGCAGCAGCTCAACGGTATCGACGGCCTGCGTTACATCTCCTCGGAGAGCAACTCCGACGGCAGCATGACCATCACCGCCACCTTCGAGCAGGGCACCAACCCTGACATCGCCCAAGTGCAGGTGCAGAACAAACTCCAGCTGGCCACCCCGCTGCTACCGCAGGAAGTGCAGCAGCAGGGCATCCGCGTGACCAAGTCGGTGAAAAACTTCCTGCTGGTCATCGGCGTCGTCTCCGAAGACGGCAGCATGGACAAGAACGACCTGGCCAACTACATCGTCTCCAACATCCAGGACCCGATCTCGCGTACTCGCGGCGTGGGCGACTTCCAGGTATTCGGCGCCCAGTACGCCATGCGCATCTGGCTGGACCCGGCGCGGCTGAACAACTACCAGCTGACCCCGGTGGACGTGAAGAGCGCCATCCAGGCGCAGAACGTGCAGATTTCCTCCGGCCAGCTCGGCGGCCTGCCCGCCTCCCCCGGCACCCAGCTCAACGCCACCATCATCGGCAAGACCCGCCTGCAGACCCCGGAACAGTTCGGCGCCATCCTGTTGAAGGTCAACCGCGACGGCTCCCAGGTACGCCTGCGCGACGTGGCGAAGATCGAACTGGGCGGCGAGAACTACAGCATCAGCGCCCAGTACAACGGCAAGCCGGCCTCCGGCATGGCGATCAAGCTGGCCACCGGTGCCAACGCCCTGGATACCGCCAAGGCAATCCGCGCCACCATCGCCGAACTGGAACCCTTCATGCCCGACGGCATGAAAGTGGTCTTCCCCTATGACACCACCCCGGTGGTTTCCGCCTCCATCGAAGGCGTGATCCACACCCTGGGCGAAGCCATCGTCCTGGTGTTCCTGGTGATGTACCTGTTCCTGCAGAACTTCCGCGCCACCATCATCCCGACCCTCGCCGTACCCGTGGTACTGCTGGGCACCTTCGGCGTGCTGGCGATGTTCGGCTTCACCATCAACACCCTGACCATGTTCGCCATGGTGCTAGCCATCGGCCTGCTGGTGGACGACGCCATCGTTGTGGTGGAAAACGTCGAACGGGTGATGGCCGAGGAAGGCCTCTCGCCGCTGGAAGCCACCCGCAAGTCCATGGGCCAGATCCAGGGCGCGCTGGTGGGCATCGCCCTGGTGCTCTCGGCGGTGTTCCTGCCGATGGCCTTCTTCGGCGGCTCCACCGGCGTGATCTACAAACAGTTCTCCATCACCATCGTCTCGGCCATGGCCCTGTCGGTGCTGGTGGCGCTGATCTTCACCCCGGCCCTATGCGCCACCCTGCTCAAACCCGTCGCCAAGGGGCACCACGAGAAGCGCGGCTTCTTCGGCTGGTTCAACCGCACCTTCGACCGCAGCGTGCAGGGCTACGAGCGCGGCGTGCGCGGCGTACTCAAGCGCAAGGCGCCCTACCTCGCCCTGTACCTGGTGATCATCGTCGCGATGGGCTGGCTGTTCACCCGCATCCCCACCGCCTTCCTCCCTGAGGAAGACCAGGGCGTGCTCTTCGCCCAGGTGCAGACCCCGTCCGGCGCCAGCGCCGAGCGCACCCAGGCGGTCGTGGACCAGATGCGCGAATACCTGCTGGACGAAGAAAAGGAAACCGTGCAATCCGTGTTCACCGTGACCGGCTTCAACTTCGCCGGCCGCGGCCAGAGCTCGGCCATGGCCTTCATCATGCTCAAGCCCTGGGAAGAACGTACCGGTGCCGGCCAGGGTGTGTTCGAACTGGCCCAGCGTGCCCAGAAGCACTTCTTCAGCTTCCGCGACGCGATGGTCTTCGCCTTCGCCCCGCCGGCGGTGATGGAGCTGGGTAACGCCACCGGCTTCGACCTGTTCCTGCAGGACCGTGCCGGCGTTGGCCACGAAGCGCTGAACGCCGCCCGCGACCAGTTCCTCGAACTGGCGGCGAAGAACCCGGTGCTCAACCGCGTGCGTGCCAACGGCCTGCGCGACGAGCCCCAGTACCAGTTGCAGATCGACGACGAGAAGGCCCGTGCCCACGGCATCTCCCTCGCCGACATCAACAACACCATCTCCATCGCCTGGGGCGCCAGCTACGTCAACGACTTCATCGACCATGGCCGGGTGAAGAAGGTCTACCTGCAAGGTCAACCCGAAGCGCGGATGAACCCGGACGACCTCGGCAAGTGGTACGTACGCAACGACCAGGGCCAGATGGTGCCGTTCAGCGCCTTCGCCAGCGGCGAATGGACCTACGGCGCACCCAAGCTGTCCCGCTACAACGGCGTGCCGGCGGTGGAAATCCTCGGCGAAGCGGCGCCGGGCTACAGCTCGGGTGAAGCCATGGCCGCGGTGGAAGAAATCGCCCGGCAGTTGCCGGCCGGCGTCGGCTACTCCTGGACCGGCCTCTCCTACGAGGAGCGCCTGTCCGGCTCCCAGGCCCCGGCCCTCTACGCGCTGTCGCTGCTGGTGGTGTTCCTCTGCCTGGCGGCGCTCTACGAGAGCTGGTCGATTCCGTTCTCGGTGATGCTGGTGGTGCCGCTGGGCGTGATCGGCGCACTGATGTTCACCAGCCTGCGCGGCCTGTCCAACGACGTGTTCTTCCAGGTCGGCCTGCTCACCACCATCGGCCTGTCGGCGAAGAACGCGATCCTCATCGTCGAGTTCGCCAAGGAGCTGCACGAGCAGGGCAAGAGCCTGTTCGACGCCGCCGTGGAAGCCTGCCGCATGCGCCTGCGCCCGATCGTCATGACCTCGCTGGCGTTCATCCTCGGCGTGGTGCCCCTGGCCATCTCCAACGGTGCCGGCTCCGGTAGCCAGCACGCCATCGGTACCGGCGTGATCGGCGGCATGCTCACCGCCACCGTCCTGGCCATCTTCTGGGTGCCGCTGTTCTACGTGCTGGTCTGCTCGCTGTTCAAGGACAAGGCGAGCCGTGCCGCGATCAAGAAGGAGGCCCTGCAGTGAGGCGTTCCCTGATGTCCCTGGCCATCGCCGCGACCCTGCTCGGTGGCTGCTCCATGATCCCCGACTACCAGCGCCCGGAAGCGCCGGTGGAAAACGCCTGGCCCGAAGGCGAGGCGTACAGCCAGGGCGCGGCCCAGGTGAACACCGCCGCCGCCGACCTCGACTGGCAGGCCTTCTTCCAGGACCCGGCGCTGCGCCAACTGGTACAGCTCGCCCTGGACAACAACCGTGACCTGCGCACCGCCGCGCTGAACGTCGAGGCCTACCGCGCGCTCTATCGCATCCAGCGCTCCGAGCTGTTCCCCAGCCTCTCGGCCGACGGCGGCGCCACCCGCCAGCGCACCCCCGGCATCATGAGCCAGAGCGGCCAGGCCGACACCATCAGCACCTATAGCGCCACCCTCGGCACCAACGCCTGGGAGCTGGACTTCTTCGGCCGCCTGCGCAGCCTCAACGAGCAGGCCCTGGAGCAGTACTTCGCCACCGAACAGGCACGCCGCAGCACCCAGATCAGCCTGGTGGCCTCGGTGGCCACCGCGTACCTGGACTGGCAGGCCGACCAGGCCCTGTTGCAGCTGACCCGGGACACCCTGAAGACCTACCAGCAAAGCTACGCCCTCACCCAGCGCAGCTTCGACGTCGGCGTCGCCGATGCCCTGGCCCTGAGCCAGGCGCGCACCGCGGTGGAAAGCGCCCAGGTCAGCCTCGCGCAGTACACCCGCCTCGTGGCCCAGGACCGCAACGCCCTGGCCCAGCTGGTAGGCACCGCCCTGCCGGCGGACCTGCCCAAGGGCCTGGCGCTGGACGACGACCTGCTGGCCGAAGTGCCGCCGGGTCTGCCGTCCGACCTGTTGCAACGCCGTCCCGACGTGGTCCAGGCCGAGCATCTGCTCAAATCGGCCAACGCCAATATCGGCGCGGCGCGCGCGGCCTTCTTCCCCAGCGTCAGCCTGACCGCCAACGCCGGCAGCATGAGCAACGAGCTCTCCGGGCTGTTCGACGCAGGTTCGGGCAGCTGGCTGTTCCAGCCGAGCATCAGCCTGCCGATCTTCACCGCCGGCCGCCTGAAGGCGAACCTCGACTACGCCGAGCTGCAAAAGGACATCCAGGTGGCGCAGTACGAGAAAGCCATCCAGGTGGCCTTCCAGGAAGTCGCCGACGGCCTCGCCGCGCGCACCACCTACCAGCAGCAGCTGGACTCCCAGCGCGCCCTGGTTAAGACCACCGAGGAGTACTACCGCCTCGCCGAGCGCCGCTACCGCACCGGCGTGGACAGCTACCTGACCCTGCTGGACGCCCAGCGCCAGCTGTTCAGCGCCCGCCAGCAACTGATCGGCGACCGCCTCAACCAACTGGCCAGCGAGGTGAACCTGTACAAGGCCCTCGGCGGCGGCTGGAAAGAACAGGGGGAAACCTCCCCGAACGCTTGATCCGCGATTCCCCAATCCTCACGGACGAGGAATCCACGCGGCGCCCCGCCCCCTTGGCGGGGCGTTTTTTTTGCGTGCACGAAAGGTCCGGTGATTCGCAGCCCCCCGCCCCGCTGCTTCTAATTCGGGCAGAAACGTCGGAAATATCCATGCCATTCAATGCCTTGCGTTGGACCGTCGGTCCATTTCCCTGCCATCCGTCAGGCCTTCGCCACTGCCTGTAACAATGGCCGATCCTGTAAATCCACTCGATAGGGGAGCGAGAGGGGGAAACAAGAGGTAAGGATCATGAAATCGACATTCAGCACGACGGCCCTCAGTGGCCTGCTTCTGGCCCTCGCAATGACAGCAGGACCTGGCCCGGTCCTCGCGGAAAATGGAAGCGATCGCCTGAGCGACTTTCAGATGCGTAACCAACAAATCTTGCAGATGAGGGAGGATTCCAGCGACAGCTTTACCCGGATGGTCGAGGAACAACCGACCGCCGCCGGGCAACGAACCCAGGATGACGACATGCGGTCCAGTGGACGGCAAACCCAGCAGTACCAGTTGCCGATCTACAAGCAGAGGGTCGAGTTCGGAAAATGACCTGAAGTGACCGCCCGTCGGATGCGCACCCATTGCTGCGCACCCGGCGGGCAGCGTCCTGACGACTTTCCGACAATCGGCCAAAGCTTCCAGGGCGCGTCCCAGAGCCCTTCCACCCGCCCCACCTCCTCCGCACCCGTGCCATGCGTCTGCTGCCCCTTGCAGCACGAGGCGCAGCGATCCTAGTGTTCGCCCATCCCCAAAACCGGCGGAGGGATTTTCCTTTGCCGGTGATTCGCTCAACGGATTGATCCACCGTAGAACCCAGCTCCGGCCGTCTTCCCTGGAGAGTCAACCCGTTGCAGAAGCCCGCCTCCCGCCGCTTCGGCGTTTCCCTGTCCTGGCATTTCCTCGCCCTGATGCTCTTCGGGACCGGCCTGCTATTCGGTGCTGGCAGCGCCAAGGCCGCCTGGAGCGTCGATCCCGTACTGCGCAAGGCGGAAAAGCGCTACGGCGACAGCGGCCCCGCCAAGGAGCGCCTGCACGCCTGGCATGCCTTGCTGCAAAGCGGCCGCCAACTGGGCGAGCTGCAGCAGTTGCAGGCGGTCAACCAGATGATCAACAGCCAGGTTCGCTTCAGCGACGACAGCGAGCTGTGGCAACGCCGCGACTACTGGGCAACGCCCGTGGAAACCCTGGCCAGCGGCGCCGGGGACTGTGAAGACTTCGCCCTGGCCAAGTACTTCACCCTGCTGCAACTGGGCGTCGCCCCGGACAAGCTGCGTATCACCTATGCGCGCGCCCTGGAGCTGAACCAGGCGCACATGGTGGTGACCTATTACGAAACCCCGGATGCCGAGCCCCTGATCCTCGACAACCTGGTGGACGACATCCTCCCCGCCTCCCGCCGCAAGGACCTCGCCCTGCGCTACGCCTTCGACGCCCAGGGGCTCTATGCGATGAAAGGCAGCACCCTCAAACGCGTCGGCAACACGGCCGAACTGCCGATCTGGCAGGGCCTGCTGGCGCGCATGGAACGGGAAGGCTTCGTGCTCTGACCCGCGGCTGGTGCGCATGGCGCACCCCAGCCTCCGCAGGGTGCGCCGCGCGCACCGATCCACCCAGCGGTCCGGTAGCGCGCGGCGCCCAGCTGAAGCGTCGTCGGAACCGAACTACACCGCCAACCGCCGCAACACGTCCTTGGTCACCTTGCCCGCCGCGTTCAGCGGCAGGACGTCCACCACCTGCGCGCGGCGCGGGACCTTGTAGTTGGCCATCTGCTCGCGGCACCAGGCGAGGAAGTCGCCGGTATCCAGTTGCTGACCGGATGCGGGCAGGAGGAAGGCCATGGCCACTTCACCCAGGCGCTCGTCGGGAATGCCGATTACCGCCGCCTGGGCCACGCCCGGATAGCGCAGGATCACCTGTTCGATCTCCGCCGGGTACACGTTGAAACCGCCGGTGATGAACATGTCCTTGATGCGGTCGGTGATGCGCAGGTAGCCGTCCTCGTCCAGCACGCCGATATCGCCGGTATGCAGCCAGTCCTCGGCATCGATGGCTTCAGCGGTGGCTTCGGGGTTGTTGAAGTAGCCCTGCATCAGGTTGTAGCCGCGCACCAGCAGCTCCCCCGGTTCACCCGGCGGTACCGGGTTTCCGGCGGCATCGATGCAGCGCACTTCCACCCCGGGGAAGGCGCGGCCCGAGGTGGTCGCCACCCGCTCGGCGGAATCCCCTGGCCGGCAGATGGTGACGAAGCCGCAGGCCTCGGTAAGGCCGTAGGCGGTGACGATGGTTTCGAAGCCGAGTTCGCTGCCCATGCGCCGCACCATTTCCACCGGCACCGACGCCGCGCCGGTCACCGCCACCCGCAGGCTGGACAGGTCGAAACGCTCACGATCGGGAAAGGCCAGGATCGACTGGTACAGGGTCGGGGGCCCCGGCAGCACGCTCACCCGTTCACGGGCAATGCGTTCGAGCATCACCGGCACATCGAACACCTGCTGCGGCAGGATGCAGCAGCCACGCATCAGCGCCGCCAGCCAGCCGGCCTTGTAGCCGAAGCTGTGGAAGAACGGGTTGACGATCAGGTAGCGATCACCGGGGCGCAGGCCGACCATGGCGCTCCAGTCGCGAACGATGCGCAGGTTCTGGCCATGGGCGGTCATCACGCCCTTGGGCTTGCCGGTGGTGCCGGAGGTGAACAGCAGGTCCGACAGGCTGTGCTGGTCCACCTGGCTTTCGCGCAGCGCCAGTTGTTCCGGGGACACCTCATCCGCCCGCGCGAGAAAATCGTCCCAGCCCAGGCAGTCCGGTGCCGCTCCGCGCAGGCAGATGCGCGTGCGCAGCGCCGGCAGCGCCTCCCCCTCCAGCAGCGCCGGATAGCAGGTGCCGAGGAATTCACCGATCACGAACAGCAGGCTGGCGCCGCTCTCGCGCAGGATGAAGCCCGCCTCGCTGCCTTTCATCCGGGTGTTCAGCGGCACCAGCACCGCGCCGGCGCTCTGCAGGGCGATGGCGGCGACTATCCACTCGTGGATGTTCGGCGCCCAGATCGCCACCCGCTCGCCAGCCTGGATATCCAGCGCCAGCAGGGCGCGGGCGGCCTGGCGCCGCAACTGGTCGAGCCGGTGGTAACTGATGCGGACGCCATCGTCCTCGATGGCCATGGATTCGCCGTAGCGGGTCGCGGTGGCGGCCAGCAGTTGGGGAATGGTCAGGACGCTTTCCAGGTCGGTCATGGGCTTTTCTCGGGGCGCAACGGGGCGACAGCCGGGCGAACCCGGCCGTGGCATTGATGGGTAATCAGGCGTGTGGCGGTGCGAAACGGCGGCCGGCGGAGAAGCCGCCATCCACTGCGATCATCTGCCCGCTGACGAAGGAGGCGTCGTCGGAAGCGAGGAACAGCGCCACGCTGGCCACCTCTTCCGGCTGTCCGGCACGACAGAGCATGTGCTGGGACGCGAAGTAGGCATGGAACTCCTTCTGTTCCTTGACCAGCTGGGTCATGGGCGTGTCGATCAGCCCCGGGCAGAGGCCGTTGACGCGGATATTGGCGTGGCCGTAGTCGATGGCCATGGAGCGGGTCAGCTGGCTGATGCCGCCCTTGGCGGTGTTGTAGGCGGCGTTGCCGTCGCAACCCTGCAGGCCGAAGATCGAACCGAAGTTGATGATCGAGCCGCTGCGCTGGGCGACCATCTGCGCAAGCGCGTAGCGGCTGGTGAGCATGCTGCCGGTCAGGTGGATATCCAGGACCCGGCGCCACTCCTCGGTGCTGGTCTCGGTGATGCTGCCACGGCTGGCGATGCCGGCGGCGTTGACCAGGGCGTCGATGCGGCCGAAACGTGCCACCACGTCTTCCATCACCGCCTGTACCCGCGCCTCGTCGCGCACGTCCAGGGACATGAACAGCGGCGCCGGCTGCAGCCCTTCCAGGCTGGCGACGACATCCGCGCGGGGCTCCCCCAGATCCAGCCCGACCACCTGCGCACCCTCGGCGGCGAAGCGGCGAACACAGGCCAGACCGATACCCGAAGCGGCACCCGTGATGACCGCAACCTTGCTGGACAGACGTGCCATGGCAAACCTCGATGTCTTGTTGTTGGAATGGGGTTTTCGGCGGAGTCTAGCGCCGGAGTAAGCAGGCGTGATCGTCCGATGGGACTACGCCCGCAGGGTGGGCTTCAGCCCCTTCGATGTGGGGGTGAATTCATTCGCAAAAGGAAGCGCAGCTTCCCCCTTCAAGGCCATCGGGCGAACCTTCGGTCCGCATGGCGATTGAAATCGCCCCCACAGAATCCGGACCAGCACAACCAAAGGCCTCGACAATAAAAAACCCGGCCGAAGCCGGGCGTAAAGGCACAGACATACACGCTCAATACCACCCACAAGGGCGGTAGCCCCCGGCTGTCACCCCGGGAACTTCAGTTTCAGCCGCGCGCTGGCCGGGCGACCCTGGCAGGCCAGGGTCCAGCCTTCGGCGAGTTCGGCGGGGCTGAGGATATCGTTGCGTGAGAGCGCCACTTCGCCCTCCTCCACCTTGCACATGCAGGCGCCACAGAAGCCCTCCTCGCAGGAGTAGGGCGCATCCAGGCCGGCATTGCGCATGCTCTGCAGCAGGGTTTCGCCGGGGCGCCAGGGCACCTGCGCCACCGCACCGTCCAGTTCGACCAGCACAGCCTCGACCTCGACCGCGCCGGCAGCGGCGGGCACGGCCACCACCTCATCCGGATCGGGCGGCGAAACGAAGCGCTCCACATGGATGCGTGCGCGTTCCTCGCCCGCCGCCAGCAGCGCGCGTTCCACCGTGTCCATGAAGGGTCCCGGTCCACAGATGTAGAACTCCGCACCGGCATGGCCGCGTACCAGTTGGCGCACTTCGCCTTCGCTGAGGAAGCCCTGCACCGAATCCAGCACGTGCACCACTTCCAACTGGTCCACATGGGCCTTGGCCAGTGCCTTCAGCTCGTCGCGGAAGATCACCGAGGCTTCGTCGCGATTGGCGTACACCAGTTTGATCCGCCGCCGGCTGGTGCGCAGTGCCGACTTGAGGATGGAGAACACCGGAGTGATCCCCGAGCCACCACCGAACAGCACCAGGTCGTGCTCACCGGGGCGCAGATGGAAGTGACCGGCCGGCGGCAGCACCTCCAGCAGATCACCGGCGCGCACCTGATCGTTGAACCAGTTGGACACCCGGCCGCCATCCACCCGCTTGATGGTGACCTTGGGCAGGGCGTCGCAATCCGGCGAGCTGGACATGGAATAGCAGCGGGTCAGCCGCTTGCCGCCGAGCACCACGCGAAACCCGAGGTACTGCCCCGCCTTGTAGCGGAAGCGCTCTTCCAGTCCCGCGGGTATCCGCAGCACCAGGGAACGGCTGTCGTGGGTCTCGGCGATCACCTCGGCCACTTCCAGCTGGAAGGTGCCGGACTGCCGGGGCTCGATCACGAGTGGCTGCACGCTGCCCATGGCCATCTCCGGGTCAAAGCAGGCCGCTGACGGTCTGCGCGTTGTCGATGCGCAGCTCGCTGCCGTTGATGAAGCGCGACTCGTCGGAGGCGAGGAAGAGCACCAGGTTGGCGATGTCGCGCGGCGCGCACATGCGGTTCTTCGGGTTCTGGTCCAGCACCTCCTGGGGAATCGCCTGGCCACCGGTCAGCGCCTGGGTCATCGGCGTGTTGATGCCGTCCGGATGCACGCTGTTGCAGCGGATGCGGTAGCCCTGCTCCTTGCAATGCAAGGCCACCGAACGGGTCAGCGCGGCCACCGCGCCCTTGGAGGCGGAGTAGGCGCAGAAGGCTGGCATGCCGCCGAGCGCCGCCACCGAGGACATGTTGACGATGGAAGCGCCACCGCTGTCCTTCATCGCCGAAATGGCGTACTTGCAGCCGAGGAAATAGCCGTCGCTGTTGATCCGCTGGACCTTCTGCCACAGCTCCAGGCTGGTGTCCTCGACACTGGCCATGGCGAGGATGGCGGCGTTGTTCACCAGCACGTCGAGCCGGCCGAACTTCTCCAGCGTGAGCTTGATGACGTCCTGCCAATCGGCCTCGCTGGCGATGTCCTGGCGGACGAAAATCGCATTGGCGCCGATATCGGCGGCCACTTGGCGGCCGGCTTCTTCATTGAGGTCGGTGAGCACCACCTTCGCCCCTTCGCTGGCCAGCAGCAGGGCGTCTTCGCGCCCTACCCCGCTGGCGGCGCCGGTGACGATACAGACCTTGCCTTCGACTCGTTTCATTGTTGTTCTCCTTGGGAAGCCATGGCGGCACGAACCAGGTCCGCCACATGGGCGCCGACCCGACGTCCGGAATGGACGCAGTCGGCCAGGGACAGGCCAGACACATAGAAATTGGACGCCACGCCCACCGCATTGCGGCCGGCGCTGAACAGGCCGGGGACGGGCTGACCGTCTTCCCCCAACACCTGGCCGCTGCGCTCGCACACGGTCAGGCCGCCGAGGGTGATCACCGGACAGGGGAAGAGCTTGCTGTCGAACGAGAGGTCCAGGGCGTACCAGGGACCTTCGTCCAGGGGCGCGAGGAACGCTTTCGATTTGCCCCGTTCGTCGTCGCGATCCCCGCGTGCTGCGGCGTTGTAGGCGTCGACCGTGCGTTCGAGGTTCGCCTGCGGCAAGCCGGTGCGCTCGGCCAGTTCGGCGAGGCTGCGGCCACGGCGGGCGTTGAACAGCATGTTGAGCACGGCCGGCAGGCGCTGGAAGGACCAGACCTTGCCCGGCCCTACCTGGGCGAAGGCTTCCTTCATCAGCGCGCGATTGAGGATGAGGATGGCACGGCCGCCCTGCTCTTCCACCATGGCGTGGCCGAGCTTGGCGCCATACACCTCTTCGTTGCAGTAGCGCTGCCCCTGCGCATTGACGATCAGCCCGCGAGCCCAGGCCAGCGGCGGATTGATGAAGCGCCACGCGCTGGCCCGCTCCATGCGCGCGGCGCGGCCGCCGACGCTCTGGCCGAGGCGGATGCCGCTGCCGTCGCAGCCACTGGTACCCAGCGGCAAGCCGTCGAGATAGCGCGGCGCATGCACGGTGAGCATGGCGCGGTTGAAGACGAATCCACCGGAGCTCAGCAGCACCCCATGGTGGGCGCGGATCAGCCGGCGTTGCCCGTGGTCCAGCTCCAGCACGCGCAGCTTGCGCCGCCAGCGCTCGGCGAGGGCCGGTGCATAAGGGTGAATGGCATCGGTCCAGCGGCTCAGCCGTGCGTGACGCCTGGCGGCACGGCTGCCGGCCGGCAGCTCCCAGGCTTCAACGCCAATTACGCTGCCGGCCGCGTCCAGCACCAGGCGGCGAACCTCGCACTGGCGGCGCAGGCGCACGCCCTTGCGCAAGGCGGTGGCAGCCAGGGGACGGAACAGGGCGATTCCGGACATGCCGGCCCCCAGCGCGCGGTGGCCACGCGGCGCCGGACGCGCCTGGGCAGCATAGCTCGGCACCGCTTCGTTGCCCGAGTAATAGAGGTAGTACTGGTCGCTGGGGTAGGAGGTTTTCAGCGGTGGCACGCTGCCCTGGAAGGCTGCGCCCTGCTGTTCCAGCCAGGCCAGGTTGGCGCGGCTGTCCTGGCAGAAGCCACGCAGCGTCTCGGCGGAAACCGCCTCACCCACTTCCAGGCGCAGGTAGTCGTACATGGCGTCGACCGAGTCTTCCACGCCCGCCTCGGCCTGCTGCGGCGTGCCGCCGCCGGCGTAGACCACGCCGCCGCTGCGCGCCGTGGCGCCGCCGCCCTGGAAGCGATCCAGGGCCAGTACCGAAACGCCCCGGCTTGCCGCCTCGATCGCAGCACACACGCCGGCGCCACCGAAGCCGACCACCAGCAGGTCGGCGCTGTCGTCCCAGGCCAGCTGCGCGGCATCACGCACACGCAGCGGCGCTTCCGGGTTCTGCTCCATGGCCGTCATCGTGCCTCCTCAGCTGGCTGCGGCCAGGGACGGCGCGGTGGTGGTGTACGCGCCGTTGAGGTAGACCAGCGGACTGATCTCGGCGCTGTTGTGAATCTCCAGGATGCGGCCGATGAAGATGGTGTGGGTGCCGTAGCTGAACTTGCCGTCCTGCTGGCAAAGGATCGAGGACTGGGCATCGCCCAGGTAGGGAATCCCGCCCTCGCTGCTGCGCCAGTCGCCACGCTGGAAGCGTGCCTCGCCCTTCACCGGGCCACTGCACAGGTGGGACAACTCCTCCTGTTCCAGGCCGAGGATGTTCACGCAGAAATCCGCCCCCGCATCCAGCACGGCATGCAGCGACGCGGTCTTGTTCACGCAGATCAGCAGCGACGGCGGCTCGGTGGAAAGCGAATCCACCGCGGTGGCGGACATGGCGAAGCGCTCCCGGCCGTTGCTGGTGGTGATGATGGTCACGGATTTGGCCAGACGACGCATCGCCTGGAGCATCGCGGCTTTCAGATCGGCCTGGCTCATCGCACTGCCCTCTTGTTGTTCTCACAGTGAGGCCGATTCTTCGCCAGGGCCTTGCGGGCAACATCGTCCGAGGGGACTAGTCAGAACGCCGGTACATGGAGCTTTCACTTGTGGGGGCGAATTCATTCGCTATGCAGGCCGCAGGCCTGCCCTACGGCCCTACAGGTGGCAGCTGCGCTGCCATTCGCGAATGAATTCGCCCCCACAAGAATCAGGCTGTGCCCATTCCTGTCCCCGCGCTGGCCATATGGTCCATTTGAAGGATGCCGCGCCGCTTGCCCGTTGTTTGAATGCCCGGCGATAGGTGGAAAAGCCTTCAACAGGAGAACAACAACATGCTCGACCACGACCTGATCCGCCAACGCCTGAAACAACGCGCCAGAGAGCTGGTGCCCGTGCTGCGCGAACGTGCGCCGCTGGCCGCGAAGAACGGCCAGCTGCCGGAAGAAACCATCCGTGATTTCCAGGAAGCGGGCTTCTTCCGCATCCTCCAGCCCGCGCGCTGGGAGGGCTACGAGCTGGAGCCCCGCGACTTCTTCGAGGTGCAGATGGCCCTCGCCGAAGGCTGCATGTCCTCGGCCTGGGTGCTGGGCGTGGTGGCCATCCACAACTGGCAGCTGGCGCTGTTCGACGACCGCGCGGCGCAGGATGTCTGGGGTCAGGATTCGAGCGTGCTGATCTCCTCCTCCTACATGCCGGTGGGCAAGGTCACCCGCGTGGACGGCGGCTTCCGCTTGAGCGGCCGCTGGGGCTTTTCCTCGGGCAGCAAGCACTGCCAGTGGGCCTTCCTCGGCGCCATGGTGCCGCCGGAGAAGGAAGGCGACGGGCCGGACTACCGCACCTTCCTGGTGCCGCGCAGCGACTACAGCATCCTCGACAACTGGGACGTGATGGGCCTGGAAGCCACCGGCTCCCACGACGTGCTGGTAGAGGACGTATTCGTGCCCGAGTACCGCACCCACCGCTCCATCGACGGCTTCCTGCAGAACAGCCCGGGCAACGCGGTGAACACCGCGCCGCTATTCCGCCTGCCCTTCGGGCAGATCTTCGTGCGCGCCGTGTCGTCGTCCACCATCGGGGCGCTGCAGGGCGCCATCGACCTGTTCATCGAAGCCAACAAGGGTCGCGTCGGGGTCAACGATGGCCGCAGGATCATCCAGGACCCGGGCGCCCAGACCGCGCTGGCCAATGCCATGGTCACGGTGGATGAATGCCGCACGGTGTTGCTGCGCAACTTCGACCTGATGATGCGGCGCGCTGTCGCCGGCGAGCCGCTGAGCATGTCCGAGCGGGTGAAGATGCGCTACGACTCGGCGATCGTCCCGGACAAGTGCGCCCAGGCGGTGGAAGCGCTGATGTACAACAGCGGCGCCTCCACCATCTTCCGCCAGCACGGCATCAACCGCGCCTTCCGCGATATCCACACCGGCCGCGCCCACGTGGCCAACTGCCCGGGCAAATACGCACTCAATCTGGGTGGCGTGGGAATGGGCCTGGACAGCACCGACTTCTTCCTCTGATCCCCGTTCCCCGTAGGATGGCGTGGAGCGGAGCGATACCCATCACCGCGATTCGATGGGTATCGCAAGCTCGCGGAACGCCGCCCGACCTATCCTACGGTTCCACATCAGCCGAAATTCCCTGCCACGACGCCCGCCCCGCGCGGGCGTCTTGCTGTGCGGGGCATCAAAATGACTAGTCTTTTTGGGGGATTCAGCGCGGTTTTCGATCCCACACCATGCGCCCAGGGCCCGGGGCTCCGGGTTGACCGATCGAAGAACAAGAAGGGCCAAGCGCATGAAATTCTCCCTGATCTACGAGGCACAGACGATCGACGCCAGCCGCGAGGGCGACCGTCGCATCTTCGACGAAACCGTCGAGCAGGCCGTACTCGCCGACCAGCTCGGTTTCGACACTTTCTGGTGCGTGGAACACACCGCGCTGACCAACTACTCCCACATGTCGGCGCCGGAAACCATGCTCGCCTTCGTCGCCGGCAAGACCGAGCGCATCGGCATCGGCCACGGCGTGGTCTGTCTGCCGCCGGCCATGAACCACCCGGTGAAGGTGGCCGAGCGCATCGCCACCCTCGACCTCCTGTCCAAGGGCCGCGTGCACTTTGGCGTGGGCAAGGGCGGCACCCAGCAGGAAGCCGGCACCTTCGGCTACGACCTGACCACCCTGCAGCCGCAGATCGACGAAGCCATGTACCTGATCCCGAAGATGTTCGTGCAGGACGAGATCGAACATGACGGCGAATACGTGAAGATCCCCAAACGCCCCATCCACCCCAAGCCCTACCAGGAGCCGCACCCGCCGATGTACCTGGCCTGCACCAACACCGAGTCGCTGAAGAACGCCGGCGGCCGTGGCATGGGCGCCCTGGTGCTGGGCTTCGGCGGCCCCGAGGAAATCGCCAAGAAGGTCGCCGTGTACCACGAGGCCTGGGACAACCGTGACGAAAAGGACCAGGTGGGTTTCCGCCCCAACCGCCACATCGCCGCCCTGTGCCCGGCCATCGTCCTGGACGACAACGAGAAGGCCCGCCACATCGGCATCCGTGGCCAGCGCTACTTCATGGAGTCCCTGGCGTACTGGTACGCCGGCGGCGAGCGCCCGGACCCGGAGAAGTGGAAGGAAGACACCTTCGTCGACGGCAACGGCCAGGCGGTGATCAAGTCGCGCTTCGCCTCCGAGGAAGTGACCGTGGACTTCTCCGACCCGAGCATGGCGATGATGAACCCCAACCATGCCTACGGCACCGTGAAGGACTGCATCGGCTACGTGCAGCGCCTGATCGATGCCGGCGCCGACGAAATCCTCTTCATCTGCCAGATGGGCACCGTGCCCCAGTGGGCGCAGCTCGAGACGCTGAAGAACATCGGCGAACACGTGATTCCCTACTTCCGCAACAAACAGAAGGACTGACCTGGGCAGCGGAACGGGAATGGAAAACGGGCCTTCGAGGCCCGTTTTTCTTTGATGGAATGGACTGCCTTTCCTGTGAGCGAATTCATTCGCGATTGGCCGCAACGCGGCCTCGTTTATCACCGGGGCAACTCTTCGGCCCTATTTCGCGAATAAATTCGCTCCTACAAACCACCCCCAAAAGCCGCTGCCGGCCTCACCCCGACTTCTTCACAATCGCCTCGGCAATGCTCGCCGGGGCTTCGGCGTAGCGGGCGAATTCCATGGAGAAGCTGGCGCGGCCCTGGGACATGGAGCGCACGTCGGTGGCGTAGCCGAACATCTCGCCCAGGGGCACTTCGGCGCGGATGATCTTGCCGGACAAGCCGTCCTCCATACCGTGGATCAGGCCCCGGCGGCGGTTGAGGTCGCCCATGATGTCGCCCATGTATTCCTCGGGGGTCACCACTTCCAGCTTCATCACCGGTTCCAGCAGCACCGCGCCGCCCTTCTGCGAGAGCTGCTTGGTGGCCATGGAGGCGGCGATCTTGAAGGCCATCTCGCTGGAATCCACATCGTGGGAGGAACCGTCGAACACCGCGGCCTTCAGGCCGATCAACGGGTAACCGGCGAGCACGCCGTTCTTCATCTGTTCCTCGATGCCTTTCTGGATCGCCGGGATGAATTCACGGGGCACGACGCCGCCCACCACTTCGTTGACGAACTCCAGCCCCTCCTTGCCTTCGTCCGCCGGTGAAAAGCGAATCCAGCAATGGCCGTACTGCCCGCGGCCGCCGGACTGGCGAACGAACTTTCCTTCGATCTCGCAGGTCTTGCGGATCGCCTCGCGGTAGGCCACCTGGGGCTTGCCTGTGTTGGCCTCGACGCCGAACTCGCGCTTCATGCGGTCGACGATGATGTCCAGGTGCAACTCGCCCATGCCGGAGATGATGGTTTGCCCGGTCTCCTCATCGGTCTTCACCCGGAACGACGGGTCTTCCTGCGCCAGCCGGCCAAGGGCGATGCCCATCTTTTCCTGGTCGGCCTTGGTCTTGGGTTCCACCGCGATGGAAATCACCGGCTCGGGGAAATCCATGCGTTCGAGGACGATGGGTTTTTCCAGATCGCACAGGGTGTCGCCGGTGGTGACGTCCTTCATGCCGATCAGCGCGGCGATGTCGCCGGCGCGCACTTCCTTGATCTCGGCGCGGTGGTTGGCGTGCATCTGCACCATGCGGCCGACGCGCTCCTTCTTGCCCTTCACCGAATTGAGCACGGCATCGCCGGAGTTCAGCACGCCGGAGTAGACGCGAACGAAGGTCAGGGTGCCGACGAAGGGGTCGGTGGCGATCTTGAAGGCCAGTGACGAGAAGGGCTCGGCGTCGTCGGCGTGACGTTCGTCCTCCTTCTCCGGGTGGTCCGGATGGGTGCCGCGAATGGACGGGATCTCGGTGGGCGCCGGCAGCAGTTCGACCACGGCGTCCAGCACCAGCGGCACACCCTTGTTCTTGAACGACGAGCCGCACACCGCCGGCACCACTTCGCAGGACAGGGTGCGGATGCGCAGGCCGGCCTTGATCTCCTCTTCGCTCAGGTCGCCCTCTTCGAGGTATCTGGTCATCAGTTCCTCGTTGGCCTCGGCCGCCACTTCCAGCATCACGTTGCGCCAGCGGCGGGCGTCCTCCAGCAGGGCGGCAGGAATCTCCTCTTCGCGGAAGCTGGCGCCCTGGTCGGCGTCGTTCCAGTAGATGGCTTTCATGCGGATGAGGTCGATCTGGCCGTTGAAGTTCTCTTCCTGGCCGATGGGCAGCTGGATCGGCACCGGCGTATGGCCAAGGCGCTTCTTGATCTGCTCCACCACCCGCAGGAAGTCGGCGCCGGCGCGGTCCATCTTGTTCACGTAGGCGATGCGCGGCACGTGGTACTTGTCGGCCTGGCGCCAGACCGTTTCGGATTGCGGCTCCACCCCGTCGGCGCCGCTGAACACCACCACCGCGCCATCCAGCACGCGCAGGGAACGCTCCACCTCGATGGTGAAATCGACGTGGCCGGGGGTGTCGATGATGTTGATGCGGTACTTGTCGAGGTGCTTGCGCGAACCGCTCCAGAACGCCGTGGTGGCCGCCGAGGTGATGGTGATGCCGCGTTCCTGCTCCTGGACCATCCAGTCCATGGTCGCGGCGCCATCGTGCACCTCGCCCATCTTGTGATTGACCCCGGTGTAGTAGAGGACCCGTTCGGTGGTGGTGGTCTTGCCGGCGTCCACGTGGGCCACTATGCCGATGTTGCGGTAATGGCTGATGGGAGTTGTACGGGCCATGGCGATCACCTCCGTGCGGATTATGGGTTATGGGGTTTGGCAAGGCCGCACGCCTTCCCTCGGTACCAGTGGGCACCGGGCTCGGGTCAACAGGTTGTGGGCGTCGGCAAACCGGGTGGCCTTGCTGCGGGGCATGGCGCGGCCCCCGGCCGGCACCTCCCCTCCTCTAACGCTAGCACCACCTTGCCCGCGCCACCGTCCGCTCATCCGCTAGTCCGGCGGCTTCGTTTGCCCGCCCCTCCTCCGGGCAGCCTCGGGATGCCGACCTATACTGATAGGCCGGCAGGGCGCAAGGCCTCGCCACGATTCCCGCTGCCTCGATGGCAGCCTGACCAGCCGCCAGAAAGGAGGATACACATGGCAATCCGCATTGGTGATGAAGCGCCCGATTTCACCGCCGAAACCACCGAAGGCACGATCAACTTCCACCAGTGGATCGGCGATCAGTGGGCCATCCTGTTCTCCCACCCGAAGGACTTCACTCCGGTCTGCACCACTGAGCTGGGTTACATGGCCAAGCTCAAGCCCGAGTTCGACAAGCGCAATACCAAGGTGATCGGCCTGTCCGTCGACCCGGTCAGCGACCACCGCAAATGGGTTGGTGACATCGAGGAAACCCAGGGCCACGCGGTCAACTACCCGATGATCGGCGACGACAACCTGGTGGTGGCCAAGCTCTACGACATGATCCACCCCAATGCCAGCCCCGGCCCGCGCACCGCCGTGGACAACGCCACGGTGCGTTCGGTGTTCATCATCGGCCCGGACAAGAAGGTCAAGGCCATGCTCGTCTACCCCATGAGCGCCGGCCGCAACTTCGACGAGGTGCTGCGCCTGCTGGACTCGCTGCAGCTCAACGCCAAGCACACGGTGGCGACACCGGTGAACTGGCGCCCGGGTGACGACGTGATCATCCCCACCTCGGTGTCCGACGAAGAAGCGAAGAAGAAATACCCCGACGGCTACAAGACCCTGAAACCCTACCTGCGGGTCGTTGCCCAGCCGAAATGACCGCTCGCGCGCCCTCCACGGAGGGCGCGCCACGGCCTGCCATACTCTCCTGCATGGTCAGGGCAACATTCCGCTTCTACGAAGAGCTCAACGACTTCCTGCCGGCCGCACGGCGCCGACAGGCCTTCACCTGCGCCTGCGCACGGGCGGCCACCGTCAAGCACATGATCGAAGCCCTCGGCGTGCCCCATACCGAGGTGGAACTGGTGTTGCTCAACGGCGAGTCCGTGGGCTTCGAGCGGCTGATACTCGACGGTGACCGGGTGGCGGTCTATCCCAAGTTCGAGACGCTGGACATCAGCCCGTTGCTCAGGGTCCGCAGCAGGCCCCTGCGGGTGCTGCGCTTCGTCGCCGACGCCCACCTGGGCGGCCTCGCCAGCCTGTTGCGCATGTGCGGCTTCGACACGCTCTACGACAACGGTTTCGAAGACGGCCAGATCGCCGATATCTCGGCCCGCGAAGGGCGCATCGTGCTGACCCGCGACCGCGAGCTGCTCAAACGCCGCATCATCACCCACGGCTGCTACGTGCACGCCCTGAAACCTTCGCTGCAACTGCGCGAGCTGTTCGAGCGTCTGGACCTGGCCCGTAGCGCGGCCCCCTTCAGCCGCTGCCTGCACTGCAACCATACACTGCAGGAAATCGCCCCTGAACTGGCCCGCCCGCGCCTGCCGCCGCGCATCGGCGCGCTCTACTCGCGCTTTCTCAGCTGCTCGGCCTGCAATCGCCTGTACTGGGAAGGTTCCCACTGGCGCAGCATGTGTACCTTGCTCGCCCCCTTGCTGGCTGTGGATAAGTCCAGCGAAGACTGATCGGCGCATACCCACAAAAACGGTGGATGAAGTTGTGGATAACCTGTCGGGAGATGGCCAGGGGCCAGATGTTGCGCGGGGTGACACTCCTCGGGTCAATTTCTGAGCGATTACAAGAGGTTAGATGTACACCGAGGAAAGAACGACCGCCTGTAGGGGCGAATGAATTCGCCCCTACAAGGTGAGTGCCCAACCCGCACCTACAACGGCATCCGCGCCCGGCGTGACTGCTGCCCCAGTGGCGTCGCGGCCGGCTGGCGGATCAGCGCCGCGCGCCATTCATGGGCGGTGGCCGGATCGGCGTCCTGCAGCAGGTGCACCTTGCCCGCCACCAGGGTCGCCACTGGCACTCCATCACGGAAGAGCAGGCGATTGCCCAGCACGGCCGGTACCTTGCTGCCGTTCAGCATAGTCCCTAGCAGGTTCAGTGGATCACAGGCGGCAAGGCTGACCAGGCTGCCATCCAGCGGGCGCTTGCGGACTTCCCGCAACAGGCCGACGGCTTCCGGCAGGGCGAACTGCTCGCCGGATACCCCGGCCACGAAACGCCCACCGCGAATTTCGCCGCGTGCTTCCAGGCGGTGATAAACCCGCAACAGGTCGCGCCAGGGAGGCAGCCAGCCGGCTTCCCGTTCCAGCAGGCGCCAGCCCACCACGCCGTAGCGGCGCAGCAGGGTGCGCGCCACATGCTCCAGGCTCTCGGTCGGAACCTTGCCGTTTCCCTCCTCCGCCTTGCCCCGCAACAGCGCCCAGCGGCCGGCGTCCTGCATATTGGCCAGGGTCAGGCGGGCGCGACGGTCGTGACGGCTGCGGCGCGCGGCCGGCAGCAGCAGGGAGCGCAGGCCGGCAAAGCTGTCGGCGTTGGCCAGGCCCAGCGCCACCAACTCGCCGAGGCAATCCTCCAGCTCGCTGCGCAACAGGTGGGCTTCGTCCATCAATTCGTCGAAGAACAGCGCCCCCTGACTGGCCAGCACCTGGTGCACCCGCTCGGCGCGCGGGGAGGGTTCCGGGGTCGGTGCATCCTGCAGGCAGGCTCGCCAGAGGCCCAGGCTCTTGCGCGGCAAGAGCAGGATGGGCGTGCTGCGCACCGGCCCCGCAGCCACCTTGCCGCGCCCACCCAAACGGCACCAGACCAACCGGCCGGCGCGGCACAGGTCATCCAGCCAGTTGATGCCGTAGTCGGCCACGCGGCTGGGCAATATCTCGCTTTCCCAGGCACCGGCTGCGGCTTCGTAACCCTCCAGCTGCCCCAGCACCGTGGCCAGGGCTTCGGCACCGCGCACCTGGGCAGAAGGCGCGACGCGCTGCCAGTCGAACAGGAAACGCATGAAATCGGCGCGCTCCACCGGTTCGATCTCCCGGCGCAAGCGCTTGACCGTGTAGCGGTGGATGCGCGCCAGCAGATGGCGCTCGCACCATTCCTCTTCCTTCGCTCCGGGGGTGAAGCGGCCACGCAGCATCTGGCCTTCCCGCTCCAGGCTGGCCAGGGCGAAGCTCAGGTCCGCAGGGCTCTGGTGCAGATCGCCAGCCAGTTTCGCCAGCGTCAGCGGCGCGAAACCGCCAAGCCGGGCGCGCACCACTTCCAGCAGCGCCGTCTCCACGGGCCATTCGGCGGTAAAGCCCTCGGGCGCCGTAATGGCCGGCCTGAAAACAGCATCCGCAAACAGGGCGCGGAACTGTTGCAGCCGCTCGGCCGCCAGCCACAGGGCCGGCTGCCCATCCAGGTGCAGGCAGGCGACGCGGCGGGCCTCGGCCAGTTGCGCCAGCCAGCCGCTCCAGCCTTGATTGGCCGCCACTTCGGCCTGGGTGATGCAGGCCAGGGCCAGCACCGCTTCGTGCATTTCATCGGCGTCCCGCACCTGGGGCCAGGCTTCCCCGGCCACCGCCGCGATGGCCTCGGCGTCCAGCGCGCCCAGGTCGTCGGCGGATTCCGGGTCGCTCCAGCGGCGTTGCTGCACGGCCTGGGTACGCCGCTCTTCCAGCGGCGCATCGTCGAGGAAGGCATAAGGGCGCGCGCCGAGGATTTCCGCGGCCAGGGCCGACGGCGCCGGCAGGTCGCGGGCGACCAGTTCCACCTCGCCGCGCTCCATGCGCCGCAACAGCGCCAGCCAGCCTTCGCTATCCATGGCGTCGTGCAGGCAATCGTCGAGGGTCTGGGCCACCAGCGGGTGATCGGGAATCTCGCGCTCGCCCACCAGGTTCTCCTGGCAGGCCACCTGGTCGGGGAAGACGCTGGCCAGCAGGTCCTCGCTGCGCATGCGCTGGATCTGCAGCGCCACCTTGCGGCCACCGGAGTACCGCGGCAGGGCCAGCGCGGCAGCGGCATTCCAGCGCCAGCGCACGCCGAACAGCGGCGCGTCGAGGATGGCCTGGATCAGCAGGTGTTCGGCGCTGCTGGAATGCAGATAGCGCCAGACTTCCTCCAGCGGGAAGCTGTGGCTGGTGGACAGCGAGAGGATCAGCGCATCCTCGGTGGCCGCCGCCTGCAGCTCGAAGTTGAAGCTGCGGCAGAAGCGCTTGCGCAGCGCCAGGCCCCAGGCACGGTTGAGCCGGCTGCCGAAGGGCGAATGGATGATCAGTTGCATGCCGCCGGATTCGTCGAAGAAGCGCTCCATCACCAGCCGCCGTTGGGTCGGCAACGCCCCCAGCGCAGCCCTGGCCCGCGCCAGGTATTCGACGATCTGCCGCGCCGCCGCTTCGCTGAGGCCAACCTGCTCGCGCAGTCCCTCAACAGCCCGCTCGATGCCTTCCGCTCGCTCGGACAGCTCCCCTCTCCCCCTGGGAGAGGGGCCGGGGGTGAGGGCTGCATCAGCACGCTCGGACTCCACCATCCATCCTTCAACCCGCTCCCGCAACCTCGCCACTGCCGCCGACAGTTCATCGGTGCGCCCCGGCGCCTCCCCCAGCCAGAAGGGAATGTTCGGCGGCTGGCCCTGGGCGTCCTCCACCCGCACCCGTCCCGGCTCCACGCGGAGGATGCGATAGCACTGGTTGCCCAGCTGGAACACATCGCCGGCCAGGCTCTCCACGGCAAAATCCTCGTGCACGCTGCCCACCGGCACGCCCTGGGGTTCCAGCAGCACCGCGTAGTCGGCGGTGTCGGGAATCGCGCCACCGGAGGTGATGGCGGTCAGGCGCGCGGAACGCCGGCCACGCAGGCGGCGATTCAGCGCATCGCGGTGCAGGTAGGCGCCACGCACGCCCTGGCGGCCGTTGTAGCCCTCGGACAGCATCCTCACCAAGGCATCGAAGCGCTCCCGCGCCAGGTCCGCATAGGGCATGGCGCGGATCATCAGGCGGTACAGCTCGTCCTCGCCCCACTCCTGGCAGGCCACCTCGGCCACCATCTGCTGGGCCAGCACATCCAGCGGCGCATGGGGGATGACCAACGCATCCAGTTCGTCGCGGCGCACGCAATCGAGCAAGGCCGCGCACTCGATCAGGTCGTCCCGCGATTGCGGGAACAGCCGCCCCTTGGGCGTGCCGCCGACGCTGTGGCCGGAGCGGCCGACCCGCTGCAGGAAGGTGGCGATGCTGCGTGGCGAACCGAGCTGGCAGACCAGCTCCACGTCACCGATGTCGATGCCCAGCTCCAGCGAGGCGGTGGCCACCAGCACCTTGAGCTCGCCACGCTTGAGGCGCTGCTCGGCGTCCAGGCGCAGTTCCCGCGCCAGGCTGCCGTGGTGGGCGGCCACGGCGGCAGTGCCCAGGCGCTCGGAAAGATGGCGGGTGACGCGCTCAGCCAGGCGCCGGGTGTTGACGAAAACCAGGGTGGTGCGATGTTCGGCGACCAGTTCGGCCAGGCGGTCGTAGACCTTCTCCCAGGCCTCATTGCTCAGCACCACTTCCAGCGGCACCGGCGGCACTTCGAGGGCCAGGTCGCGCTCGCGGCTGTAGCCCACGTCCACCAGGGTGCAGGCACCCCGGCCCTGGCCCATGAGGAACGCCGCCACACGCTCGATGGGTTTCTGCGTGGCGGACAGGCCGATGCGCTGCAGGCTGCGTCCGCACAGGGCTTCCAGGCGCTCGGCGCTGAGCATCAGGTGGCTGCCGCGCTTGCTGCCGGCGATGGCGTGGATCTCATCGATGATCAGGTTGCGGCAGCCGGCCAGCATGGCTCGGCCCGATTCGGAGCCGAGCAGGATGTAGAGGGATTCCGGCGTGGTCACCAGGATGTGCGGCGGGCGCTTGCGCATGGCGTCGCGCTCGGCCTGGGGCGTATCACCGGTGCGCACGGCGGTGCGGATAGCCACATCCGCAAGCCCCAGCCGCGAAAGCTCCGCGCGGATGCCCGCCAGGGGTTCTTCCAGGTTGATGCGGATGTCATTGGACAACGCCTTCAGCGGTGAGACGTAGACCACCGTGCAGCGATCCGGCAGGCCGCCTTGCTCCAGCCCTTCATGGACCAGTTCGTCGATGGCGGAGAGGAAGGCGGTAAGGGTCTTGCCCGAACCGGTGGGCGCCGCCACCAGGGTGCTCGCGCCACCGCGTATGGCCGGCCAGGCGCGGGCCTGGGCTGCCGTCGGCGCGGGGAAGCGAGTGCGGAACCAGGCGGCGACGGCGGGATGGAAACCCTCCAGCGCAGCCGGTGCGGATGAGCGGGTCGAGGTCATGGCTTCCACTATGGTTGCCCCGCCACCGCCGCTCAAGGGGGACGGACCGATGGTCGCCACGCCAGTGCGGTAGGCCACTCATCGGCTTGGATGAGCGGCCGGCAATAAGCCATTGTCGGGCCACTAAACTGAAAGTGTCCCGTGATTGCGGGACTCGAAGGGAGCCACTCCAGCTACACACGACTCGGCTGCCGCGGCTCCCTCCACAAAGGCTCCCCGCCGCTTTTCGCGAGCTGCCCGCTCGTCGAAGGAGAACAGGCAATGGACGAATCCAGGCTCAACGCGTTCATGGGCAAGCTGGTCTCCGACATGGGCGGCGCGGCGATGCTCGCCAATATCATCGTCGGCGACGAACTCGGCCTGTATCGCGCCATGGCCGACAGCCAGCCGGTGACCCCGGAGGAGCTGGCCAGCCGCACCGGTTGCAACGCACGCCTGCTGCGCGAATGGCTCAGCGCCCATGCCGCCTCCGGCTACATGGAGCACGACCACGGGCGCTTCCGGCTGCCGGAAGAACAGGCACTCGCCCTGGCGGTGGAAGACTCGCCGGTGTACGTGGCCGGCGGGGCCTCGGTCATCGCCGCGCTGTTCCACGACAAGGACAAGCTGGTGAAAGCCATGCGCGGCGACGGCGCCCTGGCCTGGGGTGACCACCACCCGTGCATGTTCAGCGGCACCGAGCGCTTCTTCCGCCCCGGCTACCGCGCCCACCTGGTGAGCGAGTGGCTGCCGGCCCTGGACGGCGTGGTGGACAAGCTCAAGGCTGGCGCCAAGGTCGCCGACGTCGGCTGCGGTCACGGCGCTTCCACCGTGATCCTGGCCCAGGCCTTTCCCGCCTCTAGCTTCATCGGCTTCGACTACCACGGCCCGTCCATCGAAACCGCCAACAAGCGGGCCCGGGAAGGCGGCGTGGCGGACCGCGCCACCTTCGCCCAGGCCAGCGCCAAGGACTACCCCGGCGACGGCTTCGATCTGATCTGTTACTTCGACTGCCTGCACGACATGGGCGACCCGGTGGGCGCCGCCAGGCACGCCTACCAGACCCTGAAGCCCGACGGCACCGTGCTCCTGGTCGAACCCTTCGCCAACGATGCGCTGGACGACAACATGACGCCGGTGGGACGCCTGTTCTACTCGGCCTCCACCTTCATCTGCACCCCCAACTCCCTGTCCCAGGAAGTCGGCCTCGGCCTTGGCGCCCAGGCCGGCGAAGCGCGCCTGCGCAAGGTGTTCGAAGAGGCCGGCTTCACGAGCTTCCGCCGCGCCACGGAAACGCCGTTCAACCTGATCCTCGAAGCGCGCAAGTGAAGCGACCGCTGGGGCGGCGTGCCGCCCGCGCCTGCAACATCTCCGAAAAAGTCCTTGTCAGACAGGGAGTAATCTCGCTATTACGCTGATCCAGAGCGCCGAAACTTTCCGCAATCCGTCCGTAACCCCGCAGTGCCCATATAAGAAACACCGCCTCAATCTGCGCCATGGAAATCGGCGCCCAGCATTCCGCCGCGTCGGGTCGACCGGCCCTCCGGCATCGTTGCAAGGAAATTCCGAATGCCCAGAAGACAAGTCATCAATGCCCAGGTCAGCCCCAAGGGCGCCCTCGACACCCTCTCCCAATTCGAAGTGCAGCAGCTCAGCGAAGCCGGTTCCGGCCGCATGTACCAGCTGTTCCGCCAGTGCGCCCTGGCCATCCTCAACACCGGCGCCCACAGCGACAACGCCAAGACCATTCTCGACGCCTACAAGGACTTCGAAGTCCGTATCCACCAGCAGGAACGTGGCGTACGCCTGGAGCTGATCAACGCCCCGGCCGACGCCTTCGTCGACGGCGAGATGATCGCCAGCACCCGCGAGATGCTGTTCAGCGCCCTGCGCGACATCGTCCACACGGAGAACGAACTCAAAAGCCGCCGCTTCGACCTGGAAAGCTCCGAAGGCATCACCGACTACGTTTTCCAGCTGCTGCGCAACGCCCGCACCCTGCGCGCCGGCGTCGAGCCGAAGATAGTCGTGTGCTGGGGCGGCCACTCCATCAGCACCGACGAATACAAGTACACCAAGAAGGTCGGCCACGAACTGGGCCTGCGCAGCCTGGACATCTGCACCGGTTGCGGACCGGGCGTGATGAAAGGCCCGATGAAGGGCGCCACCATAGGCCACGCCAAGCAGCGCATCCACGGCGGCCGCTACCTGGGCCTGACCGAGCCGGGCATCATCGCCGCCGAAGCCCCCAACCCCATCGTCAACGAACTGGTGATCCTCCCGGACATCGAGAAGCGCCTGGAGGCCTTCGTTCGCGTGGGCCACGGCATCATCATCTTCCCCGGCGGCGCCGGTACGGCGGAGGAGTTCCTCTACCTGCTGGGCATCCTGATGCACCCGGACAACAAGGACCTGCCCTTCCCCCTGGTGCTCACCGGGCCGAAGAGCGCGGCGGCCTATCTGGAGCAGTTGCACGCCTTCGTCGGCGCCACCCTCGGCGAGGCCGCGCAAAGCCGCTACAAGATCATCATCGACGACCCGGCCGCCGTGGCCATCGAGATGGCCCAGGGCCTGAAGGCGGTGAAGCAGTTCCGCCGCGACCGCGCCGATGCCTTCCACTTCAACTGGCTGCTGAAGATCGACGAACGCTTCCAGCGCCCGTTCGAACCCTCCCACGAGAACATGGCCAGCCTAGAACTGCGCCGTAACCTGCCGCCCCATGAACTGGCCGCGAACCTGCGCCGGGCGTTCTCCGGCATCGTCGCCGGCAACGTCAAGGACAAGGGCATCCGCCTGATCGAGCAGCACGGTCCCTACGAGATCCACGGCGACGCCGCAGTGATGCAGCCGCTGGACGAGCTGCTCAAGGCCTTCGTCCGCCAGCACCGGATGAAGCTGCCGGGCGGCGCGGCCTATGAGCCCTGCTATCGGGTGGTGCAGAGCGAGGCAGCCAAGCTGGTCGGCTAATACCGCTGGATTGGGGGACTGCAATGTGCGAATTCATTCGCGAATGAATTCGCACAACCTCGCTCCCACAACCTCGCTCCTACAGGAAAGGACCGGGTTACGCGGTCGCGGGATGCCGCGCTCGGGGCTAGGCTCTCCGGGACGCTCCACAGGGGGAATAAAGCGCCATGCGATCCAGCCTCGCCTCCGGCGTGACGCGCCGGGAAATCTGGGCCTGGGCGATGTTCGACTTCGCCAACTCCGGCTACACCACGGTGATCATCACCGCCGTTTTCAACGCCTACTTCGTCGCCGTGGTAGCCGAAGGGAAATCCTGGGGCACCCTGGCCTGGACCAGTACCCTCGCCCTCTCCTATGCCCTGGTGATCCTCACCGCACCGCTGATCGGCGCCTATGCTGACGCCACCGCACGCAAGAAACGCCTGCTGGCGTTCAGCGCCCTCGGCTGCGTGATCTTCACCGCAGCGCTGGCCCTGGCCGGGCCGGGCGCTTTGGCCCTGGCGGTGCTCTTCGTGGTGCTGTCGAACTTCTGCTTCGGCACCGGAGAAAACCTGATCGCCGCCTTCCTGCCCGAACTCGCCCGCGATGACGCACTGGGCCGGGTCTCCGGCTGGGGCTGGGGGCTGGGCTACATCGGCGGGCTGGTCAGTCTCGGTGCCTGCCTGGGCTATGTCAGCTGGGCCCAGGGGCAGGGGCAGACCGCCGCGCAGTTCGTGCCGGTCTGCGTGATCATCACCGCCCTGCTCTTCGCCCTCGCCAGCACCCCGACCTTCCTCTACCTGAAGGAGCGCAGCCAGCCGCAACCGGCGGTGGCGGGCGGTGCCTGGGCACGCTTCGCCCGGACCCTGCGCGAGGCCGGACGCTACCGCGACCTGATGCGCTTCCTCGCCTGCACCGTCTGCTACCAGGCAGGCATCGCCGCGGTGATCAGCCTGGCGGCCATCTACGCCGATCAGGTGATGGGCTTCAGCACCCAGGACACCCTGTTGCTGATCTTCATCGTCAACATCACTGCCTCCATCGGCGCGGTGCTGTTCGGCTGGCTGCAGGACCGCATCGGCCACCGCCCGACCCTGGCGCTGACCTTGCTGGGCTGGCTGGCCATGGTGGGGATGATCTGGCTGGCCAGCGGCCCGGCCCTGTTCTGGGCCGCCGCCAACATCGCCGGGCTGTGCATGGGCGCCAGCCAGTCGGCGGGGCGCGCCATCGTCGGCCTGCTCGCCCCGCCCACGCGGCTGGCGGAGTTCTTCGGGCTCTGGGGCCAGGCGGTGAAGCTCTCCGCCATCCTCGGCCCCATGACCTACGGCCTGGCCAACTGGCTGTCCGGTGGCGATCACCGCCTCGCCATGCTGATCACCGGCAGCTACTTCGTGGTCGGCCTGCTGCTTCTGGCCAGCGTGCGCCTGGAGCGCGGGCGGCGGGCGGCGCTGGCCGGCTGAGGATCAAACGCCGAACCAGTTCAGCGCGGCCGGGCTGGTGTTCAGGTAGAGGTGCTTGAACTCACTGAACTCATCCAGCCCGGCCCGCGACAGCTCACGGCCAATGCCGCTGGACTTGTAGCCGCCCCAGGGCGCCTGGGGGAAGGCGGCGTTGTAGTCGTTGATCCACACGGTGCCGGCCCGCAGCCGGCGTGCCACGCGATGGGCCTTGGCGAGATCGCGGGTCCAGACACCGGCGGCCAGGCCGAAGGGCGTGCCGTTGGCCAGTTGCAGCGCCTCATCCTCGCCGTCGAAACGCTCGACGGTGATCACCGGGCCGAAGATTTCTTCGCGGGCGATGCGCATCTCCCCACGCACGTTGCCCAGCAAGGTGGGCTCCAGCCAGAAGCCCCGCTCGAACCCCTCGCCCTGGGGAATCCGTCCACCGGCCAGGAGCCGGGCGCCTTCGGCCAGCGCACCGTTCACCATGCCCAGGACCTGATCGCGCTGGCTGGCGGAGATCACCGGCCCCATCTGCGTGCCGGCGGCCAGCCCGGCGCCCAGGCGGATGCGCCGCACCCGTTCAGCCAGCGCCGCGACGAAGTCGTCATGGAGGCCCGCTTCCACCAGCAGCCGCGAGCCCGCCGAGCAGACCTGGCCGGCGTTGAAGTAAACGGCATTGAGCGCCTGATCCAGGGCCACTTCGAAATCGGCATCGGCGAAAACGATATTGGGGTTCTTGCCGCCCAACTCCAGCGCCACCCGTTTGAAGTTGCCGCTGGCCGCACGCATCACCTTGCCACCCGCCGTGGCGCCGCCGGTCAGGGATACCAGGTCGACATCCGGACTGGCGGCCAGAAGCTCGCCGATCTCACCCGGCCCGGTGAGCAGGTTGAAGACCCCGGCCGGCAATCCCACGCGCTCGATCAGTTCGCACAGGCGCAGGGCCGTCAGCGGCGTCAGGCTACTCGGCTTGACCACCAGGGTGTTGCCGGCCGCCAGCGCCGGGGCGACCTTCCACGCCAGTTGCAGCAAGGGATAGTTCCACGGCGCGATCAGCGCGCAGACGCCCACCGGCTCGCGCTGGTTGAGGCTGATGACATGGGCCGGCGCCTGGGTGTTCGTCGCGCCGCCCTCGCCTTCCAGCAGGGCGGCGTAGAAGCGGAAGGTCGCCACCACATTGGCCACGTCGCCCTGGCTCTCGCCCAGGGTCTTGCCGGCGTTGAGGGTTTCCAGCCGCGCCAGGTGCTCGCCATCGGCCTCGATGGCCTCGGCGATGCGCCGCAGGATCGCGGCCCGCTCGCAGACACCCAGCCAGGACCAGTCACCCCGATCGAAGGCCTTGCGGGCAGCGCCGATGGCGGCCTCGGCATCCGCCGCGCCGGCCACCGCCACCTGCGCCAGCACGTCCTCGTTGGCCGGGTTGATCACTGGCCGCAGCCGGGGCTCGACCGGGTCGCACCACTGGCCGTCGATGAAGAGTGGGTGGGTCGCCATGCTCGTCTCCTGGGTTCGGACTGAAGGTGGCGTCACTGTCGGCCAGGCCGCTGGCGTGCGGTTGATGAAATGCGGCGAAACGCTGGCGCATTGCGTCGGTTGAACGAACGCGCCAGGGAAGGTCGCTCCATATCAAGTCGCCCGGCTTCGGCTCCCTAGACTCGAAACCAGCAACCCACCCACATGGAGCCCCCATGGACAAGCTCGATCACTGGCAGGCGCGGGTCGACCTCGCCTGCGCCTTCCGCTGGGCCGCCCGCCTGGGCCTGCACGAGGCCATCGCCAACCACTTCAGCCTGGCGGTATCGGCCGATGGCCGGCAGTTCCTGATCAACCCCTATGGCAAGCATTTCTCGGAAATCCGCGCCAGCGACCTGATCCTGGTGGACGCCGACGACCCGGGCACCCTCGACCGCCCCGATGCTCCGGACATCACCGCCTGGGCCCTGCACGGCGCCCTGCACCGCAACCAGCCCCAGGCCCGTTGCGTGCTGCACACCCATTCGAAATACGCCACGGCCCTCGCCTGCCTGGCCGACTCGACGCTGCCGCCCATCGAGCAGAACTGCATGCGCTTCTTCGAGCGCGTGGCGATCGACGAAGGCTTCGACGGCATGGGCCTGGGTGACGAAGCCGAGCGGGTCAGCCGCCTGCTGGACGGCAAGCCGGTGCTGCTGATGGGCAACCACGGCGTGATGGTCGCCGCCACCAGCGTGGCCCAGGCCTTCGACGACCTCTACTACTTCGAGCGTGCCTGCGAGACCTACATCACCGCGCTGTCCACCGGCCGGCCGCTGCGCATCGCCAGCGAGGAGGTAGCGCGCAAGACGGCACGGCAATGGCTGGACTATCCGGACTTCGCCGAAAGGCACTTCACGGCGCTCCGGCGCATTCTCGATCGGGAAGAGGTGGAGTACCGGTTGTGAAGGTGACCTTGTGGGGGCGAATTCATTCACCAGGCTTTGGGAGCGACTTCAGTCGCGAAAGCAGGCCGAAGGTCTGCCCTTGAGAGTCCGAGCGGGGCTTACAACCCTCTCCCCCGCCCCCTCTCCCTGAAGGGAGAGGGGTGACTCGCGCCGGCCGCTCCGTGCTATCCGGCATGCACCGCCCCTGTGGGGGCGATTTCAATCACTTAGCGGATCGCAGATCCGCCCTTCCCTACGCGCCCTTTCGCGTCAGCGGCTGGCGCATCACCGGGGCGGTCCAGGTCTGGCTGCGGTCCTCGCTGGGTGGGCAACCGAAGCGGGCGCGGTAGGCGCGGGAGAAATGTTCCAGGGAGCCGAAGCCGGAACTGGCGGCGACCTGGGCGACGCTGAGGCTGGTCTGTTGCAGCAGGTTATGGGCACGGGCCAGGCGCAGGGCGATGTAGTACTTCAGCGGCGACAGCCCGGTGTGCTGCTTGAACTGGCGCTCCAGTTGCCGGCGCGACAGGCCGACGCGGCTGGCGATGGCCTCGCAGTCCAGCGGCTCTTCCAGGGTCTGCTCCATCAGCCGGACGGCGCGGCGCAGCTTGCCCTCGTGCAGCGGTTCGCCTTTCTGGCCGTCGTCCAGCTGGCTCTCCGTGGGCGCACGGACCTGGCCCACCAGCAGGTGCATGCCGATCTCCCGCGCCAGGTCCGCGTCGATCCGGCTGCCCAGCCAGGTCAGCATCATGTCCAGGATGGCGGCGGCACCGGCGCAGGTCAGGCGCTGGCGGTCCAGGCAGTAGAGCTGGGCGCGGGAGCGCACCTTGGGATAACTCTCCTGGAAGCCCGGCAGGTTGTCCCAGTGCACCGCAGCGTCATAGCCATCCAGCACGCCGGCGGCGGCCAGAAGTTCGGTGCCGGTCTCAACCCCCACGAGTACGGAGCCGAACAGCGCCTGCTTGCGCAGCCAGCTCTTGAGCAGGTTGTTGCGGCAATGCCGGTGCACGTCGAAGCTGGCGATGACGAAGCACAGGTCGAATTCCTGCTCCGGGCTGATGCCCGCCTCCACCTGGCTGGACAGGCCATTGCTGGCCTGTACCGGCTGGCCGTCCAGCGACAGCAGGGTCCACTGGAACAGGGTCTTCTGGCTCAGCCAGTTGGCGATGGCCAGCGGCTCGGCCACCGCCGCCAGGCCCAGGCTGGGGAATGACGGCAACAGCAACAGGCCGACACGCAGCGTGCTGTCGCCGCCCAGCGGGCGTTCCCGGGAGTTCAGGCCTTCCACGTTCGGCATCTCTGGTCAGTGCTCCGCTTATCGTTGTTGTCCACGCCAGTCCGGATGGGTCCACACCGGGACCCTGGCCGCAGGCAGGGGTGCCTGGCCCCGGATCATATCGCTGGCCTTCTCCGCGATCATCACGGTCGGTGCATTGGTATTGCCACTGACGATGATTGGCATGATCGATGCGTCCACCACCCGCAGTCCTTCCAGCCCGTGTACCCGCAGCTGCGGATCGACCACCGCCTCCGGGTCGGACGCCGGCCCCATCTTGCAGGTGCCGCTGGCGTGGTAACCGGTTTCGGTCACGCGCCGGGCCCAGGCGTCCAGGGCCTGGTCGCTGAGGTTCTCCGGCCCCGGCACCAGCTCCTGGCCTTTCAGCGCACGCATGGCCGGCTGTTCGATGATCTCCCGCACCAGCCGCGCGCCGGCGCGCATGTCGGCGCGGTCCTGCTCGGTCTGCAGGTAGTTGAAGCGGATGCGTGGCGGCAGACGCGGGTCGGCGCCGCGCAGGGTGACGCTGCCGAGGCTGGTGGGGCGCATCAGGTCGATATGGATCTGGAAGGCGTGCGCCGGCACCAGGTCGACACTGCCCGGCTGTACCGCGAGCGGCATGAAGGTGAGTTGCAGGTCCGGGTGCTCGACGCCCGCCCGCGAACGGATGAAGGCCCCGGCCTCGAAGTGGTTGCTGGCGGCCAGGCCGTCGTGGCTGGCGAACCAGCGTGCGCCGATCCACCATTTGCCCGGCGCGCGGGTCCAGGGGTAGATGGACACCGGTTGCTTGCACAGGTACTGCACCACGGTGTCGGGGTGATCGTTGAGGCGCCGGCCGACGCCGGGCAGGTCATGCACGACGGGCAGGCCATGGGCGCGGATTTCCTCCGCCGGGCCGACGCCCGACAGCAACAGCAGTTGCGGCGAGTTGATCGCCCCGGCGGCGAGTATCACTTCGCGGCGCGCTCGGGCCTGATGCACCTGGCCGTTCTGCTCGTACTCGATGCCGCTGGCGCGGCGCCCCTCGAAGAGAATCCGCAGGCTCAACGCGCCGGTGGCTACCGTGACGTTGCCGCGCTGCAGCGCCTCGGCCAGGTAGCCACGGGAGGTGCTCCAGCGCCGGCCCTTGCGGGTGGTGCGATCCACCGGGCCGAAGCCTTCCTGGCGGTAGCCGTTGAGGTCGCGGCTGCGCCCGTAGCCAGCTTCCACGCCGGCCTGGACGAAGGCGGCGCAGAGCGGCGTATCGATATTGCCCGCCGTCACGTGCAGGTGCCCGGCATCGCCGTGGTAGTCGTCAGCGCCGTGCTCGTGGTTCTCGGCACGGATGAAGTAGGGCAGCACTTCCTGGTAGCTCCAGCCGTGGCAGCCCTGCTCCGCCCAACTGTCGTAGTCGCGGGCATGGCCACGGATATAGACCATGCCGTTGATGGAGGAGGAGCCGCCCAGGGTGCGCCCGCGCGGGGTACCGATGCGGCGGTTGTCCAGCCAGGGTTCGGGTTCGGTGCTGTAGCTCCAGTTGTAGCGGCTGCCGCCCACCACTATGCCCACCGCCGAGGGCATGTCGATGGTCCAGCTGTGGTCCAGCGGGCCAGCTTCCAGCACCAGCACCTTCACGCCGGGCTCGGCGCCCAGGCGGTTGGCCAGCACGCAGCCGGCCGAGCCGGCGCCGACGATCAGGTAATCGAACTCGGACATGGCGCGTCCTCCGCAAGCGGGCTCAGGCCCGCTCCTGGCCGTGGATGCCCTGGAACACCAGGCGATGGAAGTGATGCACCAGGTGCTCGCTCTCGTTGCTGCGCTGGGCGTCGATCATGTAGCGGCCCTGGTCGTAGCCGAGGGAATGCAGGCCCTTCTGCACGGTGATGTTGAGCTCGATGTCCTCCGGGCCCAGCTCTTCGTTCATCCAGCGCATGCAGGCCTTGCTCACCTCGGCGGTCTCTTCGTTCGAGCTGTAGTAGCCGAAGCGCAGCAGCGAGCGCTCGGCGTCCAGCGGAATCATGATGAAGGTGCCGAGGAACTCGGAGAACGGGAAGGTATAGAAGGTGTTGTTCGGCCACATGCCGATGTTGAAGAAGCACTCGTCCGGGTTCAGGTCTTCCCGCAGCTTCACCCCGTAGGCTTCGCCGGCCTGGAGGTTGGCCGGGGCGATGTAGGTCCACCAGTTGTCCCGCTTGGTCAGGCGGTAGCCCTTGAAGTCGATCAGCTTGGCCAGGTCGATGTGGCAGGGTCCGGACAGCTTGAAGTGATAGCCCTCGATGGAGTTGTCCATGATCACCTTCCAGTTGGCCGGCACGATCACGTCCTGCTCCTCGATCAGGCGCATGCGTTCGAGGTCGGGGAAGACCCGGTGCATTTCCTCGTTGGCGCCGGGGAACAGCTCGTCCAGGGACGGCGCATTGGGGTCGAGGTTGAAGTAGATGAAGCCACCCATTTCCTCCACCCGCACCTGCGGGATGTTGAATTGCTGCATCTCGAAATCCTTCATGCGCTCGCAACGCGGCGCGCTGCGCAGGCTGCCGTCCATCTCGTAGCACCAGGAGTGGTAGGCGCAGCGCACCACCCCGCCGGTGGTGCCGCGACGGCCTTCCAGCAGGCGGTTGCCGCGGTGCTGGCAGACGTTGTGGAAGGCGCGGATCTCGCCCTTCATGTTGCGCGCCACCACCACGCTCTGGTCGAACAGGTCCACCACCACGTACTGGCCCGGCTCGCGGAACTCATTCTTGTGCCCGGCCACGTGCCAGGCGTGCATGAAGATGCGGTCGCGTTCGGCCTTGAACAGGCTCTCATCGAAGAAGTAGCGCGACGGCAGGGTGAAGGCGGTTTCCGGGTCCTGTTCGGCCCAGCCTTCGATGGAGGTTTGCAGCTTGATGGCTTCGACGGATTGCATGATCGGTACTCCTCCCAGGTGTTGTTCGTGCGGCTCGGCGGCCTGCTTCGGGAGCCAATCTAGGGGAGCGAAATTCAGCGGAATTGACGTCAAGCGACGAGTTGCCAGCGCAAAACATCAACACCTTCCCCCGCCATTCCTGGCTGCGGCAGAAGATGTCGTTTCCCATCAAGTGGCCGGTTCAGCCCTCCCTATGCTCGGGCAGGCGAAGGGGCCCGAAGAGCCCCGCTGCATCCCGCTGACTTCTGCCGTAGCCGCCCGATAGGAGCGTCAACCATGTCGAAGAAAGTCCTGTGCCTGCTCGCTGCATCCCTGTTCACCAGCCATTCGCTCACCGCCCTGGCGGCCGAGCCCGCCAGTTGCCGGACCGTGCGCATGGCGGAAGTCGGCTGGGCCGATATCTCCGCCACCACGGGCCTGGCCAGCACCCTGCTCAAGGGCCTGGGCTACAAGCCGCAGACCCAGCTGGCCTCCATCCCCATGGCCTACATGGGCATGGAGAAGAACAACATCGATGTGTACCTTGGGGCCTGGATGCCTTCGATGGAAGTGATCGCCAGGCCCTTCCTGGACAAGGGCAGCGTGGAGAAGGTGCGCACCAACCTGGTGGGCGCCAAGTACACCCTGGCGGTGCCGGAATACACCTTCGATGCCGGGCTGAAGGACTTCAAGGACATCGGCCGCTTCCGCCAGCAACTGGATGGGCGGATCTACGGCATCGAACCCGGCAACGACGGCAACCTGCTGATCCAGGGCCTGATCGACCAGGGCCAGTTCGGCCTCAACGGTTTCAAGCTGGTGGAGTCCAGCGAAGCCGGCATGCTGGTACAGGTGCGTCGCGCCGTGCAGGCGCAGAAACCCGTGGTGTTCCTGGCCTGGGAACCGCACCCGATGAACACGAAGTTCGCCATCCGCTACCTCAGCGGCGGCGACGCCAGCTTCGGCCCCAACTACGGCAGCGCGGTGGTGGATACCCACACCCGCAAGGGCTACAGCGCCGAGTGCGGCAACGTCGGCACCCTGCTGAAGAACCTGGAGTTCAGCCTGGCCATGGAAAACCAGATCATGGGCGCCATCCTCGACGACAAGGAACAACCCGAGGCGGCTGCCAAGGCCTGGCTGAAGGCCAATCCGCAGGTGCTGGAACAATGGCTGGCGGGGGTGAAGACCTACGACGGCGCGGAGGCGCTGCCGGCGGTGAAAGGAAGCCTGGGGCTGTAGGCAGGCCGCTCGCGGCATTCACGCAGGGTGAGCGGCGCGAATGAATGGGCTGTGTCTGCATTGGCTGTAGGAGCCAGCTTGCTGGCGAATGGCCCCGTTTCGCTAGCAAGCTAGCTCCTACAGGGGGACTTACCCCTCGATCTGCTCATCCAGCAGCGGCAACCCCGCTGCCCTTTCCAGCAGGTCATTGGGCAGGCTCTTGCTGGCGCGGGCGCCGAGAAGCTTGAGGTTTTCCGCCCGGCCGATGAGGTTGCCGCGGCCCTCCACCAGCTTGTTGCGGGCGTTGGCGTAGGCCTTGTCCAGCTGTTGCAGGCGGCTGCCCATCTCGTCCAGGTCCTGGACGAAGGCAACGAACTTGTCGTACAGCGCCCCGGCGCGCTCGGCGATCTCGCGGGCGTTCTGGCTCTGCCGCTCCTGGCGCCAGAGGCTGTCGATCACCCGCAGGGTAGCCAGCAGGGTGGTCGGGCTGACGATCACGATGTGCTGCTCGAAGGCTTCCTGGAACAATCCGGGATCGGCCTGCAGGGCGGCGGCGAAGGCGGCTTCGATGGGCACGAAGAGCAGCACGAAATCCAGGCTGTGCAGCCCTTCCAGGCGCTGGTAGTCCTTCACCGACAGGCCCTTGAGATGGCTGCGCAAGGACAGCACATGCTGCTTCAGGGCCTGGCTGCGGGCGGCCTCGTCGTCGGCGGCGATCAGCGCCTGGTAGGCGGTGAGGCTGACCTTGGCATCCACCACCACCTGCTTGTCCCCCGGCAGCTGGATCAGCACGTCGGGCTGGAAGCGCTCGCCTTCGGCACTCTTCAGGCTGACCTGGGTCTGGTACTCGCGCCCCTTCTCCAGGCCGGCATGCTCCAGCACCCGCTCCAGCACCAGCTCGCCCCAGTTGCCCTGGGTCTTCTGGCCTTTCAGGGCGCGGGTCAGGTTGGTGGCTTCGTCGCCCAGACGCTGGTTGAGCTGTTGCAGGCGCTCCAGTTCCTTGCCCAGGGAGAAACGCTCGCGGGCTTCCTGTTGATAGCTCTCTTCCACCCGCTTCTCGAAGGCCTGGATGCGTTCCTTGAGCGGGTCGAGCAACTGGCCGAGACGCTGCTGGCTGGTTTCGGCAAAGCGCTGCTCGCGCTCGTCGAAGATCTTCCCGGCCAGCTCGGCGAACTGCGCCCGCAGGTCGTCACGGGCCGCCTGCAGGTCGGTCATGCGCTGTTCATGGGACTCGCGCTGCTCCCGCAGTTCAGCTTCCAGGCTGGCGCGGTCGGCATCCAGGCGGCGCAGTTCGGCATCCTTGCGCTCGCGTTCCTGGTTCCAGGCCAGCAAGGCTTCCCGGGCGCTCTGGCGTTCGACTCCAAGCAACTCGGCCTCGCGGCGCAGGGCCGCCAGTTCGGCCTGCTGGGCGGCGTTGAGCTGGTTGAGCTCGCGATTTTCCTCGCGGCTGTCGTCCAGTTGCACGGCCAGACCGTCCTGGGCCAGTTGGGCATTGGCCAGGCGCTCTTCGAGCAGGGTGCGTTCGGTTTGCAGGGCAGTGAGCTTGCGCTGCTGTTGCCAGACCAGGCCCAGGAGGGGCACGGCGGCGACGAGCAGGCCGATCAACAGGTTGGGGATATCTAGGGGCATGAGCGGCTCCGCGCTGGAATGCCGGGAGTATACCCAGCCGCGCGGCGCGATCAGGAGTGCCGCGGGAGGCGGCTGAGCAGGTGCCTGGCTTCGTGGGAACCCTGGGAGGCCGCCTGTTCCAGCCAGTGGCGGGCCTGTTCCGGTTCGTTGACGCGGGGCTGGCTGCACAGGCGGCCCAATTCGAGCTGAGCGCAGCGGTCGCCGGCGCGGGCGGCCTGGCGCAGCATGTCCAGGCCGATGCGGCGGTCACGCGGGTTGCCGCAGTCGCGGCAGAGCATCTGGCCCAGGCGGCTTTGTGCCACGACCACGCCTTCCCGTGCCGGCTGCTTGAGCATCTTGCCGGCAATCCGCTTCACGCTCTGCGCCTGGCCCAGGCGCGGGCTGTCCAGCAGCCAGAGGGCAACGCGGGTGGGCAGGGTTTGCTGGCTGGAAACGGACTCAGCGGGGACGCGGAACTTCATGAAAAAGGGGCAGCTGGCGAGAAAGGCGCGCAACTCTACTCCTTTTTTCTGGCAGGTAAAGTCTTGCAATTGCCGAATGTGGCGTTCTAGAGCAAGTGCTCAGGACAATCCACAGAACCTGTGGATAACTCTGTTGAGAAGATGATCGAAACGTCACCGAGTGCTTATGGTTCGTGGCCTCCGCTCAAACTGATGATTTTTTCACCAATTATAAAATTCCTTATTTTTCATGTAGTTACGAAATCATCACTGCGAATCAAGCGCTTACGGGACATTTCAGCAGTCCTTTGCGAAGCTGCATCGCAACTGTGCACAACTTGAAACTGTCAACCCCCTGCCCGCTCCATTGCGGGGCATTTTGCTCCGAAAAGCGCCTGGAACCTGTGTTGTACGGGCGTTCCAGGCGGCGACAAATGGCACGAGAAAAGTACTCCGGGCACCCTGCTTAAGCTGGTACGGACGTACTCCTGCGCCAACACTGTGCACAAGTTCGTTCCCGTCTTGTACGAAGCCGTTTTCCTCCCGCACGGGAAGGCTTTTAGAATGCCGGCTCCAGCCCTTCGCCACCTCCTGCCTCCATGGACAAAGCCCGCATACATCGCCTGATCCTCGACAAGCTCGCCGCCGACCTGCAATTGCTGCAACGCGCGGCGCAGACCGCCTACGAGGCGGCGACCCACGAGGAAAACATCGCCGAAAACAAGTACGACACCCTCGGCCTGGAAGCCTCCTACCTGGCTACCGGCCAGGCGCGTCGGGCAGCGGAGATCAAACAGGCCCTGGGGCTGTTCGAGAACCTCAACCTGCGCCCCTTCGACCCGGCGCGCGGTATCCAGCTCAGTGCGCTGGTGCTGCTGGCCGCCGAGGATGGCAGCGAACAGCGGTTGTTCCTCGGCCCCGAGGCTGCCGGTCTGAAAGTGGTCGACAACGGCGAGGAAATCACCGTGATCAGCCCGCGTTCGCCCCTGGGCCAGGCGCTGCTGGGCAAGGGCGAAGGCGCCGAGGTGATCCTGACCATCGGCAATGGCCAGCAGGCCTTCGAGGTGCTGGAGGTACACTGATTTCCTGCCGCCCCACCGCTTCGGAGGCACCATGGCTCGCCCACGTCGCATCCTGCGCATCAGCTTCAACCCCCTGGTCCTGACCTTCAGCGTCGCCCTGGGGGTCTGGCTCGGTTTCATCGCCATCGGCCTGACCACCTACCTCGGTTACCAGCTCTATACGGACGGCAACCAGCCTCCGGTGGCCGAAGTCCTCACCCCGCCACCTGCCCCGCCACAAGCGGAACCGCAGCCGGCGCCCGTGCCAGGCACGGGCGACGAGCGCCTGCAGAAGTACGAGGAGAACTACAACGCCGCCCAGCGCGCGGACAACGAGCGCCAGGAACGGCTGGAGGAACAGCGCCGGCTGAACGATGCCAAGTGCCAGTTCTGGACCGAGCAGTACCGCAACGCGCCAACCGAGAAGGCCAAGCGCAACATGGCCCAGGAGTGTGGCTAGCAGGTGCACCTCGTCTGATTTCAGTGTGCCAGCCGACCAAAGGCAGCCGGCTTCGATCGGCCGTCATACTGACCCGGCTAGACTCTTGTCGTGCGCCTTCCACTTCGGCGCCAGAGGCGGTTCGCAATGGGTCCCGAAATTTTCATAGCCCTGATGATCATGGGCTGGCTGCTGGCAGCGGTCGCGTTGCTGTGGGCCATGCTCAGGATCTCCCACCATCACCACCACCATCACAGCCGGCCTTCGCCCCCCCACTCTTCCCGCTCGTTCCGACGGCACAAGGCGAAGAACGCACCGGTGGTTCCGCACTGAACGTCCTGTAGAGCCGGGGCGCTCCGCGCCCCTTGGCGAATGAATTCCCCCCTACAACATTGGCCAATGCGCACATCGCCCGGGCCTCACCCGCCCTTGTGGGGGCGATTTCAATCGCGAATGAATTCCCACAGTAGGTAGCCCGTATATGAAATCCGGGGAAGTTCCATCCACCGTTCCCGGATTTCATCCAGGCGACGATCTACCCAGGCCCGACCGTAGGATGGGTCGGGCGGCGTTCCGCAAGCGCAGCGATACCCATCTTTTTCAGCCAATGAGCAGCGATCTTCATCGATCTAGTGAAAATCGCGGCTTCTCACATCCAGCCCCGACAGCAGCGGTGTGAGGTCGTGCAGGCGGCGGGCGATGAGGTGGCGAACGCCGTCCACCGACTCCAGGCGACCGTCCACCTGCAATAACTGAGAGCCCACCAGAACGCGGCGCTGGCGTTCGGCCAGGTCGTGCCAGACCACCACATTGACCATGCCGTATTCGTATTCCAGGGTGACGAAGATCACCCCGCTGGCGGTCTGCGGGCGCTGGCGCCCGACCACCAGGCCGGCGACGCTGAGGTTCCTTCCGTGCTCCACCGCCTGCAACTCCCGCGAGCTGCGGCAGCGCCGCTTGCGCAAAGCCGCGCGCAGCAGGGAAAGAGGATGCGGCCCGAGGGTGGTGCCCAGGGTAGCGTAGTCGGTGAGCATGTCTTCGCCCACGCTGGGCAACGGCAGGGCCACCTGGGTTTCTTCCTGCTCCGGCAGGCCGGCGAAGAGCGGCGCCTGCACCTCCACCCCGGCGACCACCCAGCGCGCCCGGTGACGGTGCCCGGCCAGGCCGCGCAGGGCGCCGGAGTCGGCCAGGAGTTCGCGGGCGCGAGCGTCCAGCCGGGCACGCCGGACCAGGTCGCCGACGCTGCTGAAGGGGGCGGCCTGGCGCACGCTCTCCATGCGCCTGGCATCGTCCTCGCGAAAGCCCCGCACCATCCGCAGCCCCAGGCGTATGGCCGGTTCTCCAGCCTCTCCCGCCGGCTCCAGGGAGCAATCCCAGTCGGAAAAACGCACATCCACCGGACGCACCTCGATCCTGTGGCGGAGGGCATCCTGAAGCACCTGGTCGGGGCTGTAGAAGCCCATCGGCCAGCTGTTGATCAGGGCGCAGGCGTAGGCGGCCGGCTCGTGGCATTTCAGCCAGCAGCTGGCATAGGTGAGCAGAGCGAAACTGGCGGCGTGGGATTCGGGAAAACCGTAGCTGCCAAAGCCCTTGATCTGCTCGAAAATCCGCTCGATGAAATCCCGCTCATAACCCTTGGCGAGCATCCGCGAGGTCAGCCGCTGGCGGTGGTGTTCCAGGCCGCCATGACGCTTCCAGGCGGCCATGTTACGGCGCAGTTCGTCCGCCTCGCCGGGCGTGTAGTCGGCGGCGACTATCGCCAGCTGCATCACCTGTTCCTGGAACAGCGGCACGCCCAGGGTGCGCTTGAATACCGGGATCAGCTCAGCCTTGGGATAGGTGACCTTCTCTTCCCCCTTACGCCGGCGCAGGTAGGGATGGACCATGTTCCCCTGGATCGGCCCCGGACGGACGATGGCGACCTGGATCACCAGGTCGTAGAACGCCCTGGGCTTCAGGCGCGGCAGCATGGACATCTGCGCCCGCGACTCGATCTGGAATACGCCGATGGTGTCGGCGCGGCCGATCATGTCGTAGGTGGCCTCGTCCTCCTTGGGCAAGGTGGCGAGGGTCCACTGGATGCCGCGATAGCGCTCGATCAGCGCGAAGCAGCGGCGCAGCGCGCTGAGCATGCCCAGCGCCAGCACGTCCACCTTTAGCAGCCCCACCAGGTCGAGGTCGTCCTTGTCCCACTGGATGACGGTGCGCTCGGCCATGCTGGCGTTTTCCACCGGTACCAGGCTGTCCAGCGGCGCTTCGGAAATCACGAAGCCGCCGGGGTGCTGGGACAGGTGGCGGGGAAAGCCGATCAACTCGTTGGTCAGCGCCACGACCCGGCGCAGCACCGGGCTTTCCGGGTCGAAGCCCACTTCCCGCAGACGCTCCGCCGAAGGTCCCTGGTCGCTCCAGCCGCCGCAGCAATCGGCCAGGGTGTTGACCTGGTCCGGTGGCAGGCCGAGGGCCTTGGCCACATCGCGTACCGCGCCGGCGCCGTGGTAGGTGTTGACCACCGCCGTGAGTGCCGCCCGGCCCCGCCCGTAACGGCGGAACAGGTACTGGATGACCTCCTCGCGGCGCTCGTGCTCGAAGTCGACGTCGATATCCGGCGGCTCGTTGCGCTCCTTCGACATGAAGCGCTCGAACAGGAGTTCGGTGAAGACACAGGGGTCCAGCTCGGTGATGCCCAGGGCGAAGCACACCACCGAGTTGGCCGCCGAGCCGCGCCCCTGGCAAAGGATGCCCTGGCGACGGGCGAAATCGACGATGTCGTACACCGTGAGGAAGTAGCTCTCGTAGCCCAGCTCGGTGATCAGCGCGAGCTCCTTTTCCACCAGCGCTCGCGCCTTGGCCGGCACGCCGCCGGGCCAGCGTCTCAGCAGTCCCTCCTCGGTGACGGCGCGCAGCCAGGTGCCGGGGCTGTGCCCGTCCGGCACCAGCTCGCGGGGGTACTGGTAATCCAGCTGGTCCAGGCTGAACTGGCAGCGACGGGCAATGCGCACCGATTCGGCCATCAGCTGCGCCGGGTAGAGGCCGGCCAGCAGCTCACGGCGGCGCAGGTGGCGCTCGCCATTGGGGAACAAGCGGAACCCGGCCTCGGCTACCGTGCAGTGATGGCGCACGGCGGTCATGCAGTCCTGCAGGGCGCGGCGGCCACGGGCATGCATATGCACATCGCCGGTCGCCACGGGCGGGATGCCGACACCCGCGGCCAGGGCCAGCAGGCGCGTCAGACGGCCGGCGTCGTCCGGCCCCTGGTGCAGTTCCACCGCCAGCCACAGGCGTTCGGGGAAGCACTGGCGCAGCCAGGGGCCTTCGCGGTCGTCGTCTTCCCGGTCCGGCACCCAGAGGGCCAGCAGGCCCTCCGTGGGCTCGGCCAGGTCCTCGCGCAGCAGGCGGTACTCGCCCTTCTTCGCACGCCGCCGGGCCTGGGTGATGAGCCGGCAAAGGCGCTGGTAGCCGGCCAGATTCTCCGCCAGCAGCACCAGCTTCGGACCGCCCTCGACCCGCACTTCGCTGCCGATCACCAGGGGCACTCCGGCGTCTTTGGAGGCCTGCCAGGCGCGGACGATGCCGGCCAGGGTGCATTCGTCGGTGATCGCCAGCGCCGCGTAGCCATGTTCCCCGGCCCGCTTGAACAGTTCGCTGGCACTGGAGGCGCCGCGCTGGAAGCTGAAATTGGACAGGCAGTGCAGCTCGGCGTAGGCGTTCATGCGAACCAGCCGTGCAACAGCAGCGGCCCCTCCCCGTGCACCGGGCGAAAGGCCCAGCCACGCTGGCCGCCACGGGTTTCCACCAGGTAGTAGTCGCGGCGCACGTCGCCGCCATCCCACCAGCCGGACTCGATGCGTTCGGGGCCGGCGAGGATGCGCACGGACGATTCCCGCAGGGGCACGGGCTCACGCAACAACCAGCCGGGACGGGGCGGACCGGGCGGAAGCGGCGCCTGCGGGCCCTCGGCATCCAGTTGCCAGGCGCATTCGGGACGATGATCGGCACGGGCGGCCAGGCTGTGCACCGCGTCGTCTCCCAGGCGTGCCCGCAAACGTTCGCGCAACTGCTCCCAGGGCAGGGATTGCTGCGGGCGCTCGTCGAACAGCTCGCGCCGCTCCGGGACGAAGGCCGGCAGGTCCCGCGCCTGCAGGCGGAAGGCGCGCACTGGGGCCGGCACCTGCAACTGCTCCAGGCGCCCACGGGCCAGTTCGAAGAGCATGGCCGCCTCACGCTCGGCACTGAGCAGCCCCACCGGCACCCGGGTTTCCGGCAGGTCACGGTGTTCCAGATGGAGGGTGAAGCGCTGCACGCCGCTGTCACGGCAGGCGAGGAACGCGGCCAGGTCGGCGGTGAGACGGCGCAGGGGGAACAGCAATGCCTGGTGGGATTCCACCTCGAAGTTCAGCTCGATGCGCAGGTCGAACTCATCCGGAGGCCGATAGCACTCCAGCGCCAGGGGACGCTCGCCCAGCAGGGTGTCGAGGTGCTGCAGTACTTCGCCCGGAAAGCGCCTGGCCAGCGTCTCCCGGGGCAGCGCCAGCACCTGTTCCAGATGCCGCAGGCCCATGCGGGCGAAGGCAGTGGCGGCTTCCCGTGCCAGACCGGCGCGATCCACCGGCAGGCGCCCGAGGGCGGCACGCAGTTCATCCTGGTTCGCCACCGCCAGGCCATCGTAGGCATTGGCCAGCACCCGCGCCGCCGCCGGGTTGGGCGCCGCGACGATGCGATGGCGAAAGCCCAGGGCCGCCAGCTCCCGCCGCAAGCGGGCCTCGAAGCGCGGCCAGGGGCCGAACAGGGCGAAGCTGGATTCCACCTCCAGCAGCAGGCAGCGCGGATAGCGCAGGCTGACCTGGGAACTGAAGCGGTAGGCCCAGGCGGCCAGCAGTTGCTGCCAGTGCTCGATCCGCGCCGGGTCGTACTCCACCAGGGTGAAGTCGCGGGTCAGGGCATGGGCGGCGGTCAGCGACTGGCCGGGCCGCAGCCCCAGCGCCCTGGCGGCGGGGTTGAGGGCACGCAGCACGCGGCGCTGGGGCGTGCCCGTCACCAGCGCCAGGGGCGCTTCGGGGTCGGGGTGGACGCGCAGCACGCCATCCAGCGCCAACTGCGGCAGCAATATGCAGGCCCAGCGCATGACGGCATCACCGGGACAGGGCGATCGGCGCCGCGGGCGGCAGACCGCCCCGGCACTTGAGCACCCGCAGCTGCGCCGGCCAGCCGTCGACGGCAATGCGCAGGGCCGCCGGCGAGGGGTTCAGGGCGGCCTCCTGCGGGCGGTAGGCAAAGGCCAGGGTCTGGCCGGTTTCGGCGGCCACCTGCAGGCGGCGCAGGGCGCGATCATCGGCCTGTTGCGGCCAGCACAGCACCGCCCCGCAACTGCCGGAGCGCAGGCATTGCTCGGCCGCCCAGAGGGCATCGCGACCGCTGGCCTCCACCAGCGCCAGCCAGCGCAGGTCGACGCCGGCGGCCTGCCAGGCCTGGGGATAAGGGATATGTGGCGGCGCCACCAGTACCACGCGTTCGGCGCGGGAGGTCAGCCGTGCCAGGGTGGGCCAGAGCAGACGCAACTCGCCCAGGCCAGCGGCAGGGACGAGAATTTCGCTGAGTGCGGCCTCGGGCCAGCCGCCACCGGGCAGGACCCGGTCCAGGGCGTCGAGACCGGTGGGCTGGTCGCTGCCAGCCGCCAGCGCGCCGGGCTGTCCCTTCCAGACCCGCCGTTCGTTGAGCAGGGCATCGAGGGCTACGACGGCGCCCATCAGCCCTGCCCGTTAGCGGAAGAGAAAAACGGCAGCCCCGGGGCGGGGCTGCCGAAAGGGCCAGGAACAATCATCAAGGCCATTAGGGGAAATCCTAAGATCACTGTATTTATATACAGTAGATCGCAGAGGCCTTCTACGGTCAATTCAGAAAAGACGGAAGGCCTGCAAAAGCACGAGACTCCGCAGGCCCGCCGTCCTTCCGTCATTTCACGAAGTGATTACCCCAGCGCTCGGCCTGGCGCACCGACTGCATGCGCAAGGTCCTGGCGCCCTTCGCCTGCTCGGCGGCAGCGGCGATCTCGTCGTCGATGATCTTCGTCGACAGCGACAGCCAGCTGGTGGCGAAGGCCATGGCGTCCCCGTTGATCTCCAGGGCGTTCAGGTCGATGTTGGCGGTGTTGTCGCAGGCCTGGTGGTAGCAAGGGTCGAAGGGCTGGCCGGCAGCGCCGCCGTACTTCTGCGCCTGCTCTTCGCTCTTGATGTCTTCGGCGCCGGTGAACAGGCCGCCGAAGGGAATGCCCACCTCGAAGAACTGCGCATAGTCGGAGCGGAAGTCGATCTGGGTGCCTTCGGCAGACTCGCCACGCAGCTTGAAGTAGGCCTCGAACAGACGCTCGATGGCAGCCGAGCCGGGCGGGCCCTGCAGGCCGAAGGACGAGCCGTCGCCGTCATAGATGAAGTTGCCGAAGTTCGGCGACCCGATCATGTCGAAGTTCAGGTACGCCTTGATCTTCCTGCGTTCCTCATCGCTCAGGCTATTGACGTAGAAGGTCGAGCCCACCAGCCCGGACTCCTCCGCGCCCCACCAGGCGAAACGCACCTTGTTCTGCGGGTGCGCCTTGCGCAGCAGCACGGCCATTTCCAGCAACGCCGCGCTGCCCGAGCCGTTGTCGTTGATGCCGGGGCCCTCGAACACCGAATCCAGGTGCGCGCCGGCCATCACCACGTTCTGCGGATCGCCGCGCCGGGTTTCGGCCACCAGGTTGAAGGTCTGCGTCTTCTCACGGATCACGTCCGCCACCATGCGCACTTGCAGGCCGGGGGTCTGGGACCAGGCCACGCCGTTGTCATAGGTGGCGAACAGCGCCGGAATGCCGCCCTCGTAGGTATCGCCCAGGGTGACGTTCTCCAGGCCCTTGCGCTCCTCGGTGTTGCCCTGGTTGAAGATGATCACGCCCACCGCGCCAGCCGCCGCGGCGTTCTCCGCCTTCACCTCGAAGTTGCAGCTGCCACGCTGGATCAGGGCGATGGAGCCGCTGGGGAAACCGGCGAAGTCCTCCGCCTCGCAGCCGCTGGTGGAGGCGTTGCCGGCGCCGAGGGACAGGTCCACCGGCACCACCGGGGCGCTGACGTCGCCGGCATCGGTCTGCGACAGGTAGTTGAAGTCCTCCTCCCAGACGTATTCCACCGGTTGCGGCGTCAAAGCCTGCAGGGTGCCCGGCCCCTTGGGAAAGTAGGCGGTGAAGGGGAACGGCTGTACCCGCACTTGGTAGCCGGCGCGCTCCAGGGACTGCTTCACGTAGTCGATCGACGCCTGGTAACCCGGCAGGCCGGCAGCACGGTTGCCATCGTTGAGGGTGGCGATGTCCTGCAACTCCTGCAGGCGGTGCATCACGTTGCTCGCCTGCAAACATCGCGGCAGGCCCAGAGGCGTGCCGACCAGTACCGGTGAATTGCAGAGCGCGGGGTTGGGCTTGCCGGGAGTCCAGAATTCGCCGAAGGCTTCGCCTTCGGGCGCCGGAGCAGCAAGGGTGGACGTGGAAGCAGCGAGAATCAGGGAACCAACAACACGTCTGACGTTGTTCTTGTGGGTCATGACTTCAATCCTTTTGAAGTGGTTGTAGGCGGCCTGCCGTGGCATCGCGCCACTATCCTGTACGGCATCCTCGGGAGCAGGCCTGAGAGAACAGACTGGCGCAAGGTCATCCGGTTCTCCAGCCAACCGTAAAAAACGTGCACTTTGTCGCCTTTTTCGCTGCAACTTTCCGGAAATTAGCCACTGCATTGCCATCAAATAGATGGCCGCCTCATATCACCAGCCCATTTGGCAGGTACTCGGGTTCTATGCTGAAGGCATCCCCCGAAACAGGAACCAGCCATGTGCGGCCGCTACGTCAGCCCCTCCGATCGCGCCATAGAAGACTACTGGCACATCGGCGCGCGGGACTCGGGGCGCTGGATCCAGCGTTTCAATGTGGCCCCCACCAGCCAGGTGCCGATGCTGCGTCTGGATGAACAGGGAGAGCTGGAATTGGTGCCGGCGCGCTGGGGCCTGATCCCCTCCTGGTGGAAGGAGGCGAAGCCGCCGACCCTGTCCTTCTTCGCCCGCAGTGAAGAAGCCGCCGGCAAGCCCCTGTGGCGCCAGAGCCTGCGCAGCCACCGCTGCCTGATGCCCGCCAGGGGCTGGTACGAGTGGAACCCGAATCAGCAGGTGCGCAACGCCAGCGGCCGCCTGGTCCACCAGCCCTACTACCTCTACAGCCCGAATGACCCGCTCCTGGCCTTCGCCGCCATGTGGGCCACCTGGACCGGCCCGCAAGGACAGACCGTCATCTCCTGCGCCCTGCTCACCCGGGAAGCGGCACCGGCCATCCGCGCCATTCACTCGCGCATGCCGGTGGTGCTGCCGCCGGAACAATTCGCCTTGTGGCTGGCCCCCGACACACCCGGCGAACAGCTGCAGCAGGTCATCGCCCGGGCACGCGACGACTTCACCGGGCATGCGGTTTCCACACGGGTGAACAGTGCTCAGAACGATGACGAAGGATTGATCGAAGCGATTGCCGTGCCAGGCCGCTGAAGGGCCCGGCCTGTCGAAGGAGGCCTACTCGCTGGCTACCTGCCGCATTCCGGCCGGTGTCGACAAGCGCACGTCGATATACGAATAGAGCGTCGTGTACGCGCTGATGGCTATCCGCTCGGCCGCCAATAGCCGCTCGAACTCCAGCATCTGCTCATCCGACCAGGGCACTGTGGCCTCTTCCAGAAAGGCCACCACAGCGATGTGCGCAGCAGAAACGTTGAGCGAGAGGCGGCGCAGCTCCGCCCAGTAAACCGGTTCGATCACGAATCGCTCCTGGCGCATCACCTTTCCAGATGCACTTGATTAGCGATAGCGCACCCACTTCAAGCCCGCCAGCCGGGAAGCAGAAATCCGGTGAACGGCATTTGCCGACCCACAAACGGAGCTCTTCAAGACCAGTGCCCTTTCGTTCGCCCGATGCCGGCATACACTTGTCCGGCACAGGCAGCGGCCAACCGGGGGAGGACTCCCGCCCCCTTCGTCGACGGCCTCCGCCCCCAGGCGCCCTGCCCCAACGGCTAACCGACGACAAGCCGGGTAGCCACATGCACCAGCCTGGAGCAACAGCCATGAAAACCACCCACCCTGGCAACCCTTCAGTTTCATTCCTCGGCGGCAGTGTTCTGATCCTTTCCACCCTGCTGATCGCAACAGGCTGTGCGCAGAACCCCGATATCAGAAGCAGCCGGGACGGAACGTCCGGCGTCAGCAGTCGAGCCAATCCCGACTACATGAACTGCGTGAAAAGCGGCATCCGCCACGACGCCCAAACCTTTACCTCCGAAGAAAACAGCAAGACCCTCCTCTTCGTCGGCAGCACCGACCCCGAGAAGGCCTCGGGACTGGTGGAACTCTCCGACGCCCAGGGGCAGAAGCAGTTCTCCGTCTTCCAGCGCAACGCCTGGCAGGACAAGGGCCGGCTGATCAATGCAGCCATGATGTGCGCCAACTCCTGAGCCCCTGAAAGCGAAAAACCCCGCAGCCATTGGACTGCGGGGTTTTTCTGGGTATGCCGGGGGAGGGGGATTTGAGTCGTTCCGGGGGCTGGATCAGAGCGTTGCTGACCTGCTCAGTTTGGGGTTTCCAGCCATTCGCCCGCGTCGATTTTCGACAGGCTAATCGCTCTCATAAGCTAACCGACAATCGAAACCAGAGTTTCGAAACCCACCTGAATCGCCCTGCTGAATATCAAAATAGAAACCATCGTTTCGATTCGGCTGACCGCACCTTGCCCCCGGCCAGCCCGGCCGATGACAACTACTTCGCAGCACTGCGCAACCGGGTACGAAACGCCGAGGTATGAAGGACGGGGCTGTTCGCAGCGCACCGCCCGATCCATCCAGCGAACGGTTCGCGAGCAAGCTCGCACCTACGCAAACGCCGGGTTCATCCCGCAATCGAGGATTCCGGTCGTCACGGGTGGAGCCGCTGATTCATGGCAGTGCCCCTGGGACGTGGTTTTCCGGGCTCAAATGAAAAGTAAGCGCTCCACGAACCCCACCTTCAACTGAACTGTCCGCTTGCGGATGCTGGGCACCCGTTTTCCCAGTGGAGCCCCGTCATGATGCGTCCGAACGCCAAGGTCAAAGCCGTCTATCTCTATCCGAAGCCAGTGGACTTCCGGAAATCCATCGATGGCCTGGCGGCCCTGGTGGAGCTGGATATCAAGGTGGCCGTGTTCGACCCGGTGTTGTTCGTCTTCCTCAACAAAACCCGCAACCGGGTGAAAATCCTCTACTGGGAACGCAACGGCTTCTGTCTGTGGCTCAAGCGTCTGCAGGCCGAGCGTTTCAAGACCAAGCGCGATGCTGACGGGCCCATCGTGTTGACGGTGCGGGAACTGAATCAGCTGCTGGCCGGTTTCGACCTCTGGGGGAACCAGCCACACAAGGTACTGACCCCGCGTTTTGTGAGCTGAGCCGGTATAATCCGGCGCCATGAAATCCGGCGCTGACTCCCTTCCCGACGATCCCGTCCTGCTCAAGGCCCTGGTTCTGCAATTGCAGGAGCAGGTCGCCCTGCTGCGCCACAAGCTGTTCTCGCCCAAGTCCGAGCGCAGCCTCGAGGATGCCGACTCCCCGCAACTGGCCATGTTCAACGAGGCTGAAGAGCTGCTCGAAGAACCTGCCGGCGGATCAGGTGAGGCCGAAGCCGAAGAGGTTGTTGCCCCGGTGAAGCGCCGCGGCAAGCGCAAGCCGCTGCCGGCCAATCTGCCGCGCGTGGAGATCATCCACGAACTGCCTGAGCACGAGCGCACCTGTGCCTGCGGCGCCTGTAAGCAGGTGATCGGCGAAGAGACCAGCGAGCAGTTGGAGATCATCCCGATGCAGGTACGGGTGATCCGCCATATCCGCAAAACCTATGCCTGCAAGGCCTGCGAAGCCGCCCCGGTCACCGCTGACAAACCGGCGCAACTGATCGAGAAAAGCCTGGCCAGCCCTAGCGTGCTGGCCATGCTGCTGACCACCAAGTACGCCGATGGCATCCCGCTGTACCGCTTCGAGAAGATGCTCGACCGCCATGGCATCGACATCCCGCGCCAGACCCTGGCGCGCTGGGTGATCCAGTGCGGCGAGCAGCTACAACCGCTGCTCAACCTGTTGCGCGACCAGTTGCTCGGCTACCCGGTACTGCACTGCGACGAAACCCGCCTGCAGGTGCTGCACGAGCCGGGTCGCGATCCCAGCGCGCAGTCCTGGATGTGGGTGCAAAGCGGTGGGCCACCGGACAGACCGGTGATCCTCTTCGACTACACCACCAGCCGTGCGCAGGAGGTGCCGCTGCGCCTGCTCGACGGCTATCGCGGCTACCTGATGACCGACGACTACGCCGGCTACAACGCCGTGGCCGCGCAAGACGGTATCGAACGCCTGGCCTGCTGGGCCCATGCCCGCCGCAAGTTCGTCGACGCGCAGAAAGTGCAGCCCAAGGGCAAGATCGGACGCGCCGACATGGCCTTGAACCTGATCAACAAGCTCTATGGCATCGAGCGCGATCAGAAGGACAGCGGCGACCTGGAACGCCATGCCGTACGCCAGCAGCGCAGCTTGCCGATCCTGGAACAGCTCAAGGCCTGGCTGGACAAGACCCAGCCGCAGGTCACCGCGCAGAACGCCCTGGGCAAGGCGGTGAACTACCTGGCCAGCAACTGGAGCAGGCTCGTGCGCTATGTCGAAGGCGGGCATCTGCCCATCGACAATAACCGTGCCGAGAACGCCATTCGCCCCTTCGTGATCGGCCGCAAGAATTGGCTATTCAGCGACACGCCCAAAGGCGCCACCGCCAGCGCGCAGATCTACAGCCTGATCGAAACCGCCAAGGCCAACGGGCAGGAGCCCTATGCTTGCCTGCGTTATGTGCTGGAGCGCCTGCCGATCGCCAACAGCGTCGAGGCTATTGAAGCGCTGTTGCCGTGGAACTGCCCGCCGACAAGAGCATCCTGATCACGGCAACTCGTCAAAGGAAGACAGGGTTTATGGAGCGGATACAATGAAAAAGCCCCAGAGATTTGAATCTCTGGGGCTTTTTGAATATGGCGGGAAGATAGGGATTTGAATCATCCCGAGGGCTGGCTCAGTGCGTCGCAGCCCTGCTCAGTTCGAGCTTTCCAGCGATTCTCAGGTGTCGATGTTCGACAGTTTGTGCCTGTGATTTCGACAGTTTTTCGACACCTGCCGGCGGAACCAGGTGCGAATGTTCTTAGGCCAGCCGAGCCAATTTAGAATAGAAAAAGGGGCGCCTAAGCGCCCAAATCAAAACTTCAGAAAACTAACTATTCAATCCGTCAAATCCATCAAAAAACAATACCAAACTCCGTTATTATCTCACGCGCACCTTCTTTTTCTTTAAGTGGAAATGCATGACTCCGACTAACGTATTCACTAGCCGAAACATCTCTGTGCTTAAGACGACTGTAAATGACCCGGTAAGAATCCTCAAAAACGTAAGGAAGATACATCGGAGAAAGTTCAAAACTCTCCTTTGAGTCCTGTATTTGCGGAGGACTTTTAAGATATTTCTCAATTACTTGTTGAGAGTCATCAAACCCATCATAAATTTCAAACCACATAACATGATCAAAGCCAGTCTTATTGACCGGCACACTTACAAGAGGAACAACATTGCTTCTAAAGAAACCAGACAGAATAGACTCATCAACAACCGGAACATCTAGAACCGGAAACCCTACGTGCATTTTATTGCTAGATAGCACAAGCGGAACCACATTATACTCCCTTCCACTCCACTTCCAGCCAAGCGCACCAAACACCAACTCCAAATTATCCTTCACAAAACCAGCCTTCCGTTTAGCTTGTTTTGCCGCCCCCACTAGGATATCTAGAGTTCTAAAGTAGGAAATAGGAGAATCAGTAGTAACAATAGACTTCGCCTCACCAACCAATATCACATCGCCAAACCTAAAAATAAAATCAATTTCTTCTTCCGCAGGTTTTGCAACAGACTTTCCTTTTAACTTTATGCGTCTTGATGCCGGCCCATCAACATCATTAAATACCTCACTATCCCGAACAGCATCACCTACTAACTCGCACACTCGGCTTTCGTAGGTGGCGCCCTTCTCGCTAAGTTTCAAATCCAGTTCAGCCAACCAGTTCTCTACTACTCTCATGAGAACAGCGTCTGCCATTGCCCCAAGGATAACGTAATAATCGTCACCACCACCATGCACTATAGGATGGCACCAAAGGTCCTGCTTATTGATTTTGCTGAAAACAATAAAATCAAATATTTCATAAACCTTATCAGCAGCCAGTTCGGTGGCTTGAATTAACGCCAAGCACAATCTATTTTTATTTATCTTAACATTGTATTCCCGCAGTTTCCCGGGGGACATGCATTCACTATCTTGAGGCAACTTATCTTTGAGCTGAACGGCAAGCAGCCTTAAGTGACGAAACACTTGAATCAGCTCCACGACCGTAAAACCTGATTTTCCGTGCGCAGCCAAGAGCAGGCTCTCTGGAATACTTCTCAGCACAGTTTCAAAACTAGAAAAGTATTCCGAGTTCTTAAAAATCAAATCTTTTGAGGCATCACCTATCTTCGACACACTATAATTTTTTGTCTTTCCAGAACCTTCAGGAACCACATACAAAGTTTTATTAAACTGCGTATAAAAACCTGGATCAGCCGCTCGAATTGCCGCTTGAGTTTCGAGCTTCATTCGCCGCTTTTGACTTATCTCGTAGGCTATTTCAGGCTCACTTGAAGATTGCCGCACCTCAACAAATTTTCCATCTTTCAGCTCAAACTCATAGCCGCCCCACAAGAGAGCTTGCCAGTAATTCTCATACAACCCATACAATTGCGAAAGATAGGACTCAGCCTTAACGAACTCCAATTCATCAATAGGGCTTCTACCTTTATTTATATAATTTCCCGCAATGGCCTTCTTGTATGTAAAGCCAATGGCCTTATGGAGGCCGTCAATATTTACAGTAGCAGCCTCATCTATCGTAATTTCATTCCCGCCAGCATTATTCTTTGTTGAAAAACTATGAACATTTACCCTCCCATCACCTAGAGACCAGGTATCAGGAGATGAAATAATACTCCAGTCTCTGTTACAAACACCGCAGTATAGCTCCAAAAGCCTTTTCGGCTTTATTCCCGGCGAACTTTCTTCGTAGAGTTCATGCAACTTCTGGCGAACCTCACTCAGAAGTGTGTAAAAAACTATACCTGCCTCATACAGCTCGCTATCACTGGAATCTTTATCGGTGGTTTCATCCCACTTCTTCTTCCACGTATCCAAGCTAAACTTGTCATTTATTGGTTGAGCAATCTTTTTTTGACGTACAGCTTCCTTAAAAGAACCCACTAAAAACTCCTATTTACCAGAAACAACAAATACACAGAAATAATAGACAATATTATTTTTCTCACCCTAAAAACAATTTACCAATCGAATTAGAGCAATTAAATAAACCTTACCTTCCTTTTAAAGTCACCTTCCTCCAAGTATAAGCGCGGTCAAGTCACTCTCTTTCTTGCTATGCTTCCGTTCCAAAGACTTCAACTTAATTCTTGCATACTGCAAATAATAAAATGCAATCTTCCAGCAGCCTGAGTTCAAGATTCTAACCTTAGTTTCCTTCCTAATCTTTGCTAGATTCTTAAGATTTACGCCCTCCCCTGTTTCTTCAACGAGGTCTTTTTCGATCAACTCTTTTTCGTAGAAAATCTCAAGTTCTGACTTATCCTTACTCTTTTTGGCATACAACCTAGAGAACTCCTTACTCCAGATCCTGCTAAGAAGATGAAAAAAATGAGGATGGCTATTTTTAGTTCTATACAGTGTAAAAGCTATTCCAGGCTCATCATCATCATCACTGTAGTGAAGAGTTATATTGCTATAAAGGCGCTTCAGCATCTCCAGCCTTCCTAAAGGAGACTCCGGGATACTGGAAAGCTCCTCAATAAAAGACTTAAGCCTAGGCATTATCCAAACGCGCTCTACTAAATCGCTGTTTATATCGTAAGCCATAGAAATGACATCATCCCGATCATTCGTAAACGCGATCTTGTCAAAAATATCAAATTGCTTTTCGTTGGGAAAATTAACCAAAAATAAAGCCGTAAAATACTCTTGAAAGGAACGATGTGTAAAAGTAAACCCAACACCATCTCTCTGCATGATACATACACTATCCAAGAGGTCATTTAGGAACGGCTCTGGGTAGGCTTTTATATCACTAATTCTTACCGCATTTCTCAAAAAACCAAGCAACTCCTCCTCATAAAAAAAATACTTCTTCTCAGAATAACTTAGAGCAGAGAATATGGAGAGAATTCGCCTAAACTCATCAAGAGGTAGCCCAGAGAAAGATTTCCTCTTATAAAGAGATTTTAGAGAATCATGCTTATTAAAAAGCGTTAGGAAAGCCTGCTCATAGAACAGATGTATTTTATTTGGAATCTCCGCTATCTGCTCATAAGTAAGGAGCATCATGGTAAGCAACAGCGGCGTACTAGCGAAACTTTTATGCTTGTCATATAGAGACTCATCCAAAGCCGCTAAAAACTTCCGCTTCACAGACCGATCATATTCAAGCTTTCCTATTAAGGACTTAGCCTTCTCCTTATCAAGCCCCAATATCTCGTACTTGTAAAACTCCTCCCAAGACGAAAACCTGCTATCCGGCCGACTAGAGATAACGATCATAATTTCATTATACTTACTAGACAGCCCCAATATCTCCCTCTCGTAAACCTCCCTCTTTCCACTGTCAATTTCATCGAAGCCATCAAATATCAAGAGCATCTTTCCAACTGAAAGAGCATATTCAAACTGCTGCCGAGTAAAAGTTGGCTCAATCTCTGCCAGAGCCTTAATTATGTAGTCAACCAAGGAAGAATTTTGGTCTGTATTCAGCTGCCTAAGCTCAACAAAAATCGGCATAACACCGATACTCGATTCGATTATCTCGATGAAAGTACTCTTGCAAAAAGTAGACTTACCTGAGCCAGCGGTGCCGCTAACAATAATTCTCTTATCCTCTTTGATTCGATTCAAAAACTCCCTCTCTTCTACTACCCTCCCTCCTATACCCAGGTCAGTCCTAACGTAGAATTCCTTGATACTTACAGGACGCTCCCGATAAAGCAGAGTTTTTGTCTTTGAGTATCGCTCATGACTTCTCTCCAAGTATTTTTGTAAGCATAAATTCAAATTCACCTTTAACTTCGACAGCGCGTCCCTACCTAACCCATGCACACCAGCAACTATCTCTTTAGTAAAATCTCTGACAAGGTCTGCCGTCACTGCATTAATATCTAGATTTTCCATTTCTCACGCCCCTACCATCGGTACTACCAACTTACAAAATACTCAGAAATGTCTTTTGCAACTCAATTCACGCTAGCCGTATGATCTTCTACCTGCATCCCTGGCTATAATATATAGCATTGCTTCATTTACTTGGCCCAATGAAGTTTCACTCCATTACCGACCGCAGATTACTATTTCAGGCCAAAACTTCCGAGCCAATCCATTTAATTATCCCCCCCTGATAAAGTGCTCCCCTCGCCTTTTGCAGGCCAAAAGGCATTGAATAAAGGCGAACTGCCACTTTTGAAGGTAATAGGCAACTCAATCTCGTTCAACGGCTTTCTCATTTTCCTCGAGGAAATTTCTGATCCTTCATGCTCGGCAGAACGTGCTTTCATCACTGTGCTCTCCTCTCCAAGAACGCACGAGGAGAACCCTATGCAAATCCACGAAGGCGAATGTCGGAAGGGTGATGTTCTGTCGCTGAACATCCTGGAAGGCAGGGCGAGTGAGGAGCTGATGCGGTTGCTGCTCACTCACGGGATAGAGATCGAGGTTGCGGCGATTGAAGACAATGCGGTGCGGCTGATTATTCGGGCGCCCGCGAAGATGTTGATCGTTGAGGAGTTGATTGCTCCGCCGTGAGGTGGCGGAGCGAGGTGAGTTCAAGCGGTCCTGGACCGCCGGGAGAACCAGCGGTCCGCTACTGTGGCGGTGATTGCTAACCCGCGTTCGGAGTTGGCAAGTTTGAATGGGCTTCGTCGTATGCAGGACTTGTCTGGCCTGCTTCAGGTGCAACCTCCCCGCTAGCCAGCCACAAGGCGTACTGCGGGTACATCTTCACGAGCACGCCGATCTCCTCTGTGCTCATTCTGATTGCTCCCTTGCTGATGTTCTTCCATCGCTCGTGATTGGTCTCGCCAAGCAAGCTGAGCTTCTTGGGTCCGGCCATCCGGATCAATAGAACCGCTCTATCTCGTATCTCGTCCATAGTCACAAATACTAATCGAGGCAGTATTTACTCCCATAATGCATTGAGAGTAACCTTTGCCCCGGAGTAAATACTGCCCCTGCATGGGCATTCGCTAATAGCCACGAATAGTGACGGAACGAGCATGGAACTGGAAGAGCTCTCCCCGACCAACCTGGTCGGCCCGCAACAGGACGTAGAACCCATCGCCGCCTGGGCAGATCGCAACGGTGTCACCTGCGACACCGCTCGCGCCTGGGTGTATCGGGGAATCATCCCCTCGGTGAAGCTCGGCAAGCTGCGCATGGTGAACTGCGCCCTGCTCCGCCAATGGCTTCTGGAACAGGAGTGGACCGCATGAACGGCAACAACCAATCCCTCAACCTCAACAACCTGCCCGCTGGCCACTACGAAGCGGTGTGCAGCCCGGAAGCCTTCGCCGAGATGTGCGGCGTGTCTGACGACACCGTGATGGGCTGGATCAAGACCGGCACCGTCCCCGCCGTGCGAATGAAGGGCGCCCAGCTGGTGAACCTTGAGCGCCTGTGCCAGGACCTGGAGCAAGGCAAGGACCAGTTCGATGAGGGGGATTACGCCAATGACTAGCCAGCCCCTCGCCCTGAACGCCGCTACCGCCACTTCCTTGATTGGCCAGACCGTGATGATGGAGCTGGTCCTGGAAGACGAGCCCGAATCCCTCTGGCGCTGCTTCCACATCGTCGGGCTGGTAGCGCCGATACCGGGCCTCGTGAAAGAAGGCCACTTCCTGTGCTTCAACGCGCTCCAGGAAGAGCAGTTCCCGAACGAGATCTTCTGGTCGGATATCCGCACCCTGACCACGCTGCACCGCCGCCCGCTGGAAGGCTCCGACCAGCTCCCGCCCGCGCTCGGCGGCCTGATCCGGTCAGGGGCCGCGCTCCCGGCTCGTCGGAACAGCTCCACCGTTCCGGCGAACGGAAGCACGGGCGCAGCGCACCCTTGACCGCACTCCTGCCCGAACAGCCTCGGCTGGGGAGTGTGGGGCAGCTTTTCCGCCCCTCGCTCCCGAGCCCTCGGCGGCAAGAGCGGGATGACAAGGGCGGCGCCCTTGGTGTTTACAGGGCCCCGCTCTGCGCACTGGCCCTCTTCGCCGCACTGGCTTCACTGTCCCGCCTGCAGTTCCAGGACCCGCCCCCTCCGCTCGAAGCCCTACTGCTCCCCTGCATCCTGGAAGCAGATTCCCCCTCCCCTTCCGCGCACCTCGCTACCTCGATTGCTTGTGAAACCTCGCGCGTTCGCACGTTTTGCACGGATACGCGCGCAGCGCGTACCGCGCAAACGCGCGAGCGCGAGAGCGCCGCTGCTTGCGGGTGGAGCCCGCGCCCGGGAGGCCGGCAGGACGTCCCTGTAGCACGTCCTATCAATGGCTTAACGCCGTTTCAATTCGTGTCATTTCATGGAGTTTGACGACATGAGAAAAGCCGTAGACCAGATTCGCGTCGATTTGCAGACCGGCCAGGAGTGCCGGAACTCCCGTCTGTTCTTCGACCCGAAGGCAGCCCGGATGACCAACCTGTCGAAGGTCCGCCTGTTGGGCTGTCGCGTCGACACCGTGCGCCAGTTGTACCGGGGCATGGTCCGCCCCGAGGTGCTGGCCCTGTTCGAGGAAAGCGGTCTGGTCAGCTTTGCCGGCCACCAGTGGCATGCCGGGCGCGTCAGCCGGGATTCCGGCTACCAGTACAAGCTGCAGAACAACGACCTGGGCTTTGTGCTGCTGCTGAAGAACTTCAACGTGAAGGCCGATGTGATCGGCGCGCACATGAAGATCGAGGTCAGCCCGCATGCCATCCAGTCGAGCCCGCCCGACGTGCTTCAGGAGTGGATGGACCGCTTCGCCACGGCCGCCCTGCAATGCATGGAGGCCAACCAGTGCGCCGTCCACCTCGCGCTGGACGTACAAGGCTGGCAACCCCCGAAGGACCTGATGGACCGTCTGCTCTGCCGGGCCCGGACTCGTCGCAGCATCACCGGCATCAACGAAGTGTTCTACGACGGGGAAGCCGTCTCCTACGGCAATGGCCAGTCCTTCCTGTTCGGCTCCGCCTCGGGCATGCAGCTCGCGATCTACAACAAGACCCTGCAGGCCTACAGCATCGACAAGCTCGATTACTGGCAGTCGGTCTGGAAGACCATGGACAACCCCTTCGCCCCCGACGACGACCAGAACTACGACGCCAAGGCCCCAGTGTGGCGGGTGGAGCTGCGCTTCCACCACTCCATCGTCCAGCAGTTTGCCGACGGCTCGGCCAGCATGGACACCGGCGCCATGATCGACAGCCGCACCTACCGAGACCTCGCCCCGCACCTGGACGGGCTGTTCCAGTACGGCCTGGAATCCTTCCGCCTGTGCTCCAGCAAAGGCGTGTTCGATGCCTTCTGGACCCTGCTGCGCCAGGACACCAAAGTCTCCGTGCCAGCCGTCTCACTCGCTGGGCGTACCCACTACAAGCGCCACTACAAGACCTCGCAGGGCTTCTCCGGGAAGAACGTGGATCTGTTCATCGGCAACTTCATCAGCCTGGTCGCCCGTGAGCGGGTGGGGGCAAAAAAGGCCTTTGCCAGCCTCCGCAACTGGGAGTGCTGGCCGGTGATCCGTGACCACTACGCCCACAAGGGCATGGATGAACGGGCCCTCTACAAGCGCATCAAACAGCTCCTGGAGGAACGCGTCGTCCGATGGGGGCGTGCGGTCTGATGGCCATCGAGCAACTGCCGGATGGCCGCTGGAAAGTCGATACGGAGCCCATCAAGGGCAAACGCTTCCGCAAGACGGTGAAGACCAAGGGTGAGGCGCAGCGCTTCGAAGCCGTCTGCCGGGCCAAATGCATTGGCACCCCGGACTGGTCGCCCCGCCCCAAGGACAAACGCAGGCTCCTGGACCTGATCGACCGCTGGGCCGTGCTGCATGCCCACACTCTGGCGGATGGGGAAGCACGGCGACGCCTGCTCGACTCCATGGCCAAGGACCTGGGCAACCCGATTGCAGTGCGGATGACGGGCAAGGATTACGCGGAGTACCGCGCCTCAATGCTCAAGAAGGGGGCGAATCCGAAGACGCTGAACAACCGGCTCGCCTACCTGCGTGCGGTGTTCAACGTGCTGTTCCAGCTGGAAGAGATCGACTACCCCAACCCGCTTGCCCGGGTACGCCCGCTGCGCCTGCAGGAACGGGAGTTGGCCTATCTGAACGATGACCAGGTCCAACAACTCTTCGCAGTTATCCACAAGCGCTGCAAGACGCCTCACGTCGCCATGATCGCCGCGATCTGCCTGGCTACGGGCGCTCGATGGGGCGAAGCGCAGGCGCTGACTCCGTACCAGGTCAAGGATGGGCGCGTGCTGTTCGTGAACACCAAGGGGAAGCGAACCCGCTCGGTGCCGATCGATCCCGTCCTGGAGCAACGCATCCTGGATCACTTCAAGCAACACGGCCTGTTCTCGAAGTGCCTCAACAGCTTCGACCAGACCCTGGGCGTGTCCGGCATACCAATTCCTGCAGGGCAGTCATCACACGTGCTGCGGCATACCTTCGCCAGCCACTTCATCATGAACGGCGGGAATCTACTGACCCTGCAGAAGATCCTGGGCCACACGACAGTGGCGATGACGATGCGCTATGCGCACCTGGCGCCGGATCACCTGCAGGATGCCGTGCGGCTTGGCCCGGTCGCAGACTTTCGACACTTCTTCGACAGTTGGCAGAAGCCAGAAAGCAAAAACCCCTGAAACTCTAAGAATTTCAGGGGTTTAGGCTTTTGAATATGGCGGGAAGATAGGGATTTGAACCCTAGGTGCCATTGCTGACACAACGGATTTCGAATCCGTCCCGTTCGGCCACTCCGGCATCTTCCCGAACGGCGCGCATGATACCAGCTGAAAGGCCATTGGCGAAGCCCGTAGGGGAGATTTTTTCGCGTGGTTTCAGATGGTTGCGGTGCAAGAGGAATCGCTGCGCGATCCCTGGCGAATGGATTCGCCCCTGCGGGGAGGGGCGAATTCCAAGGGGGAGCGATCAGGACGTCAGCTTGGTCAGGGCTTCGCGGTATTTGTCGGCGGTCTTCTGCGCGACTTCGGCGGGCACGGCGGGCGCTGGCGGTTCCTTGTTCCAGCCGGTGGATTCCAGCCAGTCGCGGACGAACTGCTTGTCGAAGCTCGGCGGGTTCTTGCCTTCGACGTAGCTTTCCACCGGCCAGAAGCGGCTGGAGTCGGGGGTCAGCACTTCGTCCATCAGGGTCAGGGTGCCGTCTTCGTCGAGGCCGAATTCGAACTTGGTGTCGGCAATGATGATGCCGCGGCTGGCAGCGTATTCGACGGCGGTGCTGTACAGGGCGATGGCGGTGTCACGGACCTTGGCGGCCAGTTCCTTGCCGATGATGGCTTCGCACTGTTCGAAGGAGATGTTCTCGTCGTGGTCGCCGACGGCGGCCTTGGTCGAGGGAGTGAAGATGGGCTGCGGGAGCTTGGAGGCTTCCTTCAGGCCAGCCGGCAGCTGGATGCCGCAGACGGTGCCGGTCTTCTGGTATTCCTTCCAGCCGGAGCCAACGATGTAGCCGCGCACGATGGCTTCGACGGCTACGGGCTTCAAGCGCTTGGCGACCACGGCGCGGCCTTCCACCAGGGGCAGTTCGGCGGCGGGAACCACGTCTTCGACCTTGTCGCCAGTGAAGTGGTTGGGCACGACGTCCTTGAGCTTGTCGAACCAGAAGTTGGAAATGGCGGTGAGGATCTTGCCCTTGTCGGGAATCGGCTGGTCGAGGATCACGTCGAACGCGGAAAGGCGGTCAGTGGCGACCATCAGCATGCGCTTGTCGTCGATTTCGTAAAGGTCGCGGACCTTACCCGAGTAGATCTTCTTCAGGCTGAGGGTGGTGGGTGTGCTCATGTCGTTTTCCGCCTTTATCAAACGAAACAGGCGAAACCCGGGGGTTTCGCCTTGTTGTTTCCACGATCCGCCGCAGTGCGGCGTGCCGCTTGCTCTTAGCCGAGATTTTCCTGGATCAGGGTCAGCACGCGGCGCGCCACGTCGGCAGGTGCCACGGTGTTGATGTCCTTCTCCACGGTGACCTGCACGCTGTCGCCGACGCGGGTCAGGCGAACCTGATAGCGCTCGGCGCGGGCTTCGATCTCTTCCTCGCTGGGGTCGCTGCCCCACAGGCTGGCGAAGAAGCCGGGCTTCTCGTCTTTCTTCACGGCGCTTTCGGCGAGGTTGATGTAGTAGACGCCCAGGCTGCGGTTGAGGTCGTCGACGCGAACGTCGGCGGTTTCCAGGGCGCGGCCGACGCTGGACCAGGAACGGTCAAAGTCGGCGCCAAGGCTGAGCATGGGGTTGCCGCTGCCGTCTTCGGACAGGGACACGCGGCTCGGGGCGTCGAAGTCACGCGCGGCGAGCAGGGACACGGAACCACCCTGTTCGGAGCTGCGCGCCATGCTGGCGAGCATTTCATCCAGCAGTGCAGCTTCCAGGCTCGGGCTGTCGGAACGGCGCGGCCAACCGATGTCGGCGGTGCTGCCGGCCGGACGGGAAGTGGTCAGGACGAAGATTTCGCTGGTATTGCGCTGCACGCCCGGCTCGATGCGCACACGGGCACGGATTTCGCTGTCCGGCTCGATGCCACTGACGCGGCTGCCCAGGCGACGGGCCAGGGGACCGGAGAGCTGGTCGAGGCGCTGCCAGTCGGTGCTGAACTCGCCGGTCTGCGGACGCTCGTCGGCGATGCGGAAGCCGCCGTCCTCGAAGAACTGCCGGGCCACCGGCCAGACTTCGGCCGGTACGCGCTGGGCAACCACCCAACGGGAGTCGCCGCTCTTCTGCAGGCTGTAGTCGCTGACTTCACCCTTGGCCTGGAGGGCCTGCGGGCGCGGTACTTCGAATTCACCTTCGGAACGGCTTTCGGCGACGTTCATCGGCACCGGAAGCAGCGGGTCGAGGCGCTTGGCTTCGACATCCGGCGGGAGTTGCATGGGCGCGGTCTGGCGCGCCTCCAGGTAGTCGCTGCCACGGTCGCGGAAATAGCCTTCCGGCCCCCAGAGCCAGCCGCAACCGCTGGTGCTGGAAATGATCAGGGCGAGTGCGGAGAGTCCGGCCAGTCGCTTCATGCGGATTGTTTCCTTGGAATTAGGCCAGTACACCGGTCTGGCGCATGGCTTGACGCAGAGGCTCGTGGCAACGCGGGCTGAGCCAGGTCAGCGGCAGGCGGATGCCGTCCGGGATCAGGCCCATTTCGTGCAGGGCGAACTTCACGGGGATCGGGTTGGACTCGATGAACAGGGCCTTGTGCAGCGGCATCAGCTTGTCGTTGATGGCGCGGGCGGCTTCGGCCTCGCCACGCATGGCGGCGGCGCAGAGGTCGGCCATGGCGCGCGGAGCGACGTTGGCGGTTACCGAGATGTTGCCCTTGCCGCCCATCAGCATCAGCTCGACGGCGGTGGCGTCGTCACCGGAGTAGACGAGGAAGTCCTTGCTGACACGGTCCAGTACTTCCTGGCCACGCTGCAGGTCGCCGGTGGCTTCCTTGATACCGATGATGTTGCTGATCTTCGACAGGCGCTCGACGGTTTCCGGCAGCATGTCGCACACGGTGCGGCCCGGTACGTTGTAGAGGATCTGCGGAATAGCCACGGCTTCGGCGATGTGGCGGAAGTGCTGGTACAGGCCTTCCTGGGTCGGCTTGTTGTAGTACGGGGTCACCAGCAGGCAGGCATCGGCGCCGACCTTCTTGGCGGCGGCGGTGAGCTCGACCGACTCACGGGTCGAGTTGCCGCCGGTACCGGCGATCACCGGGATGCGGCCATTGACCTGATCGACCACCCGGCGGATCACTTCGACATGCTCGGTGACGTCCAGCGTGGCCGACTCGCCGGTGGTGCCGACGGCGACTATGGCGTTGGTGCCCTCTTGAAGATGGAAGTCAACGAGCTTGGAAAGGCTGTCCCAGTCCAATTGACCCTGCGCATCCATGGGCGTAACCAGTGCCACCATACTGCCCGCAATCATGCAACCGCTCCTGCCGGAAAAAGAGAGCCGTAATGGTACTGTCGGCTCTGGCCTTGCACAAGGTGAACGCAAGCGCCGTCAGGCGGTTGCGGCATTTCCCTCGGCGGCGCTTTTCGCTAACCTTCCCCGTTTGAACAGCGCGGCCCCGGTCGCCCTCCCCTCGTTTTAGGAATGCTGCATGTCCACCACCCCGCCCCGCGAACAATTCCTCTTGATCAGTGCCCTGGGCCGCAACCCGATGGAGCTGACCAACGTACTGTGCCGGGCCAGCCAGGAAAATCGCTGCGCCGTGGTCAGCAGCCGCCTGACCCGCCACGGCGAATTCAGCGCTCTGGTGCTGCAGATCTCCGGCAGCTGGGATGGCCTGGCGCGCCTGGAGTCGAGCGTACCGGCCCTGGCCAAGCGCCATGGCTTCACCGCCAACATGACCCGCAGCCACGCCATGGAGATTCGCCCCCAGGCCCTGCCCTACGTGGCCTATGTCAGCGCCGCCTATCGTCCGGACATCCTCAACGAGCTGTGCCAGTTCTTCATCGACCACCGCGTCGAGCTGGAAAACCTCACCTGCGATACCTACCAGGCCCCGCAGACCGGCAGCACCATGCTCAATGCCACTATCACCGTGACCTTGCCCGCAGGCACCCAGATCAGCTGGCTGCGCGACCAGTTCCTGGATTTCGCCGACGCCCTGAACCTGGATGCCCTGATCGAGCCCTGGCGTCCGCAACACCCTTGAGGAGCCCCGAAACATGGTCGTTTCCCTGAACCAGCCCGTCGCCGATTTCACCGCCCAGGCCACCAGCGGCGTGGAAGTCAGCCTGTCGGCCCTCAAGGGCAAGCAGGTCGTGCTGTATTTCTATCCGAAGGACAGCACCCCCGGCTGCACTACCGAAGGCCAGGGCTTCCGCGATCAGCACCAGGCCTTCCTGGCGGCGAACACCCTGATCTTTGGCGTCTCCCGCGATGGCATGAAGTCCCACGAGAACTTCAAGTGCAAGCAGGAGTTCCCCTTCGAGCTGATCTCCGACAAGGACGAATCCCTCTGCCAGCTGTTCGATGTGATCAAGCTGAAAAAGCTCTACGGCAAGGAATACATGGGCGTTGACCGCAGCACCTTCCTGATCGACGCCGACGGCGTGCTGCGTCAGGAATGGCGCGGGGTGAAGGTCCCAGGCCACGTGGATGCGGTGCTCGCCGCCGCCCAGGCGCTGAACAGGGGCTGATTGCCCGCGAAGGAAAAAGGCCGCGCTTGCGGCCTTTTTCATTTGGTCAGGTACGGGCCTGATCGGCGGGTTCATCCCCCTGCGGACACATTCCCCGGGCCCTCGCGGGGCCAGGCGTCCAGTACAGCCTTGAACAGGGTGGCCAACGGAATGGCGAAGAACACTCCCCAGAAGCCCCAGAGCCCACCGCACAGCAGCACGGCGCAGATGATCGCCACCGGGTGCAGGTTCACCGCCTCGGAGAACAAGAGTGGCACCAGCACATTGCCGTCCAGGGTCTGGATCACGGTGTAGACCACCATCAGGTAGATGAACTGGTCGCTCCAGCCCCACTGGAACAGCGCGATCAGCGCCACCGGCACCGTCACCACCACCGCGCCGATGTAGGGCACCACCACCGAAAGCCCCACCAGCAGGGCCAGCAGCGCCGCGTAATTGAGCCCCAGCCAGACGAACGCCACGTAGGTGACCCCGCCGCAGATGATGATCTCGATCACCTTGCCGCGGATGTAATTGGCGATCTGGATGTTCACCTCGTCCCAGACCTGGGTCATCAAGCCGCGTTCCCTGGGCAGGTAGCCACTGAACCAGCGCCCGATCAGCTCCCGGTCCTTGAGGAAGAAGAACACCAGGATCGGCACCAGCACCAGGTAGATCATGATGTTGACCAGCAGCGGCAGGCTGGAGAGCGAGAAAGTCAGCGCCCACTGGCCGAACTTGGCCACTTCATTGCGAGTGACTTCGATGGCCCTGAGTACCTGCTCGTCGGTCACGACATGGGGGTAGCGCTCGGGCAGGAGCAGCAGCAGCGACTGCCATTCAGCGAGCATGCCGGGCAATTCCTGGAACAGGGCACTGACCTGCTGCCAGAGCAGCGGCAGCAGAACGCCGAGGATCAGCGCCAGGACGCCGATGAAGAGGGTGAAGACGATCCAGACCGCGAAGGTCTGCGGCAGCCGCAAGCGCTCCAGCAGGTTGACCAGCCCCTGCATGAGGAAGGCCAGCACCATGCCCGCCAGCACAGGCGCGAGCATGTTGCCGAGGGTGAGGACAACGGTGAAGCCGAGAACCAGGACCACGGCCAGCACCACGGCTTCTTCATCCGAGAAGTAGCGCTGGATCCAGTCGCGAAGCACCTTGAGCATCAGAGTTCCTTGGATGGCCCGCCAGACGGGCCCTGAGTCAGGCCTTTCGCAGCCAGTAGCGGAATACGCCGTCTTCGACCTCTTCGCGCAGCAACTGGTGCCCGGCCAGCTGCGCGAAGGCACGGAAGTCCCGCTGGGAGCCGGCGTCGGTGGCAATCACCTTGAGCACCGCGCCGCTGGGCAGCCGGTTGAGTTCGAGCTTGGCCTTGAGCAGCGGCAAGGGGCAATTGAAGCCGCTGGCATCCAGCTCGACGTCGAAGGCTTCGGCTCGACTGGCGGTGTCAGTCATGGTGATTCTCCGGGAAAGGTGCCTGGCGGCTCGCTCGGGAAGGTCGCGGGGGCGGTAATACTTGAGCGGACGGTTAGGATACCGAAGGCGGGGCGCCGCTGGCTATCTAGCGCCGCTGAAGGCTACATTTACGCCTTTGCCGCCAACGAGCCCAGTGCATGAATCTTCTGCGCCCTACTCTGCTGACGCTTGCCTGCTTCCTCGCTTCACCCGTCATGGCTGACGACCTGCCTTCGCTCGGGGACTCCAGCTCGTCCATCGTTTCCCCGGAACAGGAACACCAGCTTGGCCGCGCCTGGCTGAGCCTGCTGCGCGGCCAGGTACCGCAACTCGATGACCCGCAGCTCAAGGACTACGTGGAATCCAGCGTCTATCGCCTGGCCGAGACCAGCCAGCTGCAGGACCGGCGCCTGGAGTTCGTCCTGCTCAACAGCCCGCAGTTGAACGCCTTCGCCGCCCCAGGCGGGATCATCGGCGTCAACGGCGGCCTCTTCCTCTACGCCCCCACCGAAGCCGAATACGCCTCGGTACTGGCCCACGAACTGGCGCACTTGTCCCAGCGCCACTTCGCCCGCGGCGTCGAGGCCCAGCAGCGCATGCAGGTACCGGTGATGGCGGCGATGCTGGCGGGTATCGTCGCCGCTGCGGCAGGCGCCGGCGATGCCGGCATGGCCGCGATCATGGGCACCCAGGCCGCGGCCATCCAGGAGCAGCGTCGTTTCTCCCGGCAGAACGAACAGGAAGCCGACCGCATCGGCCTGCTCAACCTGGAAAAGGCCGGCTATGACCCGCGCGCCATGCCGCGCATGTTCGAGCGACTGATGCGTCAGTACCGCTACGACGCCAAGCCGCCGGAATTCCTCCTCACCCACCCGGTGACCGAAAACCGCATCGCCGACACCCGCAACCGTGCCGAGCAACTGCCGCCCGGAGGTGTCGAGAACAGCCTGCGTTACCAGCTGATGCGCGCCCGCGTGCAGCTGATGTTCGAGGAAACCCCGGGAATAGCCGCCAAGCGCTTCCGCGCCATGCTCGACGAAGACCCGAAACTGGATGCGGCCCGCTATGGCCTGGCCATCGCCCAGATCAAGGGCGGCCAGCTCAATCAGGCGCGGGACAACCTGGCCCCCCTGCTGGCCAAGGCGCCGAACGAGATCGTCTACAACCTGGGCCAGGTGGATCTGGACATCACCGCCAATCGCCTGGCCGAAGCGCGGCAGCGCGTCGAGCGCCTGCTCTCCCAGTACCCCAGCAACTACCCGCTGAAGCAGATGCGCAGCGACCTGCTGCTCAAGCAGAACAGGCCGAAGGAGGCCGAGAAGGTGCTCGACGGCCTGCTCAAGAGCCGGCCGAACGACCCGGATGTCTGGTACCAGGTGGCCGAAGTCCGCGGCCTGGCCGGCAACACCATCGGCCTGCACCAGGCGCGCGCCGAGTACTTCGCCCTGGTGGGCGAATTCGACCAGGCGATCGAGCAGCTGGGTTTCGCCAAGCGTCGTGCCAGCGGCAACTTCCCGCTGGCCGCACGCATCGACACCCGCCAGCAGGAGCTGATCCAGCAGCAACAGATGGTCAAGCAGATGATGCGCTGATCAGGTCCCTGGAAATGAAAAAATCCCGGACATGTCCGGGATTTTTTCTGGGCGGGATTCAGGCGTTGCCGGCCTGCTTGAGGCGTGCGGCCTGGGTGAAGTCCAGCATGCGCTTGAGCGGCTTCACCGCACGCGGGATCAGCGCGGGCTCGACGAAGATCTCGTTGGTGCCCTCACGCAGGCACTGCAGGGTGCGCTCCAGAGTGTTCATCGCCATCCAGGGGCAATGGGCGCAGCTGCGGCAGGCCGCGCCGTTGCCGGCAGTGGGCGCTTCGATGAACTGCTTGCCCGGGCACAGCTGCTGCATCTTGTAGAAGATGCCGCGATCAGTGGCGACGATGAAGGTCTTGTTCGGCAGGGTCTGCGCAGCCTTGATCAGCTGGCTGGTGGAGCCGACCGCGTCGGCCAGTTCGATCACCGCCTCGGGGGACTCCGGGTGCACCAGTACCGCGGCATCCGGGTACAGGGCCTTCATGTCCTGCAGCTGCTTGGCCTTGAACTCCTCGTGAACGATGCAGGCACCGTCCCAGAGCAGCATGTCGGCACCGGTTTCACGCTGGATATAACGGCCCAGGTGCTGGTCCGGTGCCCAGATGATGGTTTCGCCGTTGTCCATCAGGCTCTCGACGATCTCCAGGGCGCAGCTGGAGGTCACCACCCAGTCGGCGCGGGCCTTCACGGCCGCGGAGGTGTTGGCGTAGACGACCACGGTACGTTCGGGATGCTGGTCGCAGAAGGCGGAGAACTCGTCCACCGGGCAACCCAGGTCCAGGGAGCAGGTCGCTTCCAGGGTGGGCATCAGCACGCGTTTTTCCGGATTGAGGATCTTGGCCGTCTCACCCATGAATCGCACGCCGGCAACGACCACGGTCTGCGCCGGATGCTGATTGCCGAAACGGGCCATTTCCAGGGAGTCGGAAACGCAGCCGCCGGTTTCCTCGGCCAGAGCCTGGATCACCGGATCGCAGTAGTAGTGGGCGACCAGCACGGCATCGCGCGCCTTCAGTTCGGTGGCAATGGCGGCACGGTAATGCGCCTCCTCCTCGGCCGTCAGCTGTTTGGGCTGCTTGGCGGCAAGATGGGCCTGGACCAGAAAGCGTTCGGAAAGCTGTGTCATGGGAGCTGAACCTGCGAGCGCGTGGCGCAAAGATAGTGTACACCCACTCCTTCTGACGCAAACGCCAGCGGGAGAGGGCGCGGATCATAACGCAGATTTGGCGGCTCCGGGACAGCCCTGGCAATCACCGTCCGTCCTCTGCCCCGGTAAAACTTCTCCTTCTCATTCTTCGACCTTCGCCCCCCCCGACTTTCTTGCGTGCGCGAAAGGCCTGGTGATTCGCCGCGAATAGGAACGCTGCGCCAAGCTGTGTTTTCCGAGCGGAAACAAAAAAGCCCGCCTGGTTCCAGGCGGGCTTTTCGATCTTGCGAATTTGGTGGGTCGTGTAGGATTCGAACCTACGACCAATTGGTTAAAAGCCAACTGCTCTACCGACTGAGCTAACGACCCAACGCGAGGCGCATGATACTGATTTTATTCAGGAATTCAACACCCCTTTTGAAAATAATTTACTGATAGCAAGTCGGATCCTCGACGCCAGCAGCAACAAAGCCCGCCGCACGCAGCCGGCAGCTGTCGCATTTTCCGCAGGCGCGGCCCTCGTCATCCGCCTGATAGCAGGAAACCGTGAGCCCGTAATCGACCCCATGGCGGATGCCTGCCTGGACGATTTCGGCCTTGCTCAGGTTCTGCAGCGGCGCCTGGATGCGGAAGCCATCCCCTTCCACACCGGCCTTGGTGGCCAGGTTGGCCATGCGCTCGAAGGCTTCGACGAACTCCGGGCGGCAATCCGGGTAGCCGGAGTAATCCACCGCGTTGACACCGATGAAGATGTCGCGCGCACCGAGCACCTCGGCCCAGCCCAGGGCCAGCGACAGGAACACCGTGTTGCGCGCCGGCACGTAGGTCACCGGGATGCCTTCGGTCGGGCTCTCGGGAACCTCGATGGACGTGTCGGTCAGGGCCGAACCACCAATGCCGTTGAGGTTGAGGCCGATCACCTTGTGCTCCACCACACCCAGTTGCCGGGCGACACGCTCCGCAGCATGCAGCTCGGCGCGGTGGCGCTGGCCGTAATCGAAACTCATGGTGTAGCAGGCGTAGCCCTCGGCACGGGCCAGGGCGACCACGGTGGCCGAGTCCAGGCCACCGGACAACAGGATGACCGCTTTCTTCTCGCTCATGGGATATCCCTCGAAATCAGCCTGCCGCGCATGCCATGCACGGGCAGGCAAGGTGAAGATCGTGCCGGATCAGTGACCCGGCTCGTCGTTCCAGAGGATCTTGTGCAGCTGCAGTTGCAGGCGCACGGGCAGGTTGTCGGCCACGATCCAGTCTGCCAGGTCGCGGGCGCTGACTTCCTTGTGGCTGGGCGAGAACAACACCTCGCCGGCTCGCTGCTCCAGGCGGTACTCGATCAGCTTGGACACGGCCCAGTCATAGTCCTGGCGGGAGCAGATGACGAACTTCACCTGATCGTTGGCCGTCAGGTGGGCAATGTTCTCGTAGCGGTTGCGGCCGACTTCGGCGGAGCCCGGGGTCTTGAGGTCGACCACCTTGCTCACCCGCGGATCCACGGCAGAAACGTCGAGGGCACCGCTGGTCTCGATGGATACCTCGTAGCCGGCGTCGCACAGGCGCTGCAGCAGCGGGATGCAATTGGGCTGGGCCAGCGGCTCACCACCGGTGACGCAGACATAGCGGGGTTTGTAGGCAGCGACGCGTTCGAGGATGGCGTCGAGCGCCATGATCTCACCGCCACTGAAGGCATAGGCGGTGTCGCAGTACTGACAACGCAGGGGGCAGCCGGTCAGGCGCACGAAGACCGTCGGCAAGCCGGCGGTACGTGTTTCCCCCTGCAACGAGTAGAAAATCTCGGTAATTCGCAGGGTTTGATGCATATCAGCCACGGGCGTGACGGCGAAACAGGCCATCCGCCTCCGTTGCGGGATTGAAGATTGGAGGTGGGCGATTCTAACGAAAAAACCCGCGACTGGCGCGGGTTTTCGTGAACCGGAGGCTCGGGATCAGGGCAGGCGCTGCAGGTCGCGCTGGGCCAGTTGGGCGGCCGAGCTGCCCGGGAACTGGCTGATGACCTGCTGGAGGATGGTCTTGGCCTTGGCGGTATTGCCCAGGCGCTGCTCGACATCCGCCAGCTTGTACAGGGAATCCGGCACCTTCGGGTGCTGCGGATAGGCCTGGCTGACCCGGGCGAAAGCCTGGCCGGCACCTTGCAGGTCGCCTTTGGCGAGGTTCACTTCGCCCAGCCAGTACTGCGCATTACCGGCGTACTGGCTGTTGGGGTACTTGCGCAGGAAGGCGTTGAAGGCCTGGCTGGCCTTGTCGAAGTCCTTCTGCTTGATCAGGTCGAAGGCAGCGTCGTAGTAGAGCTTTTCCTTCGCGGGATCACCCGGCTCGCTGCTGGCAGCCGCTTGCTGCGCAGGAGCGGCGGGGGCGCCGTTGGCAGCAGGAGCACCAGCGGCAGGGGAATTCGGAGCTACCGGTGCGCCAGCGGCGGCACCACCGGAAAGGCGGCGATCGAGGTCCTGGTAACGCTCCAGGCTTTCCTGCTTCAGGCGCTGGATTTCGTACTGTTGCTCCTCGAGCATGCCACGCAGGCGAGTGATCTCTTCCTGCATCTGCTGGAGCTGCATGAACAGCTCGCCCTGCGCAGAGATAGGGGCCGCGGGGGCCCCTGTCCCGGCGTAGGCAGCGCCAGTCGTACCGTAACCGGCCGGTGGATAACTGCCGCCGTAGCCGGCGTTGTTGTCCACCACGGGAACCTCAGCCAGCGCCGCGAACGGCAGACCGGAGAGGGCCAGGAAAGTCAGAGCACGACTGGACTTGCGCATAGCGAATTACTTACGCAGCTCTACGCGGCGGTTTTGCGCCCAGGACTGCTCGTCGTTGCCAGTGGCAACCGGACGCTCTTCGCCGTAGGAAACCAGTTCCAGCTGAGCCGGGGAAACGCCTTGCAGAACCAGGTAGCGCTGAACGGCCTTGGCACGACGCTCGCCCAGAGCCATGTTGTACTCACGGGTACCACGCTCGTCGGTGTGGCCTTCCAGGACAACGCGGTTGCCGTTGGCCTTCAGGTCCTTGGCGTGTACGTCCAGAGCGCGCATGGCTTCCGGCTTCAGGTCGGAGCTGTCGTACTCGAAGTAGAAGGTGGTGATAGCGCGCAGAGCGGCTTCTTCGCTCATGCTGCCATCTACACCGCTAGCACCGGCGTTGTAGCCAGCGTTCGGGTCAACGGCGCCTTCGCCAGTGCCTTCGCCGCCTTTGGACGAGCAACCAACGGCTACGGCCATGGCCAGAGCGAGAGCAGCAAATTTGCCGAATTTCAGCATTTCCATCATGTAACTCCTAATGAACCCCAGGTGTGTTTGGCAAAGGTATTTTTTAAGGACCGCTTCAGTTCAGGTACGGCGACCAGGACGGTTCGCGAATGTCGCCCTGAACTGTGGGAATCGGGACTCGTACACGCCCGTTTGTAGACACGAGCATCAGCACGCCGCCCCCCTGCTGGCGAGTTGCGTAGATTAGCATGGTGCCATTAGGCGCAACAGTGGGAGAGTCGTCCAGAGAGGTGCCGGAAAGGATGCGCGGAGCGCTGCCCGAGCGGGTCAGATCCTGGGCTGCCACCTTGAAGTTGGTGAAGCCGTCCTGACGGTGAATCATCACCAGCATCTTCTCGTCAGCCGAGAGTTTCGGGTTGGCGTTGTAGTTGCCCACGAAGGTCACGCGCTGCGGCTCGCCACCGTTGATGTTGACCTTGTAGATCTGCGGCTTGCCGGCACGATCCGAGGTGAAATAGATGGTCTGGCCATCGGCGCCCCAGAAGGGCTCGGTGTCGATCGCCATGTTGTTGGTGACGCGACGCATCTGGCGGCTGCCCAGGTCCATCACGTAGATCTCCGGGTTGCCATCGCGGGACAGCACGAACGCCAGGCGATTGCCCTCCGGCGACCAGGCCGGAGCGCCGTTCAGGCCTTCGAAGTTGGTGATCTGCTCGCGGCGGCCGGTGTCGATGTGCTGGATGAAGATGCGCGGACGCTTCTGCTCGAAGGACACATAGGCGATACGACGGCCATCCGGCGCGTAGCGCGGCGACAGGATCGGCTCGCGGGATTGCAGCAGGGTCACGGCGCGCTGGCCATCATAGTCGGAACGCTGCAGGGTATAGCGGGTGTTGTTCACCGAGAAGCGCTCTGCGGTCACGTAGAGCATGCGGGTGGAGAACGCACCCTTGATACCGGTGAGTTTCTCGAACGACTGGTCGGCGATATAGTGCGCCATGTCACGCAGCTGGTCGGTGGAGCCGCTGACATTGCCAGCCATGACCTGCTGCTCGGTGGTGACGTTGAACAGGGCGAACTGCACCTGCAGGCGGCCACCGGCCGGAACGACGCTGCCCACCAGGACGTACTGGGCGCCCAGGGCCTTCCAGTCGCGGTAGATCACTTCGCTGGCCTGGGTCGGCAGGCTGATCATGTTCTGGCGCGGAATTGGCTCGAAGTAACCGGAGTTGCGCAGGTCGTTTCCGACCACTTCGGAAATGTCGGTGGGCAGCACGGTGCCGCCCTGCCAGCCAAAGGGCACCACGGCGATCGGGGTCGCCCGGTCGGTACCGCTGGTGATCACCAGCGGGTCGGCGGCCTGGACAGAGCCGACCAACATGGCCACTCCGATCAGGACGATACGAATCAGGGTTTTCACAGACCTAAATCCTCCGGTTTGAAGATGGTGCGGCGCTGCCTGTACATCCGGTCAAAGGTAGCGCGGTCCAGTTGTTGCATTTCGGGGATGCGACCAACGCTGCGGACCGCACTCACGGCCGAGCTGTCGAAGGGCGCATCGCCGCTGGAGCGGGTGACACTGGCGTTGGTGATGGTGCCGTCGGGCAGCATCTCGATCAGTACCTCTACGCTCATGCCGTTACGTGCCGATGGCGGCCGGCGCCACTGTTCGCTGACCAGCTTGATGATCAGGTCATCGAGGCTACCGGCGACCTGGTCACCGACCTCGTCGGCCAGGGCCTGCTGGTGCCCCACATCCTCGGACAGCAGCTCGGCCAGGGCCGCGGCTTTCTTGTCCTCGGCAGCCTTGCGCTTGGCTTCGTCTGCCGCTTTCTTCTTCGCAGCATCAGCAGCAGCCTTCTTCTTGGCGTCTTCTGCGGCCTTTTTCTTCGCTGCTTCGGCTACCGCCTTCTTCTTCGCCTCTTCCGCGGCCTTTTTCCTGGCCTCTTCTGCGGCTTTCTTCTTCGCCTCTTCGGCCGCCTTCTGCTTGGCCAGCTCTTCGGCTTTCTTCTTGGCGATATCGGCCTGCTTCTTCTCTTCGGCCTTCTTGGCTTCTGCTACCTGCTTGGCTTCCTGGGCCTTCTTCGCCGCCTCGTCGGCCTTTCGAGCTTCCTCAGCTTTCTTTTGTTCCGCTGCCTTGGCCGCGGCCACCTTCTGTTCCTCGGCCTTCTTCTGCTCCAGCTGCTCGGTCTCATACTGAGGAGCAGTGGTCTGCTTCTTCTCGCCGGCGATCTTCTGGTTGGTCTGGGTGGTAGCCTGGCTCTGGGACTTGAGCTGGTACAGGGTAGCCTGCACGATCGGCCGGGAAGACGGCAGTTCCGGGGTGAAGGCGAAGCTGACGAACAGCATGCCGAACACCAGGGCGTGCAGGGACACGGCCCAGATGGTTGGCCAGAAGTAGCTTTCCGAGGAGGAGCGTTCGCTCTGCTGATGCATCAGGGCGCCTCGGTGATCAGCCCGACGTTGGCCACGCCGGCCTTCTGCAGGCCGCCCATCACCGCCATCACGGCGCCGTAGTCGACCGTTTTGTCGCCACGGACGAAGACCTGCACGGTCTTACCCTGGCGACTGTTCTCGGCCATGATGCCGGAGGCCGCCTGGACCAGCTGGTCGAGGGAAACCGAGGTCTCGCTCTGACGGGTCTGATCGGTCTGCACCTCTTCGCCCATGTTCCAGTAGTAGGACTTGTCGGCCTTGATAGAGATGGTCAGGACGCGGGCATTGTTGTCCTGCGGCAAGGCCTCGCTGGAGACCTTCGGCAGGTCGACCTTGACGCCCTGGTTGAGCATGGGCGCGGTGACCATGAAGATCACCAGCAACACGAGCATGACGTCGATGTAAGGCACGACGTTCATCTCGGCGACCGGTTTGCGTTTGTGGCGGATTCTGGCCATGGCTTGAAACCTTTCCTCTCAGGGTTCCGGCGGCTTACTCGTCGCTGGTATGCACCTTGCGGTGCAGGATGGCCTGGAACTCGTCGGCGAAGGTGTAGTAGCGGCCGACAAGGGTTTCACCACGAGCGGCGAAGCGGTTGTAGGCGATAACGGCCGGGATCGCAGCGAACAGGCCGATCGCGGTGGCGATCAGGGCCTCGGCGATGCCGGGGGCCACGGTGGCCAGGGTCGCCTGCTGCACCTGGGCCAGGCCGCGGAAGGAGTTCATGATGCCCCACACGGTACCGAACAGGCCGATGTACGGACTGGTGGAACCGACGGTGGCAAGGAACGGCAGGCTCTGTTCGAGCTTTTCTTCCTCACGGGAAATGGCCACGCGCATGGCACGGGCAACGCCTTCCATCACCGCGTCCGGGTCGACACCGGCCTGCTGGCGCAGACGGGAGAATTCCTTGAAGCCGGCACGGAAGATCTGCTCCACACCGCAGTCCGGGTCCGGGTTGCTGCCCGCCTGACGGTACAGCTTGGACAGGTCGATGCCGGACCAGAAACGCTCTTCGAAGGTCTCCAGGGACTTCTTGGCGGCGCGTAGCATGTTGCTGCGCTGGAAAATCATGATCCACGAGGTGACCGATGCGGCCACCAGGGTCAGCATGACCAGTTGCACCACGATACTGGCGTTGCTGATCAGGCTCCACATGGAGGTATGGTCGACGACGTTGGCTTCCACGCTTAATCTCCTGCTGGGAATAGACCCGGGTCGGCGACGAAGGCTTCACGCAGCGCTTCGGGAATCGCCCGGGGTTTCAAACTGTCGGCACGTACACAGGCAATCAGGAATTGCCCTTCACATAGCAATGCATCATCGGAGGCGCGCCTGACCTGTTGACGAAAACGCAAGCTCGCACGGTTCAACTCCACTACCTCGGCACTGACGTTCAGCTCGTCGTCCAGCTTCGCAGGCGCCATGTAGCGCGCTTCGGCCGAATGCACGACGAACAGCAGGTTCTCCCCGGCCAGCTCGGACTGGGCAAAGCCCAGACTGCGCAGGCGCTCGGTTCGAGCCCGCTCCATGAACTTGAGGTAATTGACGTAGTAGACGATTCCGCCTGCATCGGTGTCCTCGTAATAGACACGACAGCGATGCTGGAACGGCTGGGTTCCATTTTGCGCGCGCATACTCTAGTGCTAACTCCTAAGGTTGCCAATCCGGCGAGGCAACTGTTTTTCATGGCAGCGTCCCTGCCGAGCGCTTCGACCACAAAAGTCTCTAATCGTCACCCGAACCGAACAGATCAGCGGTCGGATTGTCCGCCATGCGCTTGGGCAGGTTCAGCCCGAAGTGCAAGTAGGCATGGCGGGTGACCACCCTGCCCCGCGGGGTCCGCATGATGTAACCCTGCTGGATCAGGTAGGGTTCGAGAACATCTTCGATCGTGTGACGCTCTTCGCTGATCGCCGCCGCCAGGTTGTCGACCCCCACCGGACCGCCATCGAACTTGTCGATCATCGTCAGCAGTAGACGCCGGTCCTGGTGGTCGAAGCCACGTTCGTCGACGTCCAGCAGGTTCAGCGCCTTGTCGGCGATGATGCGGGTGATCTGCCCCTCGCCACGGACCTCGGCGAAGTCCCGCACCCTGCGCAGCAGGCGGTTGGCGATACGCGGCGTACCACGGGCCCGCCGCGCGATCTCGAAGGCGCCCTCGGCCTCGATGTGCAAACCGAGGATGCCGGCGGATCGGGCGACGATGGTCGCCAGGTCCTGGGTGCTGTAGAACTCCAGGCGCTGGACGATACCGAAGCGGTCGCGCAGCGGGTTGGTCAGCATGCCGGCCCGGGTGGTGGCGCCCACCAGGGTAAAGGGCGGCAGGTCCAGCTTGATCGAACGCGCCGCCGGCCCCTCACCGATCATGATGTCGAGCTGGAAGTCTTCCATCGCCGGGTAGAGCACCTCTTCGACGATAGGCGAGAGGCGATGGATCTCGTCGACGAAAAGCACGTCGCCGGCTTCCAGGTTGGTCAGCAGCGCCGCGAGATCGCCAGGCCGCTCCAGCACCGGGCCGGAGGTGCTCTTGATGGACACGCCCATCTCGCTGGCGATGATATTGGCCAGGGTCGTCTTGCCGAGGCCGGGCGGGCCGAAGATCAGGGTATGGTCGAGGGCCTCGCTGCGCCCCTTGGCAGCCTGGATGAACAACTCCATCTGCTCGCGCACCACCGGCTGGCCGATGTAGTCGGCCAGCCGCAGCGGACGGATGGCGCGGTCCAGCTGCTCGTCGCGGTCGCGGCTGCTGGCGGTGATGAGGCGGTCGGCTTCGATCATGCGGACTTACACCATTCCTTTCAGGGCGCGGCGGATCATTTCTTCACTGGACAACCCGTCTTCCTTGATGGCGGAAACCGCGCGGCTGGCTTCCTGGGGTTTGAAGCCGAGGGCAATCAGCGCGGCCAGGGCGTCATTCTCCGCGCTGGAGACTGCCACGCCAACCCGGGGTTCGACCACCAGGGTGGCGATGGTCGGCATGCTCTCCCAGGCCTTGAAGCGGTCCTTGAGCTCCACCAGCAGGCGCTCGGCAGTCTTCTTGCCCACACCCGGAATCTTCACCAGGGTAGACGTGTCCTGGGCCTGCACGCAGCGCACCAGCTCATCCACTTCCAGGCCAGACATCAGCGCCAGGGCCAGCTTCGGCCCCACGCCGTTCAGGCGGATCAGCTCCCGGAACAGCTCACGCTCGCGCTTCTCGAAGAAGCCATAGAGCAGATGAGCATCCTCGCGCACCACCAGATGGGTGTGCAGAGTCACCGACTCCCCCACCGAAGGCAGGCGATAGAGGGTTGTCATGGGCACTTCCAGCTCGTAGCCAACACCGTTGACGTCGAGAATCAGGTGAGGCGGTTGCTTTTCCGCCAGGTTGCCGCGCAGGCGTCCAATCACGAATAGCGTCCTATGAATTGATTACAAACGGAGACGGCCACCGCGCCGTTTGGCACTGGTCAGTCCATGGGGAATCAGGCTCTGCCGGTGGTGCGCATGGCACAGGGCGATGGCCAGGGCGTCCGAGGCGTCGATCTGCGGCTTCTGCACCAGCTTGAGCAGGTGCATCACCATCATCTGCACCTGCTGCTTGTCGGCACCGCCGGTACCGGCGATGGCCTGCTTGACCTGGCTGGCGGTGTATTCGGCGATCTCGAGACCCGCTTCGGCCGCCGCGACGATGGCGGCGCCACGGGCCTGCCCTAGCTTGAGGGCGGAATCGGCATTGCGCGCCATGAATACCTGTTCGATGCCCATGGTCACCGGCCCGTAGGAGCGAATGACTTCACTGACACCGCGAAAGACGATCTGCAGGCGCTCGTGCAATGCACCGGAGCCGGTACGGATGCAGCCCGAGGCGACGTACTCGCAGCCTCGCCCGGTGTCACGAACCACGCCATAGCCGGTGATGCGCGAACCGGGGTCGATACCAAGAATCAGGGTCATGCAGCCGCCAACTCCACAGGCCGGGACGAAGCCGGCACACTGTCTATTTATCCAGCCGCGAGTATACGGAGCCGCCCGCCAACAAAAAAGCCGGAAGCGCTCGGGGCGACTTCCGGCTTCTGGATCACGCCAGCACTCAGCCGAGCTGCTCCATGATCTCGTCAGGAATTTCAGCGTTGTGGTAGACGTTCTGGACATCGTCCAGGTCTTCCAGCATGTCGATCAGTTTCATCACCTTCTGCGCGGTTTCCAGATCGGTGATGGGAGCGGTGATCGACGGGATCATCGCCACTTCGGCCTCGTCGCCCTTGAAGCCGGCAGCGGTCAGGGCCTCGTTCACCGAGAGGAAGTCGGCGAAGGTGGTGTAGACCTCGACAGAACCGTCTTCTTCAGCCACGACGTCATCGGCACCGGCTTCCAGGGCCGCTTCCATCAGGGCTTCTTCGTCGACGCCCGGGGCGTAGCTGATCTGGCCCTTGCGGTCGAACATGTAGGCCACCGATCCGTCGGTGCCCAGGTTGCCGCCGCACTTGCTGAAGGCGTGGCGCACTTCGGCCGCGGTGCGGTTGCGGTTGTCGGTCATGGCTTCGACGATGATGGCCACGCCGCTCGGTGCGTAACCCTCGTAGCTCAGCTCGACCATGTTGTCGGCGTCGTTGGAGCCGGCACCGCGGGCGATCGCGCGATCGATGGTGTCGCGGGTCATGTTCGCGGTCAGGGCCTTGTCGACGGCCAGACGCAGGCGCGGGTTGTCCGCCGGGCTCGGGCCACCGTGCTTGGCAGCGACGGTCAGCTCACGGATGAGCTTGGTGAAGATCTTGCCGCGTTTGGCGTCCTGACGTTCTTTGCGGTGCTTGATGTTGGCCCACTTGGAATGACCAGCCATAACTCACTCCGTACTTTCTGAATGGACGACGCCTTCAGGCGCCGTCTCGGGTTGGTTCTACTTATTCGGCCTTGGCCTGTTCGCGCAGGCGGATGTTCAGCTCGCGCAGGGCCTTGGCATCCACGGTACCCGGCGCCTGGGTCATGACGTCGCCGGCGCTCTGGGTTTTCGGGAAAGCGATGACTTCGCGGATCGATGAAGCGCCGGTCATCAGCATCACCAGGCGGTCCAGGCCGAAGGCCAGGCCACCGTGCGGTGGTGCGCCGTACTTCAGCGCATCGAGGAGGAAGCCGAACTTCTCTTCCTGCTCCGCGTCGTCGATGCCCAGCACGCGGAACACCGCCTGCTGCATCGCCTTGTCGTGGATACGGATGGAACCACCACCCAGCTCGGTACCGTTGAGCACCATGTCGTAGGCACGGGACAGGGCTGCGGCCGGGTTGGCCTCCAGCTCCTGCGGAGTGCAGCTGGGCGAGGTGAACGGGTGGTGCAGCGAAGTCAGGCTGCCGTCGTCGTTCTCTTCGAACATCGGGAAGTCCACGACCCACATCGGCGCCCACTCCTTGGTGAGCAGCTTGAGATCATGGCCGACCTTGATACGCAGCGCACCCAGGGCATCGCAGACAATCTTGGCCTTGTCGGCGCCGAAGAACACGATGTCGCCATCGACCGCGCCCACGCGATCGAGGATTACATTGAGGTTCTCTTCGGGGATGAACTTGACGATCGGCGACTGCAGGCCTTCGACGCCCTTGGCGCGCTCGTTGACCTTGATGTAGGCCAGGCCCTTGGCGCCGTAGATGCCGACGAACTTGGTGTAATCGTCGATCTGGCTGCGCGGCATGGAAGCGGCGCCCGGTACACGCAGGGCGGCGACGCGGCCTTTCGGATCGTTGGCAGGACCGGAGAAGACCTTGAATTCAACCTCTTTCAGCTGATCGGCAACGTCAACCAGTTCCAGCGGAATGCGCAGGTCGGGCTTGTCGGAGCCGTAGCGGCGCATGGCTTCTTCGAAAGACATGTGCGGGAACTCGTCGAATTCGACGTCCAGCACTTCCTTGAACAGCTGACGCACCATCTTCTCGGTGATTTCGATGATGTCGTGTTCGTCCAGGAAACTGGTCTCGATGTCGATCTGGGTGAATTCCGGCTGGCGGTCGGCACGCAGGTCTTCGTCGCGGAAGCACTTGGCGATCTGGTAGTAACGGTCGAAGCCGGCCACCATCAACAGCTGCTTGAACAGCTGGGGCGACTGCGGCAGGGCGAAGAAGTGGCCCGGGTAGGTACGGCTCGGCACCAGGTAGTCGCGAGCGCCTTCCGGCGTCGGGCGCCCCAGGATCGGGGTCTCCACGTCGAGGAAGCCGTTTTCGTCCAGGTAGCGGCGGATGCTGCTGGTGATGCGTGCGCGCAGCTTCAGCTTGGCGGCCATTTCCGGACGGCGCAGATCAATGAAACGGTAGCGCAGGCGGGTTTCTTCGCCCACGTCGGAGTATTCGTCCAGGGGGAACGGCGGGGTTTCGGCCTGGTTCAGGACTTCCAGCTCGTAACCGAGCACTTCGATGGCGCCGGAAGCCATGTTCGCGTTGCGCGCGCCTTCCGGACGCATGCGGACCTTACCGGTGATCTTGACCACGTACTCGCTGCGGACGCGGTCGGCGCGGGCGAAGGTTTCTTCGCGGTCCGGGTCGAACACCACCTGAGCCAGGCCTTCGCGGTCACGGATGTCGAGGAAAATGACCCCGCCGTGGTCGCGGCGGCGGTGTACCCAACCGCAGAGGGTGACTTCCTGGCCGTCCAGGCTCTCGTTCAGTTGGCCGCAATAGTGGCTGCGCATCATGGTCGTGTTTCGCTTCTCTTGAGTCGTGAATTCGTCCGCCCGCCCAGGGGCTGCGGAGCATCCGGCGGAGGTGCAACCCCCTGCCGGACGGGCCGGGGTTCGCGGCAAAGAGCGGGATTATATAGCGTAAATTGTCACCGCGCAGCCGCCCTCCCCGCCTAGCCCAGCCCGCCGACCGGGAGCGGGTTCGCTTGCCGGGCCACAGGGCAGTGTCCAAGCTCGCCTGCACTCGCCCGACGGACGGACACGCGACACACAAGGAAGGAGTGGAGATGCGAGCGCAAGCTCTCGCGCACCTCGGCACAACAGGCGACGCGGGCGATCATCAAGGGCGTGCCGGCCGGCCACGCGTCATGGTCGGCACCGCCGCCCGCTTCCTCGATCATTTGCTGCGTGTGCCGCCCGCCAGCCACCCGCGGCTGCCGGGCAAGTTGCTGAACAAGAAATGAAACCAGCCACAGCCAATGACTTCTAAGCATCGCATTCATTGATAGAAGACAAGGCTGCCAGGTACCCGGGCCGTGTTAGGCTTTCCCCCATCACGGGCCCGGTCCGGGCCACAAGCTACCGAGAGGAGAACAGGTATGGAAATCAACATCGGAATCGCCGAACAGGATCGCGCAGCCATCGCAGAGGGCCTGTCCCGCCTGCTGGCCGACACCTACACCCTCTATCTCAAGACCCACAATTTCCACTGGAACGTCACCGGGCCGATGTTCAACACCCTGCACCTGATGTTCGAAGGCCAGTACAACGAACTCGCCCTGGCAGTGGATTCCATTGCCGAGCGTATCCGCGCCCTGGGCTTCAACGCCCCCGGCACCTACGCCGCTTACGCCCGCCTGTCGTCCATCAAGGAAGAAGAAGGCGTTCCGGCCGCCGAAGACATGATCAGGCAACTGGTGCAGGGCCAGGAGGCGGTAGTCCGCACTGCCCGTGGCATTTTCCCGCTGCTGGACAAGGTCAGCGACGAGCCCACTGCCGACTTGCTGACCCAGCGCATGCAAGTCCACGAAAAAACCGCGTGGATGCTCCGCAGCCTGCTCGCCGCCTGACCTTCAGGCTTTTCAAAAGGCCCGGGAAACCGGGCCTTTCGCTATATGCGCCACAGCCCGCCTGATCTATGCTCTGGCCATTCGACATCTCGCCACAGTGAAGTGCATGAGCCAGCCTTCGAAACATCCGTCGCTGCTTGAGCTTTTCCCCGAAGAAACCCGTGAGGCCGCCGACCTGCTCAAGCAGGCCGTTCCTCACATGGTGCGTCATTCCATTCCGCCGAACCCGGTGCATTACGCCCTCTGGTACACCTACAGCAAGGGCGTGGAACCGGATCTCAATCGCCGCCTGGACAAGATCACCAACGACTTCGACGTCTTCCCCCCGGAATCCGCCCTCAAGCTGTTTCGCGAGTACATCATCCGTGGTGAGCTCGAGGAAGCGCGCCAGGGGCAGCAGCAGGTCATCGACCTGGTGGATGACATCGAGAGCGATGTCAGCCGAAGCGTCAGCGGCAGCCAAGCGTACCAGAACAGCCTGACGGCCGGCCTGGCGGCCCTCCATGAGCCCATCATCGACGACCTTCCCAGCGTGCTGAACCACCTGCAGGAAAGCACCCAGCTGATGCAGGAGCAGCAGGAGCAGTTTCTCTATCGCCTGACGGCTGCCCAGACCGAAATCCAGCACCTGCGCAACCAGCTGGAACGCGCGCAGCTGGCCGCCACGCTGGATGGCCTGACCCAGGTATTCAACCGCCAGGCCTTCACCCGCCTGCTGGAGCAATCCCTGAAGAACAACCAGGAAGGCCTGGCGCTGGTAATGCTGGATATCGACCACTTCAAACAGTTCAACGACCAGTTCGGCCATCCGCTCGGAGACCGCGTCCTCCAGCACGTCGGCCAACTGTTGCGGGAACTGCTGCCGCCTCGCGGCATGGCGGGTCGCTACGGCGGGGAAGAATTCTGCGTGCTGTTGCGTGACTGCCAGAGCCTGGGCGCGGCCCGCGCCTTCGCCGAGCAACTGCGCAATAAAATGCAGGCACTGCGTGTGAAGGTCCGCCGCACGGACCAGGTGCTCGACACCATCACCGCAAGCTTCGGCCTCGCCCTCGCGGAACCCGGCGACACCCTCGAAAGTCTCATCACCCGGGCCGACGACGCCCTCTACCAGGCCAAGCACAACGGTCGCAACCGGGTGCATCCCGCAGCCCCGGAAGCAGCGCTAACCGCTTGATTTGAGTAGCCCTGACCTTTGCTGTTAAATACAGCCGGTGCCGCAAGTCGATCCCCTGACCTGCGGCATAGGCCGGCTCCATGCTCTTTTCATCCCGCATGTACCGGCTCTTTCCGTCTGAGATTCCGTTTCCAAGGTGAATCCATTGAACATGTTGAAAATCGTCCATCTGCTGACGGGCGCTGCCGCATTATTACTGTCCTTCATTCCGAGCCTGCGCGCTGACGCCCCCCCCTACCTGCAACAACCCGATGCCCTTTACCTGGCATTCTTCGGCCTGCTCAACCTGCTACTGGCACCAGTGGTTCCAGCCTGGGCCAAGGGATTGCGCAACCAGCTGCAGACCCTCGTCTCCGCCCTGCTGGTCCTGGCCGTGATCCTGCAAACGCTGATCCTCCTGGCGCCAATGCCCGAAATCGGTGCGCAGCCGGCCGTACTCGCCAGCCTCCTGAGCGTGATCCTCGCCGTTGCCCTGCACCTGGCCATCAACCTGCGCAAGGTGACCCAGGCGCCGCCGCTGCCCCAGGACATGTCCAACCGCGAAACCGGCACGGTGAAGTGGTTCAACACATCCAAGGGCTTCGGATTCATTTCCCGCGACTCCGGGGATGACATCTTCGTGCATTTCCGCGCCATACGCGGGGAAGGCCACCGCGTGCTGATCGAAGGACAGCGCGTGGAGTTCTCGGTCATCCAGCGGGACAAAGGCCTGCAGGCGGAGGATGTGATTGCCGCGTTGCCCAGCCGACGCTGAGGCAGATGAAAAATAGCCCGCCGAATGGCGGGCTATTTCTTTCTGGGTGCGCCAGGCATGGCGCGTAGCGCCGTGACTGGCGCTGTTCGGTTCACTGTGGTGGTGAACTGGACGACTTGGAGGTGGAAGTCCTCTGCACGCCCGGCAAGGGGAAGTGCTAGCGGAAGGCA
>NZ_JBHZGM010000022.1:0-98321 GCF_043392685.1 Metapseudomonas phytobenefica | reverse complement strand
CGCCCAGTTCGTCCTGGCGGGCGTAGTCCAGGCGGCGGGTCAGGTCGCCTTCGCCGCTGGCGATGTCCTTGAGCATGCCGGCCACCCCGAGGATCGGCCGGGTCACGCCGCGGGCGGTGAGCCACACTAGCAGCAGGCCGACAACCGCGGCGGCAACGCCGAACAGCAGCTCCAGCCAGGTGCCCTGGGCGTTGCGCGCGTCCAGCTCCTGTTGCAGTTCAAGGGCCGGCGCCAGCAGGGTCTGCATGGGCACGTCGAGCAGCACGGCCCAGGGTTTGGATTCCGGGATCGGCTGCAGCGGCGCGAGCACCTGCAGGTGGTCATTGGCCTGTTGCTCGTGGGCCTTGCCTTCGCGTTGCAGGCCGAGGAGCGCGGACGCTTCGTTCGGGTAGACCTGGGCCAGGCCCCGGCCAAGCTGGCCGGCGTCCGCGCTATGACCGGCGAGCAGGCCCGCCGGGCTGAGGATGCTGATGGAGCCCTGGCCGCCATACAGGCCCTGGCTGCCAGCGCTGGCCAGCTGTTGCAGGTTGCTCAGGCTGATATCCATGCCCACCACCGCCAGCATCCTGCCGTCCTCGATCACCGGGAAGGCCAGCGTGGTGATGAGGGTCTTCTGGCCGGAGGCTTCGTCGAAGTACGGGTTCAGCAGACAGGGCTTGAGCGTCTGTTTCGGGCAGTTGAACCAGTTGTTGAAGGGGCTGCCGTCAAGCATCGGCGTCGTGTCGCTGATCATCTCTTCGGTGGGTGCCAGGGAGCTGAGCTGGCCATCGCGCTGCGCCCAATAGGCGGAGAAACGGCCCACCTCGTTGCTGCCGAGTTCCGTGCGATTGGCGTAGAGCGCGTCGCTGCCGTCCAGGGCATCGGGCTCGAACACCAGGTAGAAGCTGAGCAGCTGCGGGTTGGCCTGCAGGGACTCCTTCACCTTCTGGTTCAGGTCCTCGCGCAGGAGCTGGCCGTCCAGTTGCAGTTTCTGCGCCAGGCGCTTGTCCTGCAGCACCTGGCGGGAGAAGTTGAGGCCGTCCTGGTAGGCCGACAGGAAGTAGCGCTGGATGGTCAGCGCCTGCACCTTGCCCTCCCCTTCCATGCGCTCGCGAGCCGAGGTCTCCAGCATCTGCGCGCTGTTCGCCTTGACCAGCGCGGTGCCGGCGCCCATGCGGTAGAGCGAGATACCGATCAGCACGGCGACGATGGCCAGCAGGCAGAGGCCGGCCAGCAGGGTGATCTTCCACTGGATGGAAAGTCGGTTGAGGGGCATGGAATGGGTCCTGTGTGTTTCGTGTCGGCAGTTGGGTGCAGGCAGCGGCCGCCCGTCCATATAGCGGCGGGAAGGCGCATCAACTTGAATCCGGATGGATGAGTGCGCGGTATTGTCCCGGCGTCGAGCCGGTCCATTTCTTGAAAGCCTTGTAGAAGGCGCTGGTGTCGGCAAAGCCCAGTTCGAAGGCCAGTTCGGTGAAGTTGACTTCGCCATGGTCCAGCCGGGCGATGGCCAGGTCACGCCGGACCTGGTCCTTCAGCCCCTGGTAGGACTGCCCTTCCAGGGACAGTTTGCGGCGCAGGGTGGACGGCGCCATGTAGAAATGGCTGGACAGCGCCTCCACGTCAGGCCAGCGCTCGGGCCGGAGGCTGCGCAGGTAGGCGCGGATGCGTGCCGCCAGGCTCTGCGGGTCGCGGTAGCGCACCAGGATGTTCGCCGGCAGGCCGGCAAGGAAACGCTTGAGGTCACGCGGCGTACGCCGCACCGGCAGTTCCAGGCAGTCGGCGTTGAACAGCAGGCGGCTCTGTGGGCGGGAAAAGCGCAGATTGGTGCTGAACATCACCCGGTAGTCCTCGATGTAGTCCGGCACTGCGCAACGCAGGTCGACGCCGAGGATGGGAATGCGCCGCCCGGCCAGCCAGCACATCAGGCCGTGGATCATCAGCCACAGGGTGAAGTAGCTGAAGGCCCGGCATTGCTGCCCTTGCGGCTCATCGAGGGTGATTTCAGCGAGACCGCCCCGACGCTCCAGGCGCGGCGACAGGCCGTCGAAGACCAGTTCGAGGAAGCGCAGGGACAGGTCCAGGGCCGCCCCCACGGTGGGCTCCTTCGCCGCCGCGCGGGTCATGTAGGCAAAGCTGCCGGACTTCATCCGCCGCGGGTTCATGCCGAAGAACTCGTCGTCCATGGTCCGCGCGATGAGCAGCCAGAGCTGCCCGTAGAGCTGCGACGACACGCGCCCATAGGGCTTGGCCAGCAGCTCGGCGGGAATGCCGGCCTGGCGGAGCAGCGCGGAATCGTCGAAGCCCCGCTGGCGGAGTTCCAGCAGGGCTTCGTGGACCAGGCGGATGGAGATGGTGCCTTTCTCGGCGGAGGTGCCTGTCATGGGCTCCCTTGGTACTGATTTCCAGCAATGCGCATTGTAGGGGCTTTCCCTGTGGGGGCGAATTCATTCGCCCCCACAAAAGAGCGAAGAGCTCCGCCCCGGCTGCCGGCCCTACCGAATCGCCGCCACCTTGTCGTCCTTCGGCGGGGTCAGTTCCTCGATGCTGATTTCGCGCATGCGGAACTTCTGGATCTTGCCGGTCACCGTCATCGGGAAGGCATCCACGAAGCGGAAGAAGCGCGGCACCTTGAAGTGGGCGATGCGCTCCCTGGCCCAGGCACGAAGCTCGTCTTCGGTGGCGCTGTGGCCGGGGTGGAACTTGATCCAGGCGACGAGCTCCTCGCCGTACTTGCTGCAGGGAATGCCGATCACCTGCACGTCGGCCACCGCCGGGTGGGTGAAGAAGAACTCTTCCAGCTCGCGCGGGTAAATGTTCTCGCCGCCGCGAATGATCATGTCCTTGCTGCGGCCGACGATGCAGACGTAGCCGTTCTCGTCCATGGAGGCGAGGTCGCCGGTGTGCATCCAGCGGCCCGGATCGATGGAGTCGGCGGTCGCCTGCGGGTTGTTCCAGTAGCCCAGCATCACGCTGTAGCCACGGGTGCAGAGTTCGCCGATGGTGCCGCGCGGGACGATCCGGCCCTCGGCGTCGACGATCTTGCTTTCCAGGTGCGGCTGGGTGCGGCCAACGGTGGTCACGCGCAGTTCCAGTTCGTCGTCCGGACCGGTCTGCAGGGACACCGGGCTGGTCTCGGTCATGCCGTAGGCGATCTGCACTTCGCTCATGTGCATCTCGTTGATCACCCGACGCATCACTTCGATCGGGCAGGTGGCGCCGGCCATGATGCCGGTGCGCAGGCTGGACAGGTCGAACTCGTCACGCTGCGGGTGATCCAGCTCGGCGATGAACATGGTGGGCACGCCGTAGAGGGCGGTGGCCTTCTCTTCGGACACGGCACGCAAGGTGGTCAGCGGGTCGAAGGCATCGCCCGGGTAGATCATGGTGGAGCCGTGGGTCAGGCAGCCGAGGTTGCCCATCACCATGCCGAAGCAGTGATACAGCGGCACCGGGATCACCAGGCGATCCTGCTCGGTCAGACCCAGGCTCTCGCCGACCATGTAGCCGTTGTTGAGGATGTTGTAGTGGCTGAGGGTGGCGCCCTTGGGGAAACCGGTGGTGCCGGAGGTGTACTGGATGTTGATGGGGTCGTCGAACTGCAGGCTGGCCTGGCGTTCGGTCAGGGCCTCGACACTCACCTGCCCGGCTTTCTCCTGCAGGGCAGCCCAGGGCAGGAAGCCCGCCGGCGGATTGGCCGCCAGGCTGACCACGCCGCGCAGCTCCGGCAGCTTCTCCGAGGACAGCGCGCCCGGCTCGGCAGCGGCCAGCTCAGGCACCAGGCCCAGCAGCATGGCGTGGTAGTCGGAGGTCTTGAAGGCGTCGGCGCAGATCACCCAGCGGCAGCCGGACTGCTTGAGGGCGTATTCCAGTTCGCTGCTGCGGTAGGCCGGATTGATGTTCACCAGGATGGCGCCGATCTTGGCGCTGGCGAACTGGGTGATGCACCACTCGGCGCAGTTGGGCGCCCAGATACCGAGGCGGTCGCCGCTCTCCAGGCCCAGGGCGAGCAATGCACGGGCGTGGCGGTCCACCGCTTCGGCCAGTTCCTTCCAGCTGTAGCGCAGGCCCTGATGCCTGACTACCAGCGCCTCGCGCTCGGGGAATCTGGCAACCGTGGCATCGAATGCCGCGCCTATGGTCATGGCGAGCAGGTCTTTGTCCTGCCGCCCCCGGGTGTAGCTCTGGTGATTCATGGCTGTCCCTTCTTGTCGTTGTACTGGGATCGACTCTGATCAACTGGCCTCGACTACGGCGGAGAGGCCCGGTACGCAATTGGTTTATTTACCTTTACGTAAACGTCAAGGTAAATAAAGACAGTTTTCCTGTCTAGTGACCCATTGGTCGGATATGGGTTCGGTTGCCTGGCGGCCAGTGGTCCGGCCGTCGACATTCTGTGGGGGCGAATTCATTCGCTAAGCAGGACGCAGTCCTGCCCTCAAGGTCGATGGGGCAGCTGCGCTGCCCTTAGCGACTGAAGTCGCCCCCACAGAGAAACCAACCAAACCCCTTTCTTAGCGGATGAACACCTGCGTCGTGGTGATGGCCATGTCACCACCCGGCAACTTGATGTTCTTCACCTTCTCCAGGCTGTCCGGGTCGAACACCGCGATGTCGTTGAAGGTGCCGGCCAGGTAGAGCTTGCTGCCCTTGGTGTTGAAGGCGACGCAGTAGTAGGAGTGGTCAAGGTTGGCGGCCTTGATCAGCTTCTGCTCCTTGATGTCGTACTTGGCCAAGCGGTTGAGCACGCCGTACATATGGTTCGGGTTCTTCGGCGAGCGCAGGCCGGTGAAGTACAGCTCGGTCAGCGGCGCGAAGTCCTGGACGGTGCTCTTGCCGGTCTTCAGGTCGATGCTGACGTAGCCATACACGTAGTCGGCGGTGGCCAGGTCCTGCTTCTCATCCTTGAACTTGGCGGTGGTATAGAGCATCGAGAACTCGTGGTACGGCGTCTGGTGCGGCCAGAAATACAGCACGTCCGGCGCGCTGTAGTTCGGGCGCTGCCAGTTGCGGCCGGGCACTGCCACCTCGTACTTGCCGGTGTGCACGTCCATCTTGTAGATGTCCGGCCCGGCGACGAACAGGCTGCCGTCATCAGCGGCGCGCATCAGGTAGACCTGGCGCGGCATCGGGAAGCTGCGTACCGGTTTGGCGTCGAGGCCATCGCTGGTGCGGAACACTTCCAGGCGCGGCTGCTTGACCACGTAATGGTCACTCATCATCTGGGTCGGGTTGACCGTGGTGTAGAGCTCCTTGCCGTCCGGGCTCAGGGCGAAGGAGAACATCGAACGCGCCTTCTCCCCAGGCTTTTGCGACAGTTTGGCGTGGAACACCGTCTTGCAGTCGTCCAGGTCGACGCCGTACAAGTCGCCGAAGTGGTTGTTCAGCAGGTAGGCGGTCTTGTTGTCCGGCGCCATCATCGCGGTGCCGGGACCGAAGGCATCGGGCAGGCGGCAGGTCTTGTACAGGCTGTCGCTGGCCAGATCGACCACGTGCAGGTTGTTCGGGTAGTTGGTGGCGATCATGTATTCATGACCGGCCTTCAGCGCCGGACCGGCTGCATCAGTGGCCCAGGCACTGGTGCCCAGTGCGAAGCCGGCGACGGCGGTCGCCAGGCTGGCGATGGCTTTGAGTTTCATGCGGTTATCCCTCTTGTTCTTGTCGCCGGTCATTTGTCTTTCGGGAATACGGTGCCGAGGTTTCGCCAGTCCTCCGCGGAGTTGACTGCCTGGGTGTTCCAGTCCGGGTAGGTACTCATCATGTCGGGCACCTGGGCCGGCCACCAGCAAGGGTCTGAGCAGCCGTAGAGGTCGGCTTCCATCGGCTGGCACAGGGAGGTCACGCCACCGAAGGCGTCCACTTCCCAGCCCGGGTCGGTGGTGGCGGTGCATCCGGCCACCGCACTCATGGCCATGACTTCCTCGATGCGATCTTCGGCTGCGGCTTTTTCGAGCATTTGCGCTTTGTTGTTGAGCGGCTTCAGATGTTTCATGTCAGTGCGCCTTCCGCGGAGAGATGTAGCTGCTGATGAAGGCCGGGTTGTCGGCCATGATGCGGCTGTAGACCTCGATGCCGAAGTCCACCCAGTCGCGCATCAGCTCGCAGTAGTGATAGGTCGGGTGAGTGGGGTCGCCGTAGCGGGCGTAGCTTTCGTGGTAGCAGCCGCCGGAGCACAGGTTGCGGATGCGGCAGCTGTCGCAGCCGGTGCCGGAACGGTCCAGGCGCTGGGAGAGGAAATCGTTGAGCTCAACCTGCTTCACCCCGCTGTGCACGTTGCCGAAGGTCGGCATGCTCGAACCGGTGAAGCGGTGGCAGAGGTTCAACTCGCCCTTGTGATCCACCGCCAGCATCTTCAGGCCGGCGCCGCAGGGCAGCGCCTTCTTGTGGCCTTCATGGATGTCGGTAATCAGCTGGTGCAGGTTGGAGAAGCCGATGTTACGGTGCTCCAGCGCCGCCTCCAGGTAGCGGCGACCCAGTGCCTTCATGTTGGCGAAGACTTCCACCAGCTCTTCGCTGGTCAGGTTGTAGTCCGCCATGTCGCCCGAGGTGACCGGCGCGAAGCCGACTTCGGCAAAACCCAGCTCGTTGAACAGGTGGTTCCAGATGGTCTCGACATCGGTGATGCCGCGGGTCAGGGTCACCCGCGCGCCCACCGGCCGGCTGCGATAGCGCGACAGCAGCAGGTCCACCTTGCGCCGCACCACGTCATAGGTGCCCTGCCCGCCCACGGTGATGCGGTTGCGGTCGTGCACCGTCTTCGGCCCGTCGATGCTGATCGACAGCCCGAAACGGTGGGCGTTGAGGTAGTCGATGATCTCTTCGGTGAGCAGCGTGGCGTTGGTGGTCATGATGAACTCCACCTGCTTGCCTTCTTCCGCGAAGCGGCGCTCGCAGTAATCCACCATGTGCTCGATCAGCGGCCGGTTGGACAGCGGTTCGCCACCGAAGAACACCACGCTGTAGCGCTCTTCGTCGGGCGACTCGCGCAGCAGCATTTCCACCGAGGCTTCGGCGGTTTCGGCGCCCATCTTCTTGCCGGCCGAAGGCTTGTCCAGGTCTTCCTTGTAGCAGTAGGTGCAGCTCAGGTTGCAGCCGGTGTTGACGTTCAGCACCACGGTATTGAGCGCCGTGCGCTCCACCTTGGCGATGCCGATTTCCGGCGTCAGCGGCGAGCCGTCACTGACCACTTCCAGCGCGATCAGCTCGCGCAGGGTTTCATCGATGTCCTGCCCGGCGAAACGTCCGCCCAGGCGTTGCACCAAGTCCTCCGACGAGCAGCTCTGCTGGCGCAGGGCGTCGATGATGCCGCCGGTGACTTCATCGGCGGCGAACAGCGAACTGCTCGGGATATGGAACAGCATGCGGTCGGCATCCACCCGCACTTCGTGCAGGTTGCGCTCGACCAGATTCAAGATTGCGCCCATGGCGACCTCCCGGAATTGTTCCCAATCGTCGTTGCGAATCCGGGCGGGGAAGCCCCGCCCGAGCCGATGCCGCTTACGGGATCGGCGGGTTGTTCCAGCGTTGCACGGTGACGATCAGGTGCCCTTCGCCCTTCTGGCCACCCTCTTCCAGCTGAGCGATCACCTTCAGGTTGCCGGCGTTGTTGGTCATCATCTTGCGATCCGGGTTGGGGCCGGCGGCGCCGGGGATGAAGACGCCATCCTTCTGCATCTGCCCTGCGAACTTCACGTCCTCGTCTTCCTTGGCGCGCTCGTCGAAGGGCTCCACCGACCACTTCGCCGGCAGGTAGCCGATGCGGTACGGCTGGCCGTCGGCACCCTTGCCCCAGGCTTCCGCTTCGAAGCGGCCCTGCACCTTGGGCGTGGAGCCGCCGTTGTCGCCGATGCGGGCGATGGAGAACTCGGGCACCACCTTCACCTCGGCGATGTCCTTGTACACGGCCAGGTCGACACCCTTGAGTTCGCCCAGGGCGACGCTGCGCACGCCGGGTGCCGCATCGGCGGCAGCCTTGACCTTGACGCGAACCAGTTCGGGAGTGGCTTCCAGCACCTTCACCACCTCGACGCCAGCGCCAAGGTCCGGGGTACCCTTCAAGCCGCTGCCCACCAGGGTCAGTTCGGTTTCGCTGCCGGCCTTGATGAAGGCGGGCTGCACGGCCAGCAGTTTGGCGTTGCCATCTTTGGCGGCGCTGAAGTCGAGACCGCGCTCGTCGTGCTCGGCCTCGAACATGCGGCCCTTCATCTCGCCGTTCAGGGCGGCGAAGACCTGGCGCATGGTGGTATCGCCGACCTTCAGGTTGCCGCGCCATTCGTAGCCGTTGTAAAGGATGGCCGAGCCGCTGCCGTTGAACGGCGTGCCGTCGGCGTACTGGCCCTTCACCTCGACCTTGAAGGTGTCGCCGGCGTCCAGGGTCACGGTCATCACGCCGCGCACGTCACCCTTGGCGAGCATGTGGCCGCTGAAGCTCCACTGCCCCGGCAGGGCATCAGCCTGGGGCTTGGCCTTCTGCCAGTCGACCCAGGCCTGGTCTTCCAGCGGGAAGCGCTTGGCCAGCTCCGGCACCATTTCCTTCAGGGCGAGGTCCAGCCAGTCGCGGTCGCGGGACTGGGCCTGGTATTCGAGAGACGGCCACTGGCCGAGGTGGAAGTTGACCAGGTGTTCCCACTCTTTGGCGGGACGGCGCTGCAGGGCGACACGGGCACCGGAGTGGCAACGGCCGCACATCTGGCTGAGCTGGTCGTCGAACTGCTCGACGGTGTTCAGGCGACGTTCCATGGCGTAGCGCACGCCATCGGTTTCGCTGGGCGCCAGGCCCTGCTTGTCGGCCAGGTACTTGACCAGGGTACGACGGTCGTCGTCGCTGATCTGAAGGCCGTGCATCACCTGCATGCGCGCGATGCTCATCAGCCAGCCTTCAGGCGTCTTGCGCTGGTGACTGATGCGACTGTAGGAATCGTTGCCCTCGGCAATGTGGCAACCCATGCACTTGGACTTGAGGAGGGCTGGTCCCTCCTCCGTAGCATGAGCCTGGGCGAACATCAGGGACGCCATGGCCAGTGCCAAGGTGCCCGCGTGCTGCCGGAGTCGAGTCGTGTTCAAGGTCAGACCTCCACGGTGTTGTTCTTATGGTGTGCACCCCTTGGCGGAGCGGGTGCAGTTGTCACGGCAAATACATAATGTGTGCCACTCCGCAAAAAATCCTTTTACAACAATCATTTAGCCTTAAAAATCGGACTTGGCGGGGATGCTGGCCCGGGATCCTGGCGTCTAATTTCGCGACAGACTGTTCCACCCTGAGACTGCCCTGCACAGTACGCCGTTAAGGCAAGTGGCCCCGCTGTTCCAGGTGCGTCTCAGGCCGTCTCAAACTGCAACAGACGAATTTTCGCCGGGCAGCCGGCAAATCATTAAAAAACCTTTTAAATCATTGGCTTACGACGAATTTTCAGCGTTGGCATGGGGGTTGCGAAAGCTCGGGCACAACTTCAATGAAAAGAGGCTCCCTCCCATGCTCGCCGAACTGCCCATCCTCCCCCAGACCCAGGCCTTCCTCAATCGCAAGCTGAAGATGCTGATCGACGCAGAGTGGCAGGACGCCGCCAGCGGCAACACCATGAGTTTCCGCAACCCGGCCACAGGCGAAGTCCTCGGCGAGGTGCCCTCGGCCGCCCTCGAGGACGTCGACCGCGCCGTGCAGGCCGCCCGCCGGGCCTTCGACGATTCGCCCTGGAGCCGCATGCGCCCGCGCGATCGGCAGAACCTGCTATGGCGCCTGGCCGACCTGATGGAACGCGACGCCCAGGAACTGGCCGAGCTGGAATGCCTGAACAACGGCAAGAGCGCCGCCGTAGCCCAAGTGATGGACGTGCAGCTGGCCATCGACTTCCTCCGCTACATGGCCGGCTGGGCCACCAAGATCGAAGGCACCACCGTCGACCCGTCCCTGCCGCTGATGCCCAATGACCAGTTCCACGGCTACATCCGCCGCGAGGCGGTCGGCGTGGTGGGCGCCATCGTCGCCTGGAACTTTCCCCTGCTGCTGGCCTGCTGGAAACTCGGCCCGGCACTGGCCACCGGCTGCACCGTGGTACTCAAGCCCGCCGACGAAACCCCGCTGACCGCCCTCAAGCTGGCCGAACTGGTGCTGGAAGCCGGCTACCCGGCCGGGGTATTCAACGTGGTCACCGGCACCGGCCTCAACGCTGGCGTCGCCCTCACCCGCCATCCGGGCGTCGACAAGCTGACCTTCACCGGCTCCACCGAAGTCGGCAAGCAGATCGGCAAGGCGGCCATGGACAACATGACCCGCGTGACCCTGGAACTCGGCGGCAAGTCGCCGACCATCGTCCTGCCCGACGCCAACCTGCAGGAAGCCGCCGCCGGCGCCGCCACCGCGATCTTCTTCAACCAGGGCCAGGTCTGCTGCGCCGGTTCGCGCCTCTATGTGCACCGCAAGCACTTCGACAATGTGATCGCCGACATCGCCGGCATCGCCAACGGCATGAAGCTGGGCAACGGCCTGGACCCGAGCGTGCAGATGGGCCCGCTGATCTCCGCCAAGCAGCAGGACCGCGTCACCGGCTACATCGAGCTTGGCCGCGAACTGGGCGCCACCATCGCCTGCGGTGGCGAAGGCTTCGGCCCCGGCTACTTCGTCAAGCCGACGGTGATCGTCGACGTCGACCAGCAGCACCGCCTGGTGCAGGAAGAGATCTTCGGCCCGGTACTGGTGGCCATGCCCTTCGACGACCTCGACGAAGTGGTGCGCCTGGCCAACGACAACCCCTATGGCCTGGGCGCCAGCATCTGGTCCAACGACCTCGCGGCGGTGCACCGCATGGTGCCGCGCATCAAGTCCGGCTCGGTGTGGGTCAACTGCCACAGCGCCCTCGACCCGGCCCTGCCCTTCGGCGGCTACAAGCTCTCCGGCGTCGGCCGCGAAATGGGCGCGGCGGCCATCGAGCACTACACCGAGCTGAAGTCGGTGCTGATCAAGCTCTGAGGCTCGGTCCAACCTTCGTGCTGATGGGTTTTGTACCTCTACCCTTCCTACAAAAGCCCGACCGTAGCGCGATTGTAGGATGGGTCGGGCGGCGTTCCGCGGAGCTTGCGATACCCATCACGCCCTTGCCCCACCTGTGGGGGCGAATTTATTCGCGAATGAATTCACTCCCACATTCCACTTTCCGCAGCGCTGTCGCGCCTCCGGGGACGAACTAGACTGACAAATGTCGGAATGACAGCACGCGCTGTCATTCGAACCGAGGTCAAAATGACATCACACACCGTATGTTGTTGATTTGAAAGGATTTCACTTCTGGCACGGATTGTGACGAGGACCCTTTGCCAAATAACAGTCGAAGGGAACCAACATGAAAGCCCCCAGTATCACCCTGTGCCTTGCCCTGCTCGCCTCTGCCCCCGCCTTCTCCGCAGAAGTCCTCTCCGAAGTTCCTGACACCACCGTCGGCAAGGCTGGCGGCGGCATGACCGGACTGATGTTCGGGGCCATCGGCGGCCCGGCGGGCGCGATTGCCGGTGCCGCGGTGGGTTACTTCGGCGGTAGCGCCGTCCAGCAAGCCAGCGGCCTCGCCGAACCCGCCTACATGGTGAAGATGGATGACGGCTCGGTGCAGCGCTTCCGCTCCCCCGGCAAGCACTTCAAGGCCGGCGACCAGGTGGAAGTGCGCGGTATCCGCATAGAAGCCGTGAACTGAAGGTGTAGCGCGCTTCTTGAACCCGGCGACCGCGGGATAAGCCTCGGCTTCGAGCTTCAGTAACGCTCGAAGCCGCGTTGCAGTTCCCAGTCGGTAATCCGCCGGTCGTATTCCTTTTGCTCCCATTCGGCGGTGTGCACGTAGTGCTCCACCACCTCGTCGCCGAACGCCTTGCGCAGCATGGCCGAGCCCTTGAGGGCGGCCGTCGCCTCGCGCAAGGTCTTGTCGACTTCCGGCAGCTGGTCGTCCACGTAGGCATCGCCCTCGAAGGGGGCTGGCAGTTCGAGCTGTTCGTCGATGCCCGCCAGCCCCGCGGCGATCAGCGCGGCGAAGGCGAGATAGGGATTGAGGTCGGCGCCACCGATGCGGCACTCGATGCGCACCGACTTGCTGCCCTCGGCGCAGAGGCGGAAGCCGGCGGTACGGTTGTCGCGGCTCCACACCGCGCGGGTCGGGGCGAAGGTGCCGGCCTGGAAGCGCTTGTAGGAGTTGATGTAGGGCGCGAGGAAATAGGTGATCTCGCTGGCGTACTTGAGCTGCCCGGCCACCCAGCCGCGCATCAGCTTCGACATGCCGAACTCGGCCTTGGGGTCAAAGAACAGCGGCTTCTTGCCTTTCTTGTCCCAGAGCGAGCTGTGGATGTGGCAGCTGGAGCCGGCCAGGTCATAGCGCCACTTGGCCATGAAGGTGATGGACTTGCCCTGCTGGTAGGCGATCTCCTTGCAGGCGTGCTTGATGATGGCGTGGCGGTCCGCCATGGTCAGGGCGTCGGCGTAGCGGACGTTGATCTCTTCCTGCCCCGGCCCCCACTCCCCTTTCGAATTCTCCACCGGTACCCCGCAGGCCTGCAGGTGCTTGCGGATCGCCCGCAACACCGGTTCCTCGCGGGTGGTCTGGAGGATGCTGTAGTCCTCGATGAAATGCGCCGCGGTCTTCGGATGGATGTAGTTGCGCTTGTGGATGGCCTCGTAGCTCTCGTCGAAGAGGTAGAACTCCAGTTCCGAGGCGAACATGCCCATATAGCCACGCTCGGCGAGCCGCGCCACCTGCTTGCGGAGAATGGCACGCGGGCTGTGGGGCAGATCCTCGCGGTGGTGATGATCCAGCACATCGCAGAGCACCAGCGCCGTGCAGTCCAGCCAGGGCACCCGGCGCAGGGTGCTCAGGTCGGGCTTGAGCACGAAGTCGCCGTATCCCTTGCTCCAGCTCGCCGCGGCGTAGCCCGGCACCGGCTCCATGTCGATGTCGTCGGCCAGCAGGTAATTGCAGCAATGCGTCTCCTCGAAGGCGCTGTCGACGAAGAATTCCGCCTGGAAGCGTTTGCCGACCAATCGCCCCTGCATGTCCACCATGCAGGCCAGCACCGTGTCGATCTCGCCGCTGGCAACGGCTTGCTTGAGTTCGTCGAAGCTGAGGAGAGGTTCGCTCATGGGGCGGTCCTTTGGGCGGGGAACTGCCGAAAGCTTAGTTCAGGTGCGGAAAATGCAAGGTTGCCCCGTACGAGGGCAGTGCGAACGGTGTAAATCGCGGCGTTTGCGGGGGCTGTTCGAGACGCCTGATTGTGGGGCCAAGTTGTGGGGGCGATTTCAATCGCTAAGCAGGACGAAGTCCTGCCATTCAAGTCCCCGGGGCAGCTGCGCTGCCAATAGTGAATGAATTCGCCCCCAACAGGAAAAAGCCCTTCTTCTGAACCCACAAAAAAACCGGCAGGCGTGAAGGCGCCTGCCGGAAATCGAGGGTTCGGATCAGTGGGAGATGCAGACCGACTTCAACTCGGTATACGCCTCGATCACCGTGCGGCCGAATTCGCGGCCCATGCCCGACTGCTTGACGCCGCCGAAGGGCATGTTCGGGTCCAGCAGCACGTGGGCGTTGACCCACACGGTGCCGGCTTCGATACGCGGCACCAGGTTCATTGCCTTGGACAGGTCGTTGGTCCACAGGCTGGCCGCCAGGCCGTAAACGCTGTCGTTGGCCAGTTCGATCATGGCGTCTTCGTCGGTGAAGGGGATCACCGACAGCACCGGGCCGAAGACCTCTTCGCGCGATACGGTCATCTCGTGGTTCACGTCCGCCAGCACCGTGGGCTGGACGAAGAAGCCGTCGCCTTCCAGGCGCTCGCCACCGGCCACCACGCGGGCGCCTTCCTGGCGGGCCAGGTCGATGTGCTTGAGCACGTTCAGCTGCTGCTTGCGCGATACCAACGGGTTGATGGCCGCGTTCGGGTCCATGCCCGGACCGATGGGCAGGCCCTTCACCGCAGCGGCCAGGCCCTGGACGAAGGCTTCGTAGATGGACTGATGCACATAGAAGCGCGAAGCCGCGGCACACACCTGGCCGTTGTTCAGCAGGCCGCCGAGCAGCGCGCCCTGCACTGCCTTCTCCACGTCGGCATCGGCCAGCAGGATCATCGGGTTCTTGCCGCCCAGTTCCAGGGCGAAGCGGGTCATGTTCTCCATGCACGCCACGCCGACGCTCTTGCCCACGGCGGTGGAGCCGGTGAAAGACACCTTGCTGATCAGCGGGTGCGACGCCAGGGCGTTGCCCACGGTGCTGCCGCCGCCGGTGACGACGTTGAACACGCCGGCCGGGATGCCCGCCTCGAAGGCCAGTTCGGCCAGGCGCAGGGCGGTAAGCGGGGTCTCGCTGGCGGGCTTGATGACCACGGTGCAGCCGGTGGCCAGCGCCGGCATGGCCTTCCAGGTAGTGATCATCAGCGGGAAGTTCCACGGCACGATGCCGGCCACCACGCCCACCGGCTCACGACGGGCGAAAGCGGTGAAGCGCGAGCCAGGCGGAATCGGGATCGACACGTCCATGGTCTGGCCTTCGATCTTGGTCGCCCAGCCGGCCATGTAGCGCATGAACTCCACGGTGGCGCCGACATCCAGCATGCGCGACATGTTGATCGACTTGCCCTGGCTCAGGGTTTCCAGCTGCGCCAGTTCTTCCGCGTGCTCTTCCACCAGGGTGGCGAATCGCAGCAGGATGCGCTCGCGGTCCGCCGGACGCAGGCCGGACCACACGCGGGACTTGAACGCCCGGTGGGCGGACTGCACCGCGCGATCCAGATACTCCAGCGGCACGTCAGGCACCTGGGCGATGGCTTCGCCGGTGGCCGGATTCAACACCGGGGTGGTCGGGCCGTCCGGCAGCACCCACTGGCCGTCGATGAAGCAGCCGTGGCGGCGCTCCAGGAATGCCGCCACCTGCGGCAGGATTTCAACCTTGCTCATGCTCGATCCTCTTCATCCGTGGGCCGGGCGTCTGCCCGGCGCCATCAACGTTTCCCGGATTCTCTGCGCTGGGAGGATTCGAGGTTTTTTTGTCTGTGCCAGACGTGTTGGCAGGGCTGCCAGGTGTGGGGCTGCGACATGTGGGGGCGAATTCATTCGCCAGGCAGAACGCAGTCCTGCCCTAAAGCCCCCCAGGGGGCAGCTACGCTGCCCTTGGCGATTGAAATCGCCCCCACAAAAGCGCGGGCAATGCCGGATACCGGCCTGTAGGGGCGAATTCATTCGCCAAGCAGGACGAAGTTCTGCCCCAAGGCCCCCAGGGGGGCAGCTGCGCTGCCCATCGCGATTGAAATCGCCCCCACAGAAATGCGGGCAATACCGGAGATCGAGGGGCTGGCAGAACACCTGTAGGGGCGAATTCATTCGCCAGGCAGGACGCAGTCCTGCCCTGAGCCCCCCCCAGGGGGCAGCTGCGCTGCCCTTGGCGATTGAAATCCCCCCCACAGAGAATGCGATCGAGCCAGGGATCAACCCTGGCTGTACTGCTTGCGGTACTCGCTGGGCGACACGCCGAAGCGCGCCTTGAAGGCGGTGGAGAAGTAGCTGGAGTCGGTGAAACCCCAGGCATAGCCAAGGGCAGAGAGCTTCTGCTCGCCGGTGGCGTGGCGCAGGCTTTCGGCGCAGAAGTCCAGGCGGCGGTTCTTGATGTACTGCGCCACCACCAGGCCCTTCTTGGCGAACATGCGGTACAGGCCACGCACGGAAACCCCCACCTCGCGGGCGATGGTTTCCGGGCAGAGTTCCTCGGCGCAGATGTTCTCATCGATGAAGCGCAGGGTCTTGCGGAACAGACGCTCGTGGGCGTCCTGCCCCACTTCGGCGGCGCACAGGGCCGGGCGCAGCAGGCTCACCATCGCTTCCAGGGTCGCTTCGCTCTCAGGCAGGCTGAGGCTGTTCTGTTGCGTGGATTCGATGATCAGCCGGTTGGCCAGCACGGCGACCGGCGTGTTCCCCGGAATACGCTGGGCGCAGCGCACACCGGAGAAGCGCAGGCCCTGCTCGACGATGTGGCGCGGCAGGATCAGCGAGAGCTGGCGAGAGTTCTCGTGGTAGACGAAGTCACTGGGCAGGGTGGAGTCGATCAGGGTGATGTCGCCGGGTGCCAGTTCGATGCGGTTGCCGGCCTGCTCCATGCCGGCACGGCCGGCCAGCTGGAACGCCAGGTAGAAGTGCTTGCCGTCGCTCTGTGCCAATTCCTTCGGGGTGCGGTACAGGCGTGCCTGGGCCACGTCGACGAAGCTCAGCTTGATGGCGCCGGCCTGGTGCTCGCGGATGGACCCGGAAAACTCCGAGCCCAGCAGCTTGGCGCCGAAGCGCCCGCACACCTGATTGATGCCCTGCAGCCACTCGTCGAAGCGGTCTGCCCTCAATGATTGTGCAGTCATCATGGCTTTCTCAGCCTCACGCTAGACGTTGTTCTTGTCGTTATCCGGCCAGGCCGGGTTCACCTCGTCCGTGACTGTCGCCCCCTCGGGGGCTGCTTTACCTCAATCCACCGAATCGCTGATAGAAGCTTTCTCCTGCATCGGGCAACGGGCCATCCGCGGTTTCCAGCGCCGCGTTCAGCCATTCCTCCGCCTTGGCGAAGATGAGTCGGTAGATGTTGCGGCACAGCTGGCGCGCCGCACGGCCTTCCCAGTCGCCCGGAAGGAGTTCGTCGGGGAGTTGCGGGTCACGCAGCAGCAACTTGCGGTATTCGTGGATCAGCAAGGTCCGGGCCAGGAAGCAGTCGGCCGGCTGCAGCTGCTCCTGCTCGCGCAGGGCCTGCCAGAGCGGGCGGAACAGCTGGATGAACTCGCTGTAGTGCTTGCCCAGCTCGTCGATGTTCCAGCTCTCGCGAACCTGCATGCGCAGGGCCTTGGAGGCCAGCACGTCCTGGGCGCGGGTCTCGAAGAGGATGCTGTCTTCCAGCGCATCCAGTTCCTGCAGGGTGGCGGTCAGGTCCACCCGGTCGCAGCGCGGATTGGCCAGCACGGTGGGCGAAATCGCACCAAAACCTTGCCACTCCAGCTCTTCACGCACCTGTTTGCGCTTGTCCTGGGGCAGCTGCGAGAGCACCACCAGGGACCAGGCGCCATCCCAGGCCGGGACGCTGGAGCTGTAGACCCGCTTGAACGCCTTCTCGAACCGCCGCCGGCCGGTGCCGGTCAGGCTGTAGTAACTGCGTCGGCCGACCTTCTCGGCACTCAGCCAGCCTTCCTTGGTCAGGCGGAAGATGGAGGTGCGGATCAGCCGCTCATTGATGCCCATGGGCTCCAGCAACTGGATCAGGCTGCCCAGCCAGACGGTGCCGCCGTGGGGTTCGATGGCATCGCCGTAGAGGGTGATGATCAGCGAACTGGCACGGATGGGCGTCTGCTGCTGGAAGCGGGTGACGAGTTGATCCAGGGGCACAAGCGATGTCATGGGCATAGGGGAAACGTGAAAAATGCCGAATATACCCGCAGGCTCATCGGCATGACCATTGGGAAATATCCCCGCCGTGCGAAGACCGCACTCATTGCGACGAGCTGCCTTTCGGGCGCAACCCGCGGTCGGCGATGCGCGGACGGTCGGCTTCCACCTCGGCCAGGGGCTCGCAGGCCACCATGGCCTGCAGACAACGCTGCGCGAGCAGTTGGTACTCGCGGGTGCCGGCCTGCTTCCAGCCCACTTCCTCGTCGCTGAGCCGGCGCTTGACCTGAGCCGGCGCGCCCATCACCAGGGATTGCGCCTCGCAGCTGAAACCGGCCTTGACGAAGGCCGTGGCCGACACGAAGGAGCGTGCGCCGATCTGCGCGCCATCCATCACCACGGCGTTCATCCCCACCAGCGCATCCTCGCCGATGCGGCAACCGTGCAGCACGGCGCCGTGGCCGATGTGGCCATTGCGCTCGACCACGGTGTCGCTGTCGGGGAAGCCGTGCATCACGCAGGTGTCCTGGATATTGGCGCCCTCCTCCAGGATGATGCGGCCGAAATCGCCGCGCAGGCTGGCCAGAGGGCCGACGTAACAGCCCGGGCCGATGATCACGTCACCGATCAATACGGCGCTGGGATGCACGTAGGCGGTGGGATGCACCACCGGGGTCAGGCCGTCGAGGCTGTAGCAGGTCATCGCAAGGCTCCTTCTTCTTATGGATTCAGGCCGCGCCGTGGCGACGGCTCTGCACGGTGACGAAACGGCGGGACACAAAGGCACCGTCGGTGATCGAAGCATTGGCCGCCGGGTTGCCGCCGCTGGCGTGGAAATCGCTGAAGGCCGCGGACTGGTTGACGAACACGCCGCCATCGAAGTTGACCGACAGGGCCACGGCGACCTCCTGGGACAGTTGCTCGGCACGCTCCAGCACCGCCTCATCGGTGGAATACACGCCCAGGGTCAGGGCGCCCTTCTCGGCGATCACCTCACCGGCCAGGCGCAGGCTGTGGGCGGTGTCGTCGGTGGCGATGACGAAGGCGATGGGGCCGAAGCGCTCCTCGGCATAGGCGTCGCGGTCGGCAGCGTCCACCTTCAGCAGCAACGGCGTGTGGATACGCGCACCGGGGAATTGCGGATGCTCGCGGGCCTCGCTGTCCAGCAGCACCTCGCCCAGTCGGCGGCAATCCTGGATGCGCTGGGCGGTGGTCTCGGACTGGATGGCGCCGATCACCGCACAGGCACGCTCGTTGTCGGCGAGGAAGCTCTTCACCGCGCCGGCGAGGGTCTGGGCCACCTCGTCGAAGCCGAGGTGCTGGTCACCATTGCGGACGCCGCCGCGCGGCACGTAGATGGCCTGGGTGGTGGTGCACATCTGGCCGGAATAGAGGCTCAGGGAGAAGGCCAGGTTGCGGGCAACGGCCTTGATGTCACGCACGCTGTCGATGATCACGCTGTTGATGCCGGCCTTCTCGGTGAACACCTGGGCCTGGCGGGCGTTGTCTTCCAGCCAGTTGCCGAAGGCGCTGGAACCGGTGAAATCCACCAGCTTGACCCGCGGGTCCAGGGCCAGGCGCTGGCTCACCGGCGCTTCCGGGGTGTCCACCACCAGGCTGACCAGCGCCGGGTCGAAGCCCAGTTCAGCCAGCACCTCCTGGGCCACCTTGACGCTCATGGCCACCGGCAGGATGGCGCCGGGGTGCGCCTTGACCAGCACCGGGTTGCCGGTCGCCAGGCTGGCGAACAGGCCGGGATAGGTGTTCCAGGTGGGGAAGGTCGAACAGGCGATCACCAGCGACAGGCCGCGCGGAACGATGTGCCAGCGCTTGTCCAGCACCAGCGGGTCCTGCTTGCCCTGGGGCTTGATCCAGCGCGCCGCTTCCGGCACTTGGGCCATGGCGCGCCAGGCGTAGGCCAGCACTTCCAGGCCACGGTCCTGCGCATGGGGGCCGCCGGCCTGGAAGGCCATCATGTAGGCCTGGCCGCTGGTGTGCATCACGGCATGGGCCAGTGTCGGGCTGAGGGTATTCAGGCGCTGGAGGATTTCCAGGCAGGCCCCCACCCGCGCCTTCGGTCCGGCATCCCGCCAGGCCGGCAGCGCCGCCTGCTGGCGCGAAAGCAGCGCGTCGGCGTCGTACTGGTCGTAGCTCACATTCAGGTCGAAACCGTAGGGCGAACGCTCGGCGCCGGCACGGCCGACCGATTCCGGCCCGACCAGCACGAAGTGCTGGCCGAGCAACGCCTCGAAGGCAGCCTGGGCACCTTTGACGGCGTCCTCCGGGTACTGCTTGAGGCTTTCCGGGAAGGGCGACCAGTAGCCGCGCTCGCTGATGGCCTGGACGGCGCGCTCGAGGGTGCCGCGATGGTGCTCGAACAGTTCGAGGGCGGCGGCGCGGGCGGTGGTCGACATGGAAGAACTCCTCAACAAGGCAGATGAAGCCACAAGGTGGCGCAAAGCGATTCGCTTGACGATGAATTTTGTATCACATCATTCAGCCACATAAAAGCTTATCTCCCTGTATCAGATGACGACCGGTCATCGGCAGGCACCACGCGCCCTGAACAACCGACAAAGCCCTTGATACAAGGCCGTTCCAAGCCGAACAAGGTACCTGGCAAGCTGTCCTTTAGTAGTAAAGACAGAGCATATGAGACACATAAAACATATGCGACATTCTTGTTTTGTATCGCTTTGCGGTTATACTCCGGCCAAAGTCGCCCCGCCCTCAGCGCGGCAGACACAGGAACGGACCCCACCCGAATCCACTAATAAGAGCGGCTCGCCACAAGCCGCGCGTGCACCTGAGGAAGCGTCGAAATGCCTCGTACCCTTGCTGTCCTGCCGCCCGAGCAGGGTGTCCGCCTGATCACCCTGCAGCGCCCGGAAGCGCTCAACGCGCTCAATACCGAGCTGCTGGGTGAACTGGCCGCCGAACTGGATGCCGCCGAGCAGGACGCCGAAACCCGCGTCGTGGTCATCACCGGCAGCCGCAAGGCCTTCGCCGCCGGTGCCGATATCAAGGAAATGGCCGAGCGCGACCTGGTGGGCGTCCTCAATGACCCGCGCCTGGCCCACTGGCAACGCATCACCCGCTTCAGCAAGCCGCTGATCGCCGCCATCAATGGCTTCTGCCTGGGCGGCGGCTGCGAACTGGCCATGCACGCCGACATCCTCATCGCCGGCGAAGACGCCCGCTTCGGCCAGCCGGAGATCAACCTCGGAATCATGCCCGGCGCCGGCGGCACCCAGCGCTTGCTGCGCGCGGTCGGCAAGTCCCTGGCCATGCAGATGGTGCTCACCGGCGAAGCCATCGATGCCCGCCACGCCCAGCGCGCCGGCCTGGTCAGCGAAGTGACCCAGCCCGAATTCACCGTCGAGCGCGCCATCGCCATCGGCCGCGTCATCGCCCAGAAGGCGCCGCTGGCCGTGCGTCTGGCCAAGGAAGCGCTGCTCAAGGCCGAAGACACCGACCTGGCCAGTGGCCTGCGCTTCGAGCGCCACGCATTCACCTTGCTGGCCGGCACCCGCGACCGCGAGGAAGGCATTCGCGCCTTCCAGGAAAAGCGCCGTCCCGAATTCACCGGCCAGTAAGCACCGGCCGTCCGCCCCTTCGAACTCCATAGAGCGCCAAAGCGATGAATTTCGAGCACATCCTGTTTTCCATCGAGGCTGGCGTGGCCACCCTCAGCCTCAATCGTCCGGAACAGCTGAACAGCTTCAACACCAAGATGCATGGCGAGGTCCGTGAAGCCCTCAAGCAGGTGCGCCAGAACCCCGAGGTCCGCGTACTGCTGCTGACCGGTGAAGGCCGCGGCTTCTGCGCCGGCCAGGACCTGGGCGACCGCAACGTGGCCCCTGGCGCTGCCGCGCCGGACCTGGGCGAGTCCATCGAGAAGTTCTACAACCCGCTGATCCGCGCCCTGCGCGACCTGCCGCTGCCGGTGATCTGCGCGGTCAACGGCGTAGCCGCAGGCGCTGGCGCCAACATCCCGCTGGCCTGCGACCTGGTGCTGGCCGCCCGCTCCGCCAGCTTCATCCAGGCCTTCTGCAAGATCGGCCTGATCCCCGATTCCGGCGGCACCTGGACCCTCCCCCGTCTGGTCGGCATGGCGCGCGCCAAGGCCCTGACCCTGCTGGGCGACCGCCTGACCGCCGAGCAGGCCGAACAATGGGGGCTGATCTACCGCGTGGTGGATGACGCCGCCCTGCGCGAGGAGGCGCTGAAACTCGCCCGTCACCTGGCCACCCAGCCAACCTACGGCCTGGCCCTGATCAAGCGCAGCCTCAACGCCAGCCTGAACAACAGCTTCGACGAGCAACTGGACCTCGAGCGCGACCTGCAACGCCTTGCCGGCCGCAGCGAGGACTACCGCGAAGGCGTAAGCGCCTTCATGGAAAAGCGCACCCCGGCCTTCAAAGGACGCTGAGCCCATGACCGCCCTCAACACTTCCGCCACCGTCGCCGTGATCGGCGCCGGCGCCATGGGTGCCGGCATCGCTCAGGTCGCCGCCCAGGCCGGCCATCCGGTCAAGCTCTATGACAACCGCCCCGGCGCGTCCGCCCAGGCCATCGACGGCATCGACCGCCAACTCGGCCGCCTGGTGGAGAAGAACAAACTCTCCGCCGAAGCCCGCGCCGCCATCGTCGCCCGCCTGCAACCGGTGGAGGCCATCGAGGCCCTGGCCGATGCCAGCCTGGTGATCGAAGCCATCGTCGAGAACCTGGAGGTCAAGCGTGGCCTGCTGCGCCAGCTCGAAGAGCTGTGCAGCGCCGACTGCATCCTCGCCAGCAATACCTCGTCCCTGTCCATCACCAGCCTGGCTGCCGGCCTCAAGCATCCCGGCCGGGTGATCGGCATGCACTTCTTCAACCCGGCGCCGCTGATGGCCCTGGTAGAGATCGTATCGGGCCTGGCCAGCGACCGCGCCCTGGCCGAAAGCCTGTACGAAACCGCCAAGGCCTGGGGCAAGCAGCCGGTACACACGAAGTCCACTCCGGGCTTCATCGTCAACCGCGTGGCGCGCCCCTTCTATGCCGAAAGCCTGCGCCTGCTGCAGGAAGGCGCCGCCGACTGCGCCACCCTCGACGCACTGATGCGCGACGCCGGCGGCTTCCGCATGGGTGCCTTCGAACTGACCGACCTGATCGGCCACGACGTGAACTACGCCGTCACCTGCTCGGTGTTCGATGCCTACTACGGCGACTTCCGCTTCCAGCCTTCGCTGATTCAGAAGGAACTGGTGGACGCCGGCCGCCTGGGCCGCAAGAGCGGTCACGGCTTCTACAGCTACGCCGAGGGCGCCGAGCGCCCGCAAGCGGCCGAACTGAACAGCGACGCCAGCGTGGACGCCTGCGTGGTGGAAGGCAGCCTGGGCGTGGCCGAGCCCCTGGTGCAGCGCCTGGCCGATGCCGGCGTGAACGTCGTCCGCCGTGACGGCAGCGGCGTGCTGCGGGTCGGTGACGCCGTGCTAGCCCTGTCCGACGGCCGCCTGGCCAGCCAGCGTTCCCGCGAGGACGGCATCGCCAACCTGGTGCTGATCGACCTCGCGCTGGACTACACCAAGGCCAGCCGCCTCGGCATCGCCTGTGCCGCCGGCACCTCGCAACAAGCCCGCGACCAGGCGGTGGCGCTGCTGCAGCGCGCCGGTCTCAAGGTCAGCCAACTCAGCGATACTCCCGGCCTCGCCGTACTGCGCACCGTGGCCATGCTGGCCAACGAAGGTGCCGATGCCGTGCTGCAAGGCGTGGGCTCGGCCGGCGACATCGACCTGGCCATGCGCGCCGGCGTGAACTATCCGCAAGGCCCGCTGGCCTGGGCCGACGCCATCGGCCTGCCGGTGGTGCTGCGCACCCTGGAAAACCTGCAGGCGTCCTACGGCGAAGAGCGCTACCGCCCTTCCCTGCTGCTGCGTCGCCAGGTTGCCGAAGGGAGGAATTTCCGTGACTAACCACGAAGCCCTCTCCCTCGCCAAAGCCTGCGCCAGCGAACTGTTCGAGCGCGACAACGCCAGCCAGGCCATGGGCATGCGCCTGCTCTCCGTGGCGCCGGGCCAGGCTCGGGTCGGCATGAGCGTGCGCGAAGACATGGTCCAGGGCCACGGCACCTGCCACGGCGGCTACCTCTTCGCCCTGGCCGACTCGGCCTTCGCCTTCGCCTGCAACACCTACAACGAGGCCACCGTCGCCATCGGTTGCAGCATCGATTACGTCGCCCCGGCCCGCCTGGGCGACACCCTTACCGCCCAGGCCATGGAACAGAGCCGCAGCGGTCGCACCGGCAACTACGACGTGCGTATCGAAAACCAGAACGGGCAACTGATCGCCCTCTTCCACGGCAAGTCCTACAAAGTGCGCGGCCCGGTACTCGCGCAGGAGACCCCTGATGAATGACGCCCTGATTATCGACGCCGTGCGTACGCCCATCGGACGCTACGCCGGTGCCCTGGCTGCGGTGCGCGCCGACGACCTCGGCGCCGTGCCCATGCGCGCCCTGATGCAGCGACACCCGGAGCTGGACTGGAGCGCCATCGACGACGTGATCTACGGCTGCGCCAACCAGGCTGGCGAAGACAACCGTAACGTCGCGCGCATGTCCACCCTGCTCGCCGGCCTGCCGCTGACCGTACCGGGCACCACCCTGAACCGCCTCTGCGGCTCCGGCCTGGATGCCATCGGCAGTGCCGCCCGCGCGCTGCGCTGTGGCGAGGCCGGCCTGATGATCGCTGGCGGCGTGGAATCCATGTCCCGCGCACCGTTCGTCATGGGCAAGGCAGAAAGCGCCTTCTCCCGCCAGGCGGAAATCTTCGACACCACCATCGGCTGGCGCTTCGTCAACTCGCTGATGAAGGCGCAGTTCGGCATCGACTCCATGCCGGAAACCGCCGAGAACGTGGCCGAACAGTTCAACATTTCCCGCGAAGACCAGGACGCTTTCGCCCTGCGCAGCCAGCAGCGCGCCGCCGCCGCCCAGGCCAATGGCCGGCTGGCGAAGGAAATCGTCCCGGTAGAAATCCCCCAGCGCAAGGGCCCGCCGAAAATCGTCGAGCAGGATGAGCACCCGCGCGGCGACACCACCCTGGAACAGCTGGCCAGGCTGGGCACGCCGTTCCGTCAAGGAGGCAGCGTCACCGCAGGCAACGCTTCAGGCGTGAACGACGGAGCCTGCGCCCTGCTGCTGGCCAGCAGCGACGCCGCCAAGCGCCATGGCCTCAAGGCCCGCGCCCGCGTGGTCGGCATGGCCACCGCCGGTGTCGAGCCGCGCATCATGGGCATCGGCCCGGTGCCGGCGACCCGCAAGGTGCTGGAACTGACCGGCCTGTCGCTGGCCGACATGGACATCATCGAACTCAACGAAGCCTTCGCCGCCCAGGGCCTCGCCGTGCTGCGCGAACTGGATCTCGCCGACGACGATCCGCGGGTGAACCCCAACGGCGGCGCCATCGCCCTCGGCCACCCGCTGGGCATGAGCGGTGCGCGCCTGGTCACCACCGCGCTGCACGAACTGGAAGAACGCCAGGGCCGCTACGCCCTCTGCACCATGTGCATCGGTGTCGGCCAGGGCATCGCCCTGATTATTGAAAGGCTCTGAAACGCACAGACCGAGATTCGAAAAACGGGTGAGGAGTATTCTCCTCTTTAGCACTCAGAAGCCCTGGGCTTCGCGCACAAAAATAATTCGAGTGAACCATGAACATGATTGCCAATACCGCCTTGCTTGACCCGATGGAAACCGCCAGCGTCGACCAGCTGCGCCAGCACCAGCTGGAGCGCCTGCGCTGGAGCCTCAGGCACGCCTACGAGAACGTCCCGCTGTACCGCCAGCGCTTCGATGAGAAAGGCGTGCACCCGGACGACCTGAAATCCCTGGAAGACCTGGCGAAGTTCCCCTTCACCGGCAAGAACGACCTGCGTGACAACTACCCCTACGGCATGTTCGCCGTACCGCAGAGCGAGATCGTGCGCATCCACGCCTCCAGCGGCACCACCGGCAAGCCCACCGTGGTCGGCTACACCCAGAACGACATCGACACCTGGGCCAACGTGGTGGCGCGCTCGATCCGCGCCGCCGGCGGCCGCAAGGGTGACAAGGTGCACGTCTCCTACGGCTACGGCCTGTTCACCGGCGGCCTGGGCGCCCACTACGGCGCCGAACGCCTGGGTTGCACCGTGATCCCGATGTCCGGCGGCCAGACCGAGAAGCAGGTCCAGCTGATCCGCGACTTCCAGCCGGACATCATCATGGTTACTCCGTCCTACATGCTGAACCTGGCCGACGAGATCGAGCGCCAGGGCATCGACCCGCACAAACTGGCCCTGCGCCTTGGCATCTTCGGCGCCGAACCCTGGACCGCCGAACTGCGCCGCGCCATCGAAGAGCGCCTGGGCATCACCGCCCTCGATATCTACGGCCTGTCGGAAATCATGGGCCCGGGCGTGGCCATGGAATGCGCGGAAACCAAGGACGGCCCGACCATCTGGGAAGACCACTTCTACCCCGAGATCATCGACCCGGTGACCGGCGAAGTGCTGCCCGACGGCGAAATGGGCGAGCTGGTGTTCACCTCGCTGTCGAAAGAAGCCCTGCCGATGATCCGCTACCGCACCCGCGACCTGACCCGCCTGCTGCCGGGCACCGCGCGGCCGATGCGGCGCATGGACAAGATCACCGGCCGCAGCGACGACATGCTGATCATCCGTGGCGTGAACGTGTTCCCGACGCAGATCGAAGAGCAGGTGCTGAAGGTCAGGCAGCTGTCGGAGAACTACGAGATCCACCTGTTCCGCAACGGCAACCTGGACAGCATCGAAGTGCACGTCGAGCTCAAGCACGAGCACGACGGCCTGGGCGAAAGCCAGCAACAGGCGCTGTGCAACGAACTGTCGAAGTACATCAAGACCTACATCGGCATCAGCTCGCGCATCGTCCTGCGCCCCAGCTACTCGCTGAAACGCTCCGAAGGCAAGGCCTGCCACGTGTACGACAACCGCGGCAAGTAAGTCTCGCGACATGAAACAGCCCCGCTCCGGCGGGGCTGTTTCATGGCAGTTATCAGGCCGGTGACTCTTTCCTGCCACACAGAACGTAGCCCAGATGAAATCAAGGAGCGGCGGTGGGACCTTCCCCGGATCTCATCCAGGCTACGGAACTGGACCTGTCGAGCTCACCAGCCCTCCACACTCATGCACGAATTACAGAAATCCCTTACATACGGAACAAGTGCGCGGGGAATGGGTTGGCTCGCCCTTCGTCCTAACATGGCGGCTTTCCACCACGAGAGGATCAATCTTTGTGAGAAAGCCCGGCAATTTCACCATCGCAAGTACGCCCCGACACGCCGCCCTTTCTCCTCGATGCCCGGTACGAACGATCATGAGGGTCTTGCCAGGCTGCATCGCATTTCTATCTGCCCTGCTGACCACTGAGTTCACTACGGCCTATCCGTGCGTCACCATCGCCGGCCCCCCGCATCAGAACCACTTCGACTTCACCCAACGCTTTACCAGCCCGGAACACAATGCGCCGAACACGGTCATGCCAAACGCCAACGTCTGGCAGCTGCCACTCTACATGGCCACCTGTTACTGCCCGAGAGGGCAGATATTCCGTGAGAACTACTACACGGCCCGAACCGACCTGAAGCCAGGAAGAAAAGCCGTGGTCAATGGCAAGCAATTGCAGTTCTACAAGCTGAACCGAAATCTGCAGGTAGCCATCGAACTATGGGTTAATGGCTATCTTAATGAATACGTGCCGGCGCCTTTCTCATCCGTGTCCAACGAAGAGTCCTACGCCAAGACATGCCAGGTCGGGAAGGAGTTCGGCACAGGTACAAAAGGCCGGATTCACCTGATGATCGATCACCCCTTTGTGGGCGAGAGCACCATAGCGCATACCCAGCTGCTGAACGTCTTCGGTGACACCAACCCGAACGCCACCCCTACTACACCAATTGCCGGGGTCACCATGACGGGAAGGGTGACCGTGCCACAAAGCTGCGAGCTTGCGCCCGGGCAGGTCACGACAATCGACTTCGACAATATCCAACCCAACACCCTGGCTGTTCCCGGTGCGGCAAGCCCGGCCAACAGCCGCGAGCGAACCTTCCAGATCACCTGCACCAATATCTCCCAGGGAGTCGCGATCAATCTCAGCCTGGAGTCGGCGGCCAATGCCCATTTCCCCAATATCTTCGCCACTCAGGGTCGTACCGACCTGGGCATTCAGATCAATAACAATGGCCGAGTCATCTCACCACTGTTGCCCGACGCAACTCCCGGCTCCGCCAACATCATTCCGCTGACGTTGAACCACGCCCAGCAGACTGCGGAGTTCAGCATCGAGGCCTTCCCCGTGCGCACGGAAAGCCATGTGGAGCCCGGTCCGTTCGAAGGCGCTGCCACACTGAAGTTCGACTTCAACTGACGACCGCCGGTCGTCAGCCTCCCTCCATTGGCGTGATTTTGTCGAACTGCGGCCACCCCAATCGACTCCTGGATAGAAGGGCCGAAGCTGCCCGCTTCTTGCCGAACGAACGGAATCCACAGAGGAGATCGACCATGAGCTATGTAGATGGCTTCGTAGTACCCGTCCCCACCGCCAGCCGGGAGGCCTACCGCAAGGTGGCCGAGATGGCCGCCGGGGTCTTCAGGGAGTGCGGCGCCCTCAGCGTCGTCGAGTGCTGGGGCGACGACGTGCCCGAGGGCAAGGTGACCTCCTTCCCGATGTCGGTGAAGCTGAAGGAAGGTGAAACCGTCGTGTTCTCCTGGATCACCTGGCCCTCGAAGCAAATCCGGGACGCCGGCATGAAGAAAGCGATGGAAGACCCGCGCATGCAGCCCAGTCCGGAAACCATGCCCTTCGATGGCCAGCGGATGATCTTTGGCGGCTTCGAAGTGCTGGTGAAAGCCTGATCGGGCTGTTGGCCGGGGGCGGCTACGCCGCCCTTGGCGAATGAATTCGCCCCCACAACAAGGCACCGAGCCCGGCATAGACCCTGTGGGGGCGATTTCAATCGCCAAGCGGACCGAAGGTTCGCCATTGTGTCCCGGAGGGTGCTACCCCTCAAAAACAGAACACATAAAACACATAATCACAAATTCCACGTATCACTTTTCAGCTTTCACCCGAATCAACCGCCCTCTCCCACCGCCGAATCCCGGCACAGGCCCCGTAATAAAGCCTTTACCCGCTATCTCTCTGGCCTCTGACAACGCCAAAAATCCCCCTCACCCTGCCTGCCCCTTATGCGCGGATGCCCTGCGACCGGTCGTCAATCCGATACAAAAACTATATTCGATACACGTTTTAGTGTTTGATATTTGTTTTCGTATCATTTAAAAATAGCGCCATGGCCAAGCCACCCCACGAACCCTGCATGGCTGGAGAACGGCATGTACGCACAATTGGTTGAGACAGGCGTGAAGCGCGTGAAGGCGCTGGAGGAGATGACTCCCGAAGAACGCGCCTTCCAGGAAAAGATCGACGCGGAAATCAAGATCGAGGCGAAGAACTGGATGCCGGACGCTTACCGGCAGACCCTGATCCGACAGATTTCCCAGCATGCCCACTCCGAGATCGTCGGCATGCTGCCCGAGGGCAATTGGGTGACCCGCGCCCCGACCCTCAAACGCAAGCTGCAGCTGATGGCCAAGATCCAGGATGAAGCCGGCCACGGCCTGTACCTCTACAGCGCCATGGAAACCCTGGGCGCCGACCGCGACGCCGAGGTGGCCAAGCTGCACAGCGGCAAGGCCAAGTATTCGAGCATCTTCAACTACCCCACCCTGACCTGGGCCGACATCGGCGCGGTAGGCTGGCTGGTGGATGGCGCTGCCATCGTCAACCAGGTGGTGTTGCAGCGGACCTCCTATGGCCCCTACTCCCGCGCCATGATCCGCATCTGCAAGGAAGAGTCCTTCCACCAGCGCCAGGGCTACGAAATCCTCCTGCACATGATGCGCAATGGCACCCAGGCCCAGAAGGACATGGTCCAGGACGCCATCAACCGCCTCTGGTGGCCTGCGCTGATGATGTTCGGCCCGAGCGACGCCGACTCCCCCAATAGCGCCCAGTCCATGGCCTGGAAGATCAAGCGCCAGAGCAACGACGAGCTGCGCCAGCGCTTCATCGACCAGACCGTTCCGCAACTGGAACTGCTCGGCTGCACCGCCCCGGACCCGGACCTGAAGTGGAACGAGGAACGCGGTCACTACGACTTCGGCGAAATCCAGTGGGAAGAGTTCTACGAAGTGCTCAAGGGCAACGGCCCGTGCAACGTCGAGCGCGTCACCACCCGCCGCAAGGCCATCGAAGACGGCGCCTGGGTCCGCGAAGCCGCTGTCGCCCATGCCCGCAAAAAACAACAGAAACGCGACGCCGCCTGAACCGTCTCGAGGAGATAAGAATCATGTCCGAGTGGACCCTTTTTGAAGTTTTCGTGCGCAGCAAGCACGGTCTGAACCACAAGCACGTCGGCAGCGTGCATGCAGCCGATGCGCGCATGGCCATCGAGAACGCCCGTGAGCTGTACACCCGCCGCAACGAAGGCGTGAGCCTGTGGGTGGTGCCGTCCGCGCTGATTACCGCCTCCGCCCCGGACGAAAAGGAACCGCTGTTCGACCCGTCCCAGGACAAGGTCTACCGCCACGCCAGCTTCTACGAGCTGCCGGCCGAAGTCGGACACATGTGAGGCCGCTGCCATGAGCCAACGCGAAGACCTCATCCAATACCTGCTGCGCCTCGGCGACAGCGCCCTGGTCCAGGGCCAGCGCCTGTGCCAATGGTGCGGCCGCGCACCGGCACTGGAAGAAGAACTGGCGCTGATGAACGTCGGCCTCGACCTGGTGGGCCAGGCCCGCAACTGGCTGGACTATGCCGCCGAGCTGCTGGACGACGGCCGTGATGCCGACCACCTGGCGTTCCGCCGCGACGAGCGCGCCTACCGCAACCTGTTGCTGGTGGAGCAGCCCAACGGCGACTACGCGGTGACCATCACCAAGCAGTTCTTCTACGATGCCTGGCACTTCCAGGTGCTGCATGGCCTTTGCCAGTCCAGCGACCAGCGCGTCGCCGGCATCGCCGCCAAGGCCCTTAAGGAAGTCACCTACCACCTGCGCCGCTCCAGCGAATGGGTCGAGCGTCTGGGCGACGGCACCGAGGAAAGTCACCGGCGCATGCTGGCGGCCATCCGCGAGATCTCGCGCTTCACCGTGGAACTGGTCAATGGCGACGAAGTGGAACAGCGCCTGTTCGAGGCTGGCATTGCGCCGAACCCGGCAGAGGTCGCCGCCGCCTGGAAATCCAAGGTGGCCGATATCTTCGCCAGCGCCACCCTGCCGATGCCGGAGCCGGCCAGCTACTTCTACCTGTCCGGCCGCAAGGGCCTGCACACCGAGCACCTCGGTCTACTGCTGGCCGAAATGCAATTCCTCCAGCGGGCCTACCCCGATGCGTCCTGGTGAGCTGATTACCAGCGACCGTGGCGCCAGGCCCGGCGCGCCGGATGATCTGGCGCGCGCCTGGTCGGTGCTGGGCGAGGTGATGGACCCGGAAGTGCCGGTGGTCAGCGTAGTCGACCTCGGCATCGTCCGCGGCCTCGACTGGCAGGACGGCCACCTGCATGTGGTGGTCACCCCGACCTATTCCGGCTGCCCGGCCACCGAGGTGATCGAGCACGACATCGAGCAGGCCCTGGAAGGCGCCGGTTTTGCCGCACCGAAACTGGAACGCCGACTGACGCCGGCCTGGACCACCGACTGGATCAGCACCGATGGCCGCGAACGCCTGCGCGCCTACGGCATCGCCCCGCCGGCCGGCAGCACCAGCAAACGCAGCCTGCTGGGCAACACCGGTGACGTGTGCTGCCCGCAGTGCGGCAGCGCCCACACAGAACTGCTCAGCCAGTTTGGCTCCACCGCGTGCAAAGCCTTGTATCGCTGCCGCGACTGCCTAGAGCCGTTCGACTATTTCAAGTGCATCTGAGTGGCTTGCCACCGGAGACGACCAAGATGAGCAAGTTCCACAGCCTGAAGATCAAAGAAGTGCGCCCGGAAACCCGCGACGCGGTCTCCATCGCCTTCGACATTCCCGCCGATCTCGCCGATACCTTCCGCTTCACCCAGGGCCAGCACCTGGTGATGCGCACCCAGCTGGACGGTGAAGAAGTGCGCCGCTCCTATTCCATCTGCACCGGCGTCAACGACGGCGAGCTGCGGGTGGCGATCAAGCGTGTGGCCGGCGGCCGTTTCTCCGCCTATGCCAACGACAGCCTGAAAGCCGGCCAGAGCCTGGAGGTGATGCCGCCGTCCGGCCACTTCTTCGTCGAACTGGACGCCGCGCGCCACGGCAACTACCTGGCGGTGGCCGCCGGCAGCGGTATCACGCCGATCCTGTCGATCATCAAGACCACCCTGGAAAGCGAGCCCCACAGCCGTTTCACCCTGATCTACGGCAACCGCTCCAGTGCTTCCGCGCTGTTCCGCGAGCAGCTGGAGGATCTGAAGAACACCTACCTGGACCGCCTGAACCTGATCTTCGTGTTCAGCCGCGAGCAGCAGGACGTGGACCTCTACAACGGCCGGATCGACGCCGACAAGTGCGGCCAGCTGTTCTCCCGCTGGATCGACGTCAAGGCACTGGATGCCGCCTTCATCTGCGGCCCGCAGGGCATGACCGAAACCGTGCGCGACCAGCTCAAGGGCAACGGCGTGCCTGCCGAGCGCATCCATTTCGAGCTGTTCGCCGCAGCCAGCGGCAGCGCCAAGCGTGAAGCCCGCGAGGCCGCCCGCATCACCGACAGCGCCAGCAGCCAGGTCACCGTGATCAGCGATGGCCGCGAACTGACTTTCGAACTGCCGCGCAACAGCGTCAGCGTGCTCGACGCCGGCAACGCCCAGGGCCTGGAACTGCCCTACTCCTGCAAGGCCGGCGTGTGCTCCACCTGCAAGTGCAAGGTGGTCGAAGGCGAGGTGGAGATGGACAGCAACTTCGCCCTGGAGGACTACGAAGTGGCCGCCGGCTACGTGCTGTCCTGCCAGACCTTCCCGGTCAGCGAGAAAGTCGTTCTGGACTTCGACCAGCTTTAAGTAGCACCCGTAGGAGCGAGCTTGCTCGCGAAAGCGGAGTTCCAAAGCGCTTCGCCAGCAAGCTGGCTCCTACAAGAACCAGAGCAGCACCCGGGCCTTGCCGTAAGCCCACAAGCACCGCCTCACAATCACAACAAGAGAGAGCAACCCATGACCCCGCAAGACCTCGCTCGCATCCGGGAGAACCCGGATTTCATCCAGCTCGTCCGCCGCAAGCAGCGCCTGACCTGGTCGCTGACCTTCACCATGCTGGTGATCTACTACGGCTTCGTGCTGCTGGTGGCCTTCGCCCCCGGCGTGCTCGGCCAATCCCTCAATGGAGGCGTCACCAGCGTGGGCATGCTGGTGGGCGTGGTCATCATCCTGCTCTCCTTCGCCCTCACCGGCATCTACGTGAAGCACACCAATGGGCTCGACTCGCTGAACGACAAGGTCAAGCAGGAGTGCGGCCAATGAAAGCACTCGCCTGCCTGTTGCTCGGCGCCGGCCTCGTGGCCTCCCAGGGCGCCTTCGCCGCCGACGCCGCCGCGCGTCCGCTGAACTGGAACGCCATCTACATGTTCCTGGCGTTCGTGCTCTTCACCCTCGGCATCACTCGCTGGGCCGCCCTGCGCACCCGCTCGACCGCGGACTTCTACACCGCTGGCGGCGGCCTCACCGGCTTCCAGAACGGCCTGGCGATCGCCGGCGACATGATCAGCGCGGCGTCCTTCCTCGGCATTTCCGCGATGATGTTCATGAACGGCTACGACGGCCTGCTCTACGCCTTGGGCGTGCTCGCCGGCTGGCCGATCATCCTGTTCCTGATCGCCGAGCGCCTGCGCAACCTCGGCAAGTACACCTTCGCCGACGTGGTGTCCTACCGCCTCGAACAGAGCCCGATCCGCATCACCGCGGCCTTCGGCACCCTGACCGTGGCACTGATGTACCTGGTGGCGCAGATGGTCGGCGCCGGCAAGCTGATCGAGTTGCTGTTCGGCCTCTCGTACACCCAGGCCGTGATGCTGGTGGGCGTGCTGATGGTCTTCTACGTGACCTTCGGCGGCATGCTGGCCACCACCTGGGTGCAGATCATCAAGGCAGTGCTGCTGCTTTCCGGCACCAGCTTCATGGCCTTCATGGTGCTCAAGCATTTCGGCTTCAGCACCGAGGCGATGTTCGCCGCCGCGACTTCGGTACACGCCAAGGGCGCGGCCATCATGGCGCCGGGCGGCCTGCTGTCGAATCCCATTGACGCGATTTCCCTCGGCCTCGGCATGATGTTCGGCACCGCCGGCCTGCCGCACATCCTGATGCGTTTCTTCACCGTGAGTGACGCCAGGGAAGCGCGCAAATCGGTGTTCTACGCCACCGGTTTCATCGGCTACTTCTACCTGCTGCTGATCGTGGTGGGCTTCGGTTCCATCGTGATGGTCGGCACCAACCCGGAATTCCGCGACGCGGCCGGCGCCATCATCGGCGGCGGCAACATGGTGGCGGTGCACCTGTCCCACGCGGTGGGCGGCAGCCTGTTCCTCGGCTTCATCTCCGCCGTGGGCTTCGCCACCATCCTGGCGGTGGTGGCGGGCCTTGCGCTGTCCGGCGCCTCGGCGGTGTCCCACGACCTGTACGCCTGCGTGATCCGCAAGGGCAAGGCCAGCGAGCGTGAGGAAATGCGCGTGTCGCGTATCGCCACCCTCTGCATCGGCGTGCTGGCGGTGATCCTCGGCCTCTTGTTCGAGTCACAGAACATCGCCTTCCTCTCCGGCCTGGTGCTGGCCATCGCCGCCTCGGTCAACTTCCCGGTGCTGTTCCTCTCCATGTTCTGGAAAGGCCTGACCACCCGTGGCGCCGTCGCCGGCAGCGTGGCCGGCCTGGTGTCCGCCGTCGTCCTGCTGGTGCTGAGCCCCGCCGTCTGGGTCAACGTGATGCATCACGACCAGGCGCTGTTCCCCTACTCCAACCCGGCGCTGTTCTCCATGGGCCTGGCCTTCTTCAGTGCCTGGCTGTTCTCGGTGACCGACGCTTCCGAGCGTGCCAAGGAAGAACGTGGCCGTTACCTGGCCCAGTTCATCCGCTCCATGACCGGCATCGGCGCAGCCGCCGCCAGCCGCCACTGAGCCCAGAACAACCGGACGATGGATACAAGAACAATGACCCACAGCCGTACCGTTGCGCCGCTCCTTGCGGCACTCACCCTGCCCTTCGCCACTTCGGCCCTGGCAGGCTTCATCGAAGACAGCAAAGGCAGCCTGGAGCTGCGCAACTTCTACCTCAACCGCGACTTCCGCCAGGCAGGCGCGCCCCAGTCCAAGGCCGAGGAATGGGCCCAGGGCTTCACCGCGCGCATCGAGTCGGGCTTCACCGAAGGCACCGTGGGCGTCGGCCTGGATGCCATCGGCGAGCTGGGCGTTAAGCTGGACTCCAGCCCGGATCGCCGTGGCACCGGCCTGCTGCCCTTCGACCCGGCGTCGAAGGAACCGGTGGACGACTACAGCGAGCTGGGCCTGACCGCCAAGCTGCGCGCCTCGCAAAGCGTGCTGCGCCTGGGCACCCTGCAGCCGCTGCTGCCGGTGGCGACCTACAACGACACCCGGCTGCTCTCCTCCACCTTCCAGGGTGGCATGCTGACCAGCCAGGAAATCAGCGGCCTGACCTTCAACGGCGGCCGCCTGACCCGCACCAACCTGCGCGACTCCTCCGGCCGCGACGACATCGGTTACGGCGCCGCCACCAGCGATGCCTTCGACTTCGCCGGCGGCACCTACGCCATCAACCCGCAACTGGCGGTGAGCTACTACTACGGCCTGCTGGACGACATCTACCGCCAGCAGTTCGTCGGCCTGGTGCACACGCTGCCGCTTGGCGAGGGCTTTAATCTGAAGAGCGACATTCGCTACTTCGACAGTCGCGGCGATGGCGTCGAGCGCGCCGGGGAGATCGACAACCGCAACTTCAACGGCATGTTCAGCCTAGGCAAGGGCGCCCACCGGTTCAGCGTTGCGTTCCAGCGCATGTCCGGCGACAGCGCCTTCCCCTTCCTCAATGGCGGCGACCCCTACGTGGTCAACCTGGTGACCTTCAACACCTTCACCCGCGCCGAGGAAGACGCCTGGCAACTGCGCTACGACTACGACTTCGCCACCCTCGGCATCCCGGGCCTGACCTTCATGACCCGCTACGTCGACGGCCGCAACGTGAAGACCGCGAACGGCGACGATGGCGAGGAATGGGAACGCGACAGCGACCTGGCCTATGTGATCCAGAGCGGCGCCCTCAAGGGCCTGAGCCTGCGCTGGCGCAATGTGACATTCCGCTCCGGTAACGGACTGACGACCGACGTCGATGAAAACCGCCTGATCCTCGGCTACACCCTGGCCCTCTGGTAAGGCCCCCAACCTGTAGGAGCGGGCTTGCCCGCGAACAACCGAGATTCGCGAGCAAGCTCGCTCCTACGAACCAAGAATGAACGCCGGTGCTCTGCGCCGGCCCCGCACGGAGAATTCCTCATGAGTAACGCCCCCACGCTGCAAAGCTTCATCGGCGGCCGCTGGATCGGCCAGCATGGTTCCCAGGCACTGCGCAGCGCCATCGACGGCAGCACCCTCTTCCGCACCCACGAGGAAACCCTGGACTTCTCCGAAGCCGTCGAACATGGCCGCAAGCGCGGTATCGCCAGCCTCATGGCCATGGACTTCCAGCAGCGCGCGGCGCGCCTCAAGGCCCTGGCGCTGTACCTGACCGAACACAAGGAACAGCTCTACACGCTGTCCCGCCACAGTGGCGCCACCCGCGCCGACAGCTGGATCGACATCGAGGGCGGCGCCGCCACCCTGTTCAGCTACGCCGGCGTCGGCGCCCGCGAGCTGCCGTCGGGCAACATCGTCCACGAAGGCCCGGCCATGCCGCTCGGCAAGCAGGGCACCTTCGCCGGCACCCATATCCTGGTACCCCGTGGCGGCCTGGCCGTGCACATCAACGCCTTCAACTTCCCCATCTGGGGGATGCTGGAAAAGTTCGCCCCCAGCTTCCTCGCCGGCATGCCCTGCATCGTCAAGCCGGCCACCGCCACCAGCTACCTGACCGAAGCCGCCGTGCGCCTGATGCATGAATCCGGCCTGCTCCCGGAAGGCAGCCTGCAACTGATCATCGGCGGCACCGGCGATCTGCTGGACCGCCTGCAAGGCCAGGACGTGGTCACCTTCACCGGTTCCGCCGACACCGCCGCCAAGCTGCGGGTGAACGCCAACCTGGTACGCAACTCGGTGCCCTTCAACGCCGAAGCGGACTCGCTGAACTGCGCCATCCTCGCCCCGGAAATCACCCCGGACGATCCGGAGTTCGACCTCTTCGTCAAGGAAGTGGCCCGCGAGATGACCGTCAAGGCTGGCCAGAAGTGCACCGCCATCCGCCGTGCCATTGTCCCGGCCCGTCACATCGACGCCGTGGCCGAACGCCTGCGTGACCGCCTGTCCAAGGTGGTGGTCGGCGACCCGGCCGTGGAAGGCGTGAAGATGGGCGCCCTGGCCTCCCACGCGCAGCAGGCCGACGTGACTGAGCGCCTGGAAGCCCTGCTTGCCAGCAGCGACCTGCTGTTCGGTGCCCGTGACGGTTTCGCACCGCGCGGCGAAGGCGTGAACGAAGGCGCCTTCTTCGCCCCGACCCTGCTGCGCTCCCGCGACCCGCATGCCGAAGGCGGCGCCCACGACATCGAGGCCTTCGGCCCGGTGAGCACCCTGATGGCCTACGACGACATCGACGAAGCCATCGCCCTGGCCGCCCGTGGCAAGGGCAGCCTGGTGGCCAGCCTGGTCACCAAGGACCCGCAAGTGGCCGCCCGCGTGGTGCCGCAAGCCGCCGCCCTGCACGGCCGCCTGCACATCCTCGACCGCGAGTCCGCCGCCGAATCCACCGGCCACGGCTCGCCCCTGCCGGTGCTCAAGCACGGCGGTCCCGGCCGCGCCGGTGGCGGTGAAGAACTGGGCGGCCTGCGCGCGGTGAAACACTACCTGCAGCGCACCGCTGTCCAGGGTTCGCCCACCATGCTGGCCGCCGTGACCCGCGAATACGTGCGTGGCGCCAAGGTGGTCGAAACTGAAGTTCACCCGTTCCGCCGCTACTTCGACGAGCTGCAGATCGGCGAATCCCTGCTGACCCACCGCCGCACCGTGACCGAAGCCGACATCGTCAACTTCGGCTGCCTGTCGGGCGATCACTTCTACATGCACTTCGACGAACTGGCCGCCAGGGAATCCCAGTTCGGCAAGCGCATCGCCCACGGCTACTTCGTGCTGTCGGCCGCCGCCGGCCTGTTCGTCTCCCCGGCCCCCGGCCCGGTACTGGCCAACTACGGCCTGGATAGCCTGCGCTTCATCACCCCGGTGGGTATCGGCGACACCATCCAGGCGCGCCTGACCTGCAAGCGCAAGATCGACCAGGGCAAGAAGAGCCCGAAGGGCGAGCCGCAAGGCGTGGTGGCCTGGGACGTGGAAGTGACCAACCAGAACGGCGAACTGGTCGCCAGCTACGACATCCTCACCCTGGTGCTGAAACGCCCCGAGGCGGTGTGAAGCGAGTCGCTGCGTGAGTTCAAGACCGGCCTTCGGGCCGGTTTTTTTGCCTGCGCGAACGGCGAGACTACGTCCCGCCTGGCGAATGGATTCGCCCCTACAGGACGTACGCGGAATTCCACCCGTAGGTTGTGGCAGAGCGAAGCGAAGCCCAACGATCCAGGTCGGGCTTTTCACGGCGGGCCTCGCAAAGCTCGGACCAACCTACGACAGGCCAGCAGCGTGCCCGACGCGAAGCCCGCCGGGCGCTAGAACAGCAGCTCCAGCATGTCCGCCAGGCGCCGGTCATCGGCGTTGCGCGAACGCGCGCAGGCTTTCAATGCCTGCTGCAGGCACTGGATGAAGCAGCGCGCCGCCGGGTCAGGAACCTGGTCGCGCAGGCGCATCACACTGATATCGCCGTCGGCCAGCGCTTCGTCCAGCTCCAGCGCCCGTGCCCTGCCGCGCAGGGGCTCGCACAGGAGCATCGGCTCGGGGGAGTAGCCGAGCAGTCCGGCATCGACGATCAGGGCGCTGAGCATGGCGCTGGACTGTGCGCAGACAATGCGTCCGGGCGGCAGTTCATGACCGTGGCGGCCGAACAGTTGCTGCACCACCTGTGCATAGTTGGCCTGGGTGAAGTTCATCACCCAGTCCTGTTCCAGCAGCTCCGCCAGGGAGCGGGCGCCCTGCAGCGGATGGCCTTCGCGGGCGAGCACCTTCATGCGGTAGCGGGCCAGGGGCTCGTGGACGAACTCCTGGGCGGGCAAGGCACCGGCCGGGCCCAGGGCGAAATGCATCACGCCACTGCGCAACAGCGGCAGGCTCACCGCCTGCAGGCCTTCGTAGAGTTCCAGCTGCACCGCCGGCATCTCCCGGCGAAAGGCCTGCACGGCTGATGCCAGCAGGGTCTGTCCGAACCAGGGCGTGACGCCTACGCAGAGCCGCGCCGGCACCTCGCCACGCAGGCTGGCCAGATCGCGCTCGGCGCTTTCCAGCTGGCTGGCGATCTGCCGGGCGTGGGGTAACAGCACCAGCCCCGCATCACTGAGCCGCGCCCCGCCGGCATGACGCAGCAGCAATGACAGGCCCTGCTCTTCCTCCAGTTCGCGCAGCGCCCGGGTGATGGCCGCCTGGGACAGGCCGAGGCCACGGGCGGCCGCGCGAATCCCGCCGCCGTCGGCGACGGCGATCAGGGCCTGTAGCTGATGCAACTTCAAGGGGACTCTCCTGGCTGAACACCAAAGCTGGTCACGACAACATTTTTGCGGCTTATGCCGCTCCGGCGTGGGCGCTAGGTTAGGCCACCACACCGACCCAGCCAACCGGCGCCGTCATCCAGGACAAGCACGACATGCACACACCCCCGATCCATCCCGGCATCGCCGCCATCACGCCTGCCATGATCGAACTGCGCCGCGCCATACACGCCGAGCCCGAGCTGGGCTTCGAGGAGTTCGCCACCCGCGGCAAGGTGATCCAGCACCTGCGCGAGTGGGGCTACGAGTTGCACCTGGATCTGGCCGGCACCGCCGTGGTCGCTACCCTGCGCAACGGCGAGGGGCCGACCCTCGGCCTGCGCGCCGAGCTGGACGCCCTGCCCATCGAGGAATGCAGTGGCCGTCCCTGGAGCAGCCGCGTTCCCGGCAAGATGCACGCCTGCGGCCATGACGGGCATACCGCCATGCTCCTGGCGGCGGCCTGCGAACTGGCCCGCGAACGCAGCTGGCGCGGCACCCTGCATCTGTTCTTCCAGCCCGCCGAGGAAGGTCACGGCGGTTCCGGCGCCAGGCGCATGCTCGACGAGGGCGTGTTCCGCCTGTTCCCCTGCGACGCCCTGTTCGCCCTGCACAATTCCCCCGGCATGCCGGTAGGCCGCTTCGGCGTGCTGGCCGGCCCCTGCATGGCCTCCACCGACAGCGCGACCATCGTCATCCACGGCACCGGTGGCCACGGTGCCATGCCGGACAAGGCAGTGGACCCGGTGGTGATCGGCGCCTCGCTGGTCATGGCGCTGCAGACCGTGGTGTCGCGCAACGTGCCGCCCAGCGAGACGGCGATCATCACCATCGGCGCCTTCCTCGCCGGTGACGCGCCCAACGTGATCCCACAGAGCGCCGAGCTGCGCCTGAGCATCCGCGCGCTGGACCCGCGGGTCCGCCAGTTGCTCCGCCAGCGTGTCCAGGCCCTGGCGGAGCACCATGCCGAAAGCTTCGGCGCCAGTGCTGAAGTGACCTTCGACAACGGCTACCCGGTACTGGTCAACGACCCGGCCGCCAGCCAACTGGCCAGCGACGTGATCCGCGACTGGCTGGGGGATGAGGGGCTGGCTCCGGGCCTGAAACCCATCTGCGCCAGCGACGACTTCGCCTTCTGGCTGGAGCAGGTGCCCGGCTGCTATCTGCTGATCGGCAATGGCGAGGGCGACGGCGGCTGCGAAGTGCACAACCCCGGCTACGACTTCAACGACCAGGCCCTGCCACTGGGGGCCACTTTCTGGGTCAGACTGGCACAGCGCTTCCTGGCCTGACCCGGACCTTCCCCGAGGAACCACACCATGACAACAAGAACAACATCATTCGAACTCAGCCAGGACCGGCCCCGGCCCGCCAACCACAAGGCCATCGCGGCGATCTGCCTGGGCAATGCCCTGGAGTTCTACGATTTCCTGGTCTACAGCATGCTGGCGACCCTGATGGCCCGGCTGTTCTTCCCCTTCGGCGACCACCCGCTGATCCCCCTGATGCTTTCCCTGGCGGTGTTCGGCACCGGCTTCGTCATGCGCCCGCTGGGCGGCCTGGTGATCGGTCTGTACGCCGACCGTGCCGGCCGCAAGTCCGCCATGCGCCTGACCCTGTGGCTGATGGCGCTCGGCTCGCTGCTGTTCACCCTGGCGCCCACCCATGCCCAGGCCGGCCTCTTCGGCCCGGCGCTGGTGATCATCGCCCGGCTGCTGCAGGGCTTCGCCGTGGGCGGGCAGATCGGCACCTCCACCACCATGCTGATGGAGTACGCCGACAAGGACACCCGCGGTTACTACTGCAGCTGGCAGACCTTCAGCCAGAGCCTGGGGATCTTCATGGGCGGCCTGCTCGTTACGGCCCTGAGCAGCCTGCTGACGCCCGAGGCCATGGACAGCTGGGGCTGGCGGATGATTTTCGCGGTGGGCATCCTCGCGGCGCCGGTCAGCGAATACATCCGTCACCGCCTGGACGAGACCGAGGCGCACCGCGTGGCCGGCGCCAGGGCTCGCCCGGCGGAGGTCAACCGCCTCGCCCTGCTGCTCGCCCATCCGCGCCAGCTGTGCGCCGGCATCCTGCTGGTGATCGGCGCCACCGTGCCCATCTACGTGATCCAGTTCTACCTGGCCAACCATGCCATCGGCGTGCTCGGCATGCCGCTCGGCACCGGCACCTGGGCGGCCATCGTCGCCTGCCTGCCGCCGTTGCTGCTGTCCGTCCACGCCGGCCGCCTGAGCGACCGCATCGGCCGGCGCAAGGCGATCTTCTGGCCGCTGCCGATCCTCCTGCTGGCGATCTACCCGGCCTTCCTGGTGATCAACCAGAACCCGGATATCAGCGTGCTGCTGGCGGTGGTGTTCCTGCTCAGCATTCCGCTGACCTACACCATCGTGCCGAACCTGGCGATCCTGCCGGAGCTGTTCCCGGTAGAAATCCGCGCCAGCGGCATGTCCCTGGCCTACTGCATCGGCGTGGCCCTGTTCGGCGGCTTCGCGCAGTTCTTCGCCGCCAGCCTGGTCAGCCTCACCGGCAGCCCCAACGCGCCGGCCTGGTACATCTTCGGCGCCATCCTGCTGGCCCTGCTCGGCCTGATGCTCGCCCCGGAAACCGCCGGCAAGGAGCTCGACTGAGGCAGCCACGGCAGCCTCACCCTGTGGCGATTTCAATTGCAAAAGGTTGCCGGTGCGCACGGCGCACCCTACCGATCAGTCCATTGCAAAAGGTCGATCTCTTTAGCTCGGTCTGAACCGTAGGGTGCGCTGCGCGCACCGATCTCAAGCCCCACCTCGGCTACCCGATCGGACTCATCCTGCCAGCCCGAGCATTCGAATCGTCACAGGCAGGACGTGGTTTCCAATGTTCAAATGAATTCGCCCCCACAACAAAAGCCACAGCAATGCTCCGCGCCGAATCTGGCACGCAGGCTCAAGCCCTTGGCAAGCAGGCACAAGGCCAGCCGTTGGCAACTCCTTAGTATCCGGTCGCAGAAACGCTCCCCTGCCAATACCTACAAAAAAGGAAGCATTGCGATGAAGCGGTCTGCCCTGTTCCGAGTCTCCACCCTGGCCCTGCTGGTGGGCGCAGCTACCCAGGCCGGCGCCTATGAGCTGTACGCCGACGAAGACACTCACCTGAACGCCACCCTGGAGGCCGTGTACGGCTTCTTCCATAGCCAGGAGAACTACGCCATCGCCGGTTCGAAGAGCGAAGGCTCGTCGTCCTGGCGCGAGGGGTATGCCAAGTACGGCATCAGCTTCGACCAGGGGCTGGCGGGGGCCGGCACCAGCTACGGCGCCTTCAACCTGCTCAGCTCCGGCACCTGGGGTGACGGCGATGCGGCGGGCTTCACCGACGGTTCCGAGCGCACCACCAAGATCGAGGACGCCTACCTCGGCTGGCGTTCCGGCCAGTTGTTCGAAGCCCTGGGTGAAGATGGCGTGGACTTTTCCTTCGGCCGGCAGAACCTGATGATCGGCGACGGCTTCCTCATCAACGGCGACGCCCTGAACCTCGGCAAGGGTCTTGCCGATGGCGAGTTCAACCGCGGTGGCGCCTACTGGCTGGCCGCGCGCAAGGCCTTCGACCAGACCGCCGTGCTGCGCCTGGGCGGCAAGGACGGCCTGCGTGGCGACCTGATGTGGCTGAAATCCGACAACCGCGCCCAGGCCAAACCCGAGATGCTGGTGGGCAACCTGGAGCATGTATCCGCTGCCGGCACCTTGGGCCTGACCGCCATCGACATCCGCGACATCGATGAAGAATTCGCCTCGCCCTTCCAGGCCGAGCGCGACGGCATGAAGACCTACAGCGTGCGCGGCCAGGGCAATGCCGGGGTGGAGAACCTGTTCCTCTCCGGTGAATACGCCTGGCAGGACAAGAAGAACGTCGACGACGAGAACGCCTGGTACCTGGAAGCCGGCTGGACCTTCTCCGATGTGGCCTGGAGCCCATACGTCAGCTACCGCTACAGCCGTTTCTCGGAAGGTTACGACGCGCTGTTCACCGGTTTCAGCCGTGGCTACGGCACCTGGTTCCAGGGTGAGGTGGCGGCCAACTATGCCGGCCCGTTCAACAGCAACACCCAGGTCCATCACGTCGCCTTCAAGGTGTCGCCGCTGGAGAACCTGAGCCTCGGCGCCCTGTGGTTCGACTTCAACACCCTGGACCGCGACCTGGGCAATACCGACGGCCGCGAACTGGATCTCTATGCCGAGTGGGCGGTGAGCGACAACCTGATCGTCATGCCCCTGGTCGGCCTCTACAAGCCTGACCGCAGCGCGGAAGAAGGCGGCACCCAGCTCGGCGGCAACGACAGCAACCTCTACAGCCAGCTGGTGTTCGTCACCACCTTCTGAACCCGTCCGGGGCGGCGACGTCCCGGGTCTTCACACGACTGTTTCCCATGTCCAGCCCCACCCTCAGCATCCAAAGCAAGATCACCCTGCTGGCGAGCCTCTGCCTGATCCTGGTGGTAGGCCTGCTGGTCGGCCTGTCGCTCTACCAGACCCGCGCCAGTACCGAGCGGGTCAAGGATTCCAGCGCGAGCATGCTGGCCGAAGCCGCGCGCCTCAACTTGCAGGCCCAGGGCAAGGTGCAGGCCCTGCAGATCCAGCGCAGTTTCACCCGTACTCACGAGTACGGCCTGGGCCTGGCGCGACACCTGCTCTATCTGCGTGAACGCGCCGCCCATGGCGAAATCGACGCCGAAACCCTGCGCGCCCAACTGACCGGCGAACTGCGCAAAGCCCTGGAGCAGCGCCCCGAGCTGCTTGGCCTGTTCCTCATCTTCCAGTCCAACGCCCTTGATGGCCGCGATGCCGAATTCCAGGGCCGCAGCGACCTCGGCAGCAACGACGCCGGGCGCTTCGCGTTGTACTGGCTACAAGCCAGGCCGGGCGAGCTGCAAGCGGTGCCGGGTGACGAAAAGCTGCTGGCCGATACCGCCCCCGGCCCCAGCGGCGCCCCCTTCAACGCGTTCTTCACCTGCCCGCGTGACAGCGGGCAACTGTGCTTGCTGGAACCCTACTTCGACGACTCCTCAGGCAGCCGCAAGCTGGTCACCAGCATTGCCTTCCCATTGCTGGAGAACGGCAAGGTGCTGGCGGTGATCGGCCTGGATATCAGCCTCGACAGCCTGCAACAGGACGCCTTGGCCAGCAGCCGCAAGCTCTATGAAGGCAAGGGTCGCGTCAGCATCATCAGCCCGTCGGGCGTGGTCGCCGGCCACAGCCAGGACGCTGCCCAGCTGGGAAAACGCCTGCAAGCCGTGCTGCCGGAGCAGGCAGCCGGCGTCCTCGATTTCCTCGGCCGCAATGAGCCCCATGCCTTTCTCGACGAGGGGCAGATCAGCGTGCTGGAACCCCTCACACCCATCACCGGCGCCAAGCCTTGGGGTGTGCTGCTGGGCGTACCGCAGCAGGTGCTTCTGGCGCCCGCCGAAGCCTTGAAGGTGCAGATGGATGAGGAGCGCCTGCAAAGCTCGGCACTGGAGTTCGCCCTGGGGTCGGTCGCGGCACTGCTCGGCATCGCGCTGATCTGGCTGGCCGCCCGTGGCGTCACCCGCCCGCTGCTGCGGCTGGCCGCCATGCTGGAAGACATCGCTGACGGCGAAGGCGACCTCACCCGGCGCCTGACCTACGCCCGGAGCGATGAACTGGGCCGCCTGGCGCAGGCCTTCAATCGCTTCCTCGACAAGCTGCAACCGGTGATCGCCAAGGTCCAGGGCTCGGTGCGCGATGCCCGCGACACCGCCGACCAGTCGGCGCTGATCGCCCGCCAGACCAGCGAAGGCATGCAGCAGCAGTTCCGCGAGATCGATCAGGTCGCCACCGCCCTGCATGAAATGTCCGCAACGGCCAACGCCTCGGCCCAGAGCGCGGCGCAGGCCGCCGACGCCGCGCGCAACGCCGACCAGGCCAGCCGCGAAGGCCTGGACGTGATCACCCGTACCACCAACGCCATCCATGCCCAGGCGCGGGACATGAGCGAGGCCATGGATCAGTTGCAGACGCTGGCCCAGAGCAGCGAGCAGATCGGTTCGGTGCTGGAGGTGATCCTCTCCATCGCCGGGCAGACCAACCTGCTGGCTTTGAACGCGGCCATCGAGGCGGCCCGCGCCGGTGATGCCGGGCGCGGCTTCGCCGTGGTAGCCGACGAGGTGCGCAGCCTGGCGCGCCGCACACAGGACTCGGTGGAAGAGATCCGCCAGGTCATCGACGACCTGCAGAACGGCACCCGCGACGTGACCCGGGCCATGCAGGGCAGCCATGGCCTGGCCCAGGAAAATGTCGACCAGGTGCAACAGGCTGTGGCCGCCCTGGAGCGCATCAGCGATGCCGTTAATCTGATCACCGAGATGAATCTGCAGATCGCCAGTGCCGCCGAGGAACAAAGCAGCGTCGCAGATGAAATCAACCGCAACGTCGGGGCCATCCGCGACGTGACCGAATCCCTGTCCGGCCAGGCCGAGCAGTCGGCGCAGGTCAGCCGCCAGCTCAATGACCTGGCCAACCATCAGCAGGGGCTGATGCAGCAGTTTCGCGCCTAGGGCTCAAAAGGCCCTGGTGCGTTCTTCGGCGGCCCGTCCGCCACTCCCCGTCGCCACCGGCCTGAAGGACTATCCGTCCCGACTGGTCGGTGGCACTTCAGTTTTCCAGCGGCGCAGGTGTGACCGCCGCCCGGGCGGACCGCGTCATCGAAGAAAACCTCCCTGCCCACAGAAGTCCCATGCATCCACTTCGCAAAGCGCTGCACAACGAGCTGCACTCGCGGCCGTCGATCTACTTCCGTGATCCGGCCAACGTCTACCACTTCGCCTTTTCCGATGCCGAGGACGTTGTCTGCGACGCCCTGGTGGAACGCCTCAACCAGGCCGCCGACGCGCAACTGGCCAGCAATGGTTCCCAGGGCCTGCTGCGCATGGGCGAAAACACCCTGAAGTGGGAACGCCATACCGAGTTCTTCACCCTCACCCTGGTGGTGCCGCGGGCCCCCGGCGACCCGTTCTGGCCGCCGCTGCCGCAAGCGCTGGAAAGCCTGGTGAGCGATCACCGCAATCTGCTGATCAATGCCGACCAAGTGCTGGTGGAATCTGACGCGAACTGGGCGGGCGACACCGCAGCCTATGGCTTCAAGGACCCGGCCGGGTCCACCCTGGGGGGCGGCGATGCCATCGCCTGGTCGGACTTCCGCCTCACCGAGGACGGCGTCAACCGCATCCTGCTGGTCAATCGCCACCTGAATGCGTACCGCCTTGGCCGGATGATCCGCCGCCTGCTGGAGATCGAGACCTACCGCATGATGGCCTCCATCACCCTGCCGGTGGCCCAGGCGGTGAACCTGCAGTTGAAGGAATACGACAAGGAGCTGACCACTCTCTCCGACCGCAATGCCGAGGGCAAGAGCAGCGCCAAGGCCCTCTCGGCGGACATCGCCGCGCTCTCCGCCCGCATCGTGCGCAGCACCGCCCGCACCCGCCAGCGCTTCAGCGCTACCGAGGCCTATGCGCAGATCGTCTTCGAGCGCATCAACGAACTGCGCGAAGCCCATGTCGGCGACTGCCAGCGCCTGGGGGTGTTCATCGAGCGGCGCTTCCGCCCCACGGTGCGCTACTGCGTCGCTACCGACCAGCGCCTGGTTCGCCTCGGCCAGAGCGTGGCCAACCTGGGCGACCTGCTGCAGGCGCGGGTGCAGGTGGAAGTGGAAGAACAGAACTCGGAAATCCTGCGCAGCCTGAATGCCCGCGCCGATACCCAGATCAAGATCCAGAAGGCGGTGGAAGGCCTGTCGATCATCGCCATCAGCTACTACCTGCTGAGCCTGTTCAAGCTGTTCTACGGCGGCCTGCACAGCCTCGGCCTGGATGTATCAGCGAGGACGGCGATCCTGGTGATGACGCCGGTGGTGGTGCTGATCCTGGGCGCGATCTTCCTGCGGATCAGGAAGGCGAAGGGGCATTGATCCCCGCAAATCCGATGGGCAGACCTGCGGCCTGCTTGGCGAATGAATTCGCCCCTTCAAATGAGTGCCGACGCCTCACTCAAACCTCCCGTAGGTTGGTGTAGAGCGCAGCGAAACCCAACGATTGCCGGAACTCCGCTGTTGGGCCTCGTTCCTCGGACCAACCTACGGCGCCCCTACAAAGGTTTCTCGGTAGCCCGGCACAAATCGCAGGCAAAAAAAGACCCGGCAATTTGCCGGGTCAATAACCGTGATTAGCCTGATGAGGAGATAATCTGATGAGTCCGAAATCCGGGCCTGTCAGCTTATCCGGCTGGCCGCGAGGCCAGTGATTCGAATAATAATGATTCTCATTTTAAGGTCAAGCGATATTTGCTCACAGCTGTGAATAAATTTCATTTGCCGACAAAAGGTCCGGCCTCCGCCCCACTCACGAAAGCTCCAGCCCCGCCTCCGCCAGCGTCCGGCGATAGCATTCGCGCAGCGGGTCCAGGCGGCTCCACACCTGCCCCACGCATTCATCCAGGGCGATATGACTGCCGGCGCGCACCTGGTTATCCAGGCCACAGCCCCGGTAGAAGGCATTCACCACCTCGACCATGGGTTCGCGCTGGTTCTCCATCAGCACCGCGGCGTGGGCCAGCACAACATGGCGGCTATCGCCGCGGCGGCGACGCCAGCGTTGTGCGGTGCCGACCAGTTTTCGCGATGCCAGGGTGACGTTGTAGCGACCGTCGCAGAAGGCGCCGTCCACTTCTCCCAGCCCACCTTCCAGCCCCATGCCGGCCAGCCAGTCCAGCATCGGATGGCAGAGCCGCAGATAGGCGTTCTCGATACGGGTCATTTCGCTCTCGCTGGGTGGCAAGGCGTAGGCCAGCGCCACATTCAGCACGGCGGGCGATTGCGGCACCGGTTCACCACCGCTGTCGCGCAGGGCCACCGGCCAGCCCAGTGCCTGGCATTCGGCTTCGGCCTCGGCGAACCCCGCCAGACGGCTCATTCGTTGCGGCATGACCAGCGCCGCTTCCCGTGGCCGCCACAGCAGCAATCCGCATGCCTGCACGCCCTGCTGGATGCGTTCCAGCAACTGGCGCTCCGCGTCCAGCCCCTCGACCACCGCGACCCCTGAAACCTGGTGCATGCGTCCTCCCGTACAACGTCAAATTTCCGGCAAATATCCGTAACGCGCAATCTGCAGCCCCAAGCCATTAATCCATTGGCATTTCGCTGCCGTTCATATCGATACTTTGGCCGCCAGTCCGCCAGGGGCGGTTTTCACCCGGATACATGATGGCACTCGGCAATCGTCTCCTTTAGATTTGTTTCAACCTGTTTCAAGAGCGCAGTACGAGCTTCGACCGGCAAGAACCACAGAGCCAATCAATAAGGCCAACCGGTACGAGGTGCTCCAGGAGCAGTCAGAGCGATCGAAATCTCACTGTCCATCAAGCTGTGGAGGACCGCAGCCGTGAAGACCTTTCGCTTGAGTTCCTGGGGAAACTCGCTTGTCCCCCGGAATACCACCGACGACGCGAACCAACAATCAGAACAACCCCTCGCCAGCACCAACCGCCGCTCCTTCCTGAAATGGTCCGCTGCTGCCAGCGCCCTGCCCTTGCTGCTCACAGAAAGCGACAGCCAGGCCAAGGATAGCGACACCTCGGAAGTCACCAGCCCGAGAACCACGCCCTGGAAGGAATTTCTTCCCAACCAGATGAGCCCGCTGAACCCGGTCAGCGAACTGCATGGCGCCGATGGCGTCCAGGTGGTGCCGTATAGCCTCGAGGCCAATGCCGCTACCGGCGAGTGTGGCCGCAAGCCGCACCAGCGCTACTATGAGCTGTGCTACGACCCGACCCTGTACGAAATCAATGTAGTGGAACGCCCCTGGAAGGCGCACCCCGACCTGCCGGAGATCAAGGTGTGGAGCTACCGCGCCGCCGACTCCACGCCAGACAGCTTCAGCCCGGTCATCTTCGCCCGCTACGGCCAGCCGGTGATCTGCCGCTTCCACTGCAAGCTGCCCAAGGACCACATCGGCGTCGGCGCCCCCTACATCTCGACGCACCTGCACAACCTGCACACTCCCTCGGAAAGCGACGGTTTCCCCGGCGACTTCTACAGTGCCAACAAGCAGGGCGTGACCCTGGACTACAAGGGCGAGTACAAGGACCACTTCTACCCCAACGTCTACGCCGGCCTGGACGAGATGCAGAACGGCATCGGCGACTACCGCGAAGCCCTCGGCACCCTGTGGTTCCACGACCACACCTGGCAGGCCACCTCGCAGAACGTGGTGCGCGGGCTGTTCGGCTTCTACCTGTTGTTCGACCACCTGGATTCCGGCGACGAAAAGGACCCGAGCCCCGAAGCCCTGCGCCTGCCCAGCTACCCGTACGACTACATGCTGGCCTTCAACGACATGCGCTTCGACTCGAAGGGCCAGCTGGTATTCGACCGGTTCGACCCCGACGGCACCCTGGGCGACAAGATCCTGGTCAATGGCAAGATCGAGCCGGTGCTGCGAGTGGCCCGTCGCAAGTACCGCCTGCGCCTGCTCAACGCCGGCCCGTCGCGCTTCTACGAGTTCTACCTGAATGACAGCAAGGGCAAGGCGCAGACCTTCACCTACATCGCCAACGACGGCAACCTGCTGCCGGCGCCGATCCGCAGCATGGGCAACGTTCGCCTGGGCGTTGCCGAGCGTGCCGACCTGGTGGTGGATTTTTCCAAATACCCCATTGGTACCGAGCTGTTCCTGACCAACCGCCTGACCCAGGAAACCACCAGGGGCCCGGACAAGGTGGAGGGTTCTGGCACCAAGGTGCTCAAACTGCTGGTGGACCGCGACCCGCCGGAACAGGACCTCAGCCAGGTGCCCGACGTGCTGCGGCCGCTGCGCCCGCTGTGCGACGAGGAAATCAAGCGAGCCAAGGTGCGCCGCTGGGTGTTCGACCGCACAGGAGGCGAATGGGCGGTCAACGGCAAACCGGAAAACATCCTCAACAGCAGTGCCAAGATCGACAAGGGCGAGTGCGAGGTCTGGGAACTGGTCAACGAGAGCGGCGGCTGGCTACACCCCGTGCATGTCCACTTCGAGGAAGGCCGCATCCTCAGCAGAGCGATCAAGGGGGTGCCGGTGACCGTTCCGGCACACGAGCGGGGGCGCAAGGACGTCTTTGTGCTCGGCAAGGACGAAACGGTCAGGGTGTTCCTGCGCTTCCGCGACTTCACCGGCAAGTACGTCATGCATTGCCACAACGTGATCCACGAGGACCACGGCATGATGATCCGCTGGGACGTGGAGGACGACACGCCGCCCGAACCGCCAGAGGGGTGCGGCGTCAGCTGATCACCGCCAACCTTGATCGTTACTGGAGATGCCAGATGAACACTCGCAGAAACCTGCTGTTCGGCGCCGGTGTGGCTGCCGCGGGCCTGGCCGCGCTGAGTGCCGGCCTGGCGGGCCGCAACTGGGCCGCCCCGGAACCCGAGTACGCCGAGGGCGACAGCTTCGGCGCCCGCTACTTCCCCAACCTCACGCTCTACACGCACCAGGGCAAGCGCGTGAAGCTCTACGACGACCTGATGCGTGACAAGGTAGTGACCTTCAACATGATGTACACGATGTGCGGCGGCCTCTGCCCCACCATGACCGCCAACCTGCGCGGCGCCCAGAGGCTTTTGGGCGAGCGTGCCGGGAAGAACATCTTCATGTACTCCATCACCCTGCAGCCGGAGCTGGATACGCCGGAAGTCCTCAGGGAATACGCCGAGTCCCATCACGTCGGGCCGGGATGGCTGTTCCTGACCGGAGAACCGGCGGATCTGGAGAAACTGCGGCGCAAGCTCGGCTTCTTCGACCCGGACCCGGTGATCGACGCCGACCGCGCGACGCACATCCGCATGGTGCGCATCGGCAATGACCGCTACGACCAGTGGACCATGGCCTCGGCCCGCTCCCATCCCGAGCAGTTGGTGGCGGCGATCAACATGGTGGATCGGTCGGTGGACTACACCGCGTACAACGGCAGGGATGCGGGTTTGCCGGCTTGAGGTCGGGCTAGTCGGGGCGACAAACCTTGTGGGGGCGATTTCAATCGCTATGCGGGCCGAAGGCCTGCCTCGAGTAATTCGAGGGGGGCAGCTGCGCTGCCCTTAGCGAATGAATTCGCCCCCACAAAGGAATGGCCCGGCTTCAGGAAACCCGCCCCAGATTCACCGTCAGCGGCCAGCTCACCCGGCGGGTGCTGGCCGGGTCGCCCCAGGCCTGCTGGAAGCGTTCGCGCAGCGGGTCGAGGGGATCGGTGCCATGGACGGATTTGTAGGTGCCAAGGGCCGACCAGCTTTCCAGGTATCCCAGCAGGCGCGCCAGATCCCAGTCGGCATCCAGAGTGAAGGGCGGCACCTCGATGCGCTCGAAGGGGAACGGCAGGGTGCGATAGCCCTGCTCCACATGCTTGCGCTCTTCCGCCCAGTAGCTGCCGAGGATGTCCTGATAGAGGTGATCGACCAGCGCATCCACTTCCGGCGCGATGCTTGAGCGGTTATAGGAGATCACCGCCAGCAATCCGCCCGGCCGGCTCACCCGACGCACTTCGGCATAGAAGCGCTCCAGGTCGAACCAGTGCAGTGCCTGGGCCACCAGGATCAGGGACACGCTGCGTGTGGCCAGCGAGGTCTGTTCCGCCGGTTCGCAGCGGTAGTCGATGTTGGGCGCAGGCTCGGCCCGCGCCAGTTGCTGGGCGCTGACATCAGTGCCGACCACCTGCCGGAAGTGCCTGGCCAGGTCGGTGGTGGCCTGGCCGGTGCCACAACCGCAGTCCCAGGCCAGCGACTGGTCCGGCGCCTGCTGGCTGAGCCAGGCGATCAGGGCGGGGTCATAGGTGGGACGATTGGCGCGATAGGCGTCGGATTGGCGGGTGAAAAGCGCGCGGGTATCGGACATGGCAGGAATCCGCTTCGGGTCGCTGGGGTTGCCAGCATAGCGCGCGATCAAGGCGCCCTGCGAAGGTTTCCCCTCCCTCCCCCCGCCCCGCTCCCGAAAGGAAAGGGGAGCAAAGCGCGCAGGAACCAAGTCTTGCGCACCTCCTGTGGGGGCGATTTCAATCGCTGAGCAGGCCGAAGGCCTGCCCGGGAGACGGGGCAGCTGCGCTGCCCATAGCGAATGAATTCACCCCCACAATGTCTTTTCACAACGGCCAGTTCGAACGAGCCCCGATCTCCGTGGGACTGGTACGCAAATGACAGAACGCTTTTCCTGCGTAAACGTCAGAATAGGCCCTAGGATCGCCACTGCGGGCAGACTAGAATCCGCGACTGCATTCTGCCCACGCTGCCCTTATGCCTGACTGCCATCTACACGCCCTTCCCTATCATGAATCTCCCTGCGAACGCTTCGCCCTGGTGCGCCAGGCACCGGGCGCCGTGCTGCTGGACGCCGGTCGCCCGGTGGCCGAGCGTGGACGCTACGACCTGTTCAGCGCCTGGCCCCTGGCAGAATTGGCGGCGATGCCGGGCGAATCGGCCACGGACTTCGCCCAGCGCTTGCGCAAGGCCCTGGCCAGCCTCGGCGAAGCCGGCCTTCCCGCGGGAATCGAGCTGCCATTCATCGGCGGACTGATCGGCTACCTGGCCTATGACTTCGGCCGGCGGGTGGAGCAATTGCCGGAACAGGCCATCGACGACCTGCAACTGCCGGATGCCCGACTGGGCCTCTATGCCTGGGCGCTGGTCAGCGACCACCAGTTGCGCAGCAGCCAACTGGTGTTCCACCCCAGCCTCGGTGAGACCGAGCGCGCACGCCTGATCGCCCTGTTCAGCGAACCGGCGCAGCTGCCGTCCACCCCGTTCCGCCTGCGGGCGCCCTTCGTCGCCAACCTGACGGAAGAGCGTTACCGCAACGCCATCGAACGGGTGCAGGCGTACATCCAGGCCGGCGATTGCTACCAGGTGAACTTCACCCAGCGCTTCCAGGCGCCCTGCGAGGGCGATCCCTGGACCGCTTACCAGGCCCTGCGCACAGCCTGTCCAACACCCTTCGCCGGCTACCAGGCGCTGGATGACGGTGGCGCCATCCTCAGCCTGTCGCCGGAACGCTTCATCAAGGTCAGCCAGGGCCAGGTGGAAACCCGCCCGATCAAGGGCACCCGGCCACGCGGCCGTACCCCCGAAGAGGACCGCGCCCAGGCAGAAGAATTGCTGGCCAGCCGCAAGGACCGCGCCGAGAACCTGATGATCGTGGACCTGCTGCGCAACGACCTGGGGCGCAGCTGCGCCATCGGCTCAGTGCGGGTGCCCGAGCTGTTCGCGCTGGAAAGCTACCCCAACGTGCATCACCTGGTGAGCGCCATCACCGGCCGCCTGGCCGACGACAAGGACGCGCTGGACCTGATCACCGGCAGCTTCCCCGGCGGCTCCATCACCGGCGCGCCGAAGATCCGCGCAATGCAGATCATCGACGAGCTGGAGCCCAACCGCCGTTCGATCTACTGCGGCTCCCTCCTCTATCTCGACGTGCGCGGCGAGCTCGACAGCTCCATCGCCATCCGCACCGTGCTGGTGAAGGACGGCCAGGCCAGTTGCTGGGGCGGCGGCGGCATAGTCGCCGACTCCGACTGGCAAGAGGAGTACCGGGAATCCATCACCAAGGTGAAGGTGCTGATGGAAACGCTGGAGGGGATGGGGGCATGAGTGAATCGTTCATCTGTGGGGGAGATTTCAATCGCTGTGCGGGCCTATGGCCTGCCCCTTTAACGACCTGGGGCAGCTGCGCTGCCCTTAGCGAATGAATTCGCCCCCACAAGGTTCCTGGAGCCCTTCAGCCAACAGAAATGAAAAAGCCCGCTTTCGCGGGCTTTTTCATGGGCGACAGGCTCAGAGGCTCAGCTGGCGGCTGGAGGCCTTGATGAACTCGCGCTTGAGGTCTTCGTAGGTATGCACCGCCGGGAACTGCGGGAACTCGCGGATCACGTTTTCCGGGGCATGGAACAGGATGCCGGCGTGGGCTTCGCTGAGCATGGTGGTGTCGTTGTAGGAGTCGCCAGCGGCGATCACGCGGTAGTAGAGGCTCTTGAAGGCGATCACGGACTGACGCTTGGGATCCTTCTGGCGCAGCTGGTAGCTCACCACGCGATCGGTGTCGTCGGTGATCAGGCGGTGGCAGAGCAGCGTCGGGAAGCCGAGCTGGCGCATCAGCGGCTGGGAGAATTCGTAGAAAGTGTCGGAAAGGATGACGACCTGGAAGCGCTCGCGCAGCCAGTCGACGAACTCGACGGCGCCTTCCAGCGGCTTCAGGGTGGCGATCACTTCCTGGATGTCGGACAGCTTCAGGCCATGCTCGTCGAGGATGCGCAGACGCTGCTTCATCAGCACGTCGTAGTCCGGGATGTCCCGGGTGGTCGCCTTGAGCGCTTCGATTCCGGTTTTTTCCGCAAAGGCGATCCAGATTTCCGGAACCAGTACACCTTCAAGGTCGAGACAGGCGATTTCCACGAGCAATTTCCCCGCATGGCTTTTTGATTGGAGGCGGCACTCTATCCGCTCCCCCCAGGCGGTGCAACGCGCCACTTATAGCCAAATATGGCAGTGCTACTTCCTGATGGTTATTTAGGGGCATAACTCACCCTTTGTTAAGATGCGCGCCATAGAGCGCGCCCAGCGCCACTCCCTATAAGGAAGCCTGCCTGATGAGCCAACCCTTCGACGTCGCCGAACTGGCGGCGAGCTATGCCAGCAAGTCCCCCCAGGACATCCTCAAACTCGCCTTCGAGCATTTCGGTGACGAACTGTGGATCTCCTTCAGCGGCGCCGAAGATGTGGTGCTGGTGGACATGGCCTGGAAACTGAACAAGAACGTCAAGGTATTCAGCCTGGATACCGGCCGCCTGCATCCGGAAACCTACCGCTTCATCGAGCAGGTGCGCGAGCACTACGGCATCGCCATCGAGGTGCTGACGCCGGACCCGCGCCTGCTGGAACCCTTCGTCAAGGAAAAGGGCCTGTTCAGCTTCTTCAAGGACGGTCACAGCGAGTGCTGCGGCATCCGCAAGATCGAACCGCTCCGGCGCAAGCTCGCCAGCGTGACTGCCTGGGCCACAGGCCAGCGCCGCGACCAGAGCCCCGGCACCCGTTCCCAGGTGGCGGTACTGGAAGTGGACGGCGCCTTCTCCACTCCGGACAAGCCGCTGTACAAGTTCAACCCGCTGGCGCAGATGACCAGCGAGGAAGTCTGGGCCTACATCCGCATGCTGGAGATTCCCTATAACCCGCTGCACGAGCGCGGCTTCATCAGCATCGGCTGCGAACCCTGCACCCGCCCGGTGCTGCCGAACCAGCATGAGCGTGAAGGCCGCTGGTGGTGGGAAGAAGCCACCCAGAAGGAGTGCGGCCTGCACGCCGGCAACCTGATCAGCAAGGCTTGAGCCGTGCGCATCACCCTGGTGAAGAAAGTCCTGGCCGATGGCCAGGACTGCCGCAAATGCCGGGATGTGATGGAACGCCTTGAGCGCGGCGGCCACCTGGGGCGGATCGACCGCATCCTCGTGGCCGACGAGCGCAACCCGGCCAGCGCCGGCTGGATGGCGGCGCAGCATTACGGCGTGGATACCGCGCCCTTCTTCGTGGTGCGTCACGACGACGGCCGTGAGCAGGTCTACACCGTGTTCCTCGCCTTCGTCCGCGACGTGCTGCAGCCACTCTCCCCCGCCCCTGCGCCCACGAGCGAAGAAGTGGGTCAACTCAAGGGCCTGGCTGAACGCGACGGACTGGATCGGCTCTGAATCCCAAGCATTGTGGGGCGGGAAGGCTACGTTGTGCCTGTGCGCGATTTCAATCGCGAATGAAGAAAAAGCCCGGCATTTCATTGGCCGGGCTTTTCTTTGGAATGCCACTCAGTAGGTGGGCAACTCCACGTCGTGGAACAGCTCGTCCAGCTCGGCCTTGTTGTGACACTGCACGGCCTTGGCCTGGACGTCGCGGGTCAGGTGCGGAGCGAACTTCTCGATGAAGTCGCACATGAATCCACGCAGGAAGGTGCCACGGCGGAAACCGATCTTGGTCACGCTGGCTTCGAACAGTTCGCTGGCATCCAGCACCACCAGGTCGCTGTCGAGCTTGGCGTCCACCGCCATCTTGGCCACGATGCCCACGCCCAGCCCCAGCCGCACGTAGGTCTTGATCACATCGGCGTCGGCGGCGGTGAACACCACCTTCGGAGTCAGGCCGCGGTGGCTGAAGGCTTCGTCCAGCTTGGAGCGGCCGGTGAAACCGAATACGTAGGTGACGATGGGATGCTCGGCCAGGGCTTCGAGGGTCAGCTTGGGCAGCTTGGCCAGCGGGTGCCCCTGGGGAACGATGACGCAGCGGTTCCAGCGGTAGCACGGCATCATCACCAGGTCGCCGAAGAGCTCCAGTGCTTCGGTGGCGATGGCGAAGTCGACGGTGCCGTCAGCGGCCATTTCCGCGATCTGCATCGGGGTGCCCTGGTGCATGTGCAGGGCGACGTCGGGGTACTGCTTGATGAAGCCACCGATCACCGGCGGCAGCGCATAGCGCGCCTGGGTGTGGGTGGTGGCGATGGACAGGGTGCCTTTCTTCTCGTTGGAAAACTCCTGGGCGATCTGCTTGATGCTCTCGACCTTGCGCAGGATTTCGCCGGCGGTGGTGATGATGCGCTCGCCGGCCGGGGTGACGCGGGTGAGGTGCTTGCCGCTGCGGGCGAATACTTCGACGCCCAGCTCGTCTTCCAGCAGGCGAATCTGCTTGCTGATGCCCGGCTGCGACGTATAGAGACTTTGCGCAGTGGCGGACACGTTGAGGTCGTGGTGCGCCACTTCCCAGATGTAGCGCAATTGCTGGAGCTTCATAGACAATCCTCAAAGCGATTACGCCGCAGGATGTCGACGGCGTTTATAACCATATTAATGGTTTGCTGAATAAAACTAGACGTTTTTTTCTGCTTTGCACAACGAGCGACCAGCGGCAGTCAGAAGTCGTTGCGTCCACGATGCTGGAGCATCGGCACCAGATACACCGGCACCTCGGACAACTGGACGAGTCGCGCCGCGGTACGACCCAGCGGCGTCTCCAACGGCGTCCCGTGGCTGTGGCTCCCCACCACCAGCAGGTCCACCGAAAGCTTCTGCACTTCTTCAAGGATGACCAGCGGCGGATCACCCTGAACGACCCGCACGGCGCGGATCATGTCGAGGTCCTGGACGGCTTCGCCCATTTCGTCACGAAATCCCTCCAGCACCCGCTGCTCGATGCTCGACATGACGGTGCCAAGCCCTTTGGCCCGCAGCTCTTTCAGGGTGTCGTCATCGAGATAGGTCTGCAGCACCGACTCGGCGAACAGACCCAGGGGTTCGACCGCGTGCACTACATAGAGCTGGGCGTTGTAGGCCCTGGCAAGGGACAGAGCATGTTGCAGTACATAGGGAGCATAAAGACCGAGGTCCGTGGCATAGAGAATGGAGCGAATCATGAGGCCTCCTACCGCCGTGCATGGCTGGCCTCACCAGAGCTTAGTCAGAACTGTGACTCGTTGCTCACCCCATGGGGCACGTGCCCGGTAGCCACCACATCGCGCGCTTTTTCACAGTGCCCGGCCTGATCGTCGAAGAACACATCCGCGCCGAAGGTCTCGAGGATCGCGGCCTTTTCCAGTCCACCGAGGAAGAAGGACTCGTCCAGGCGGATATCCCATTCGCGCAGGGTGCGGATGACCCGCTCGTGGGCCGGCGCCGAACGCGCGGTCACCAGCGCCGTGCGGATCGGACAGGCGTCCGCCGGGAACTCCTGCTGCAGCCGGTTCAGCGCCGAGAGGAAGGGCTTGAAGGGGCCGCCATCCAGCGGTTCGCGGGCCGAGTCGCGCTCGTGGGCTTGGAAGGCTTCGAGGCCGCCGGTCTGGTAGATGCGTTCGGAATGATCGGAGAAGAGCACCGCATCTCCGTCGAAGGCGATACGCAACTCGTTGCTGGCCGCCCGTCGCGGGCCGCCGGACAGGATGGTGGCGGCGGCAAAGCCGCTCTGCAGGGCCCGGCGCACGTCTTCGGCGTGGGTGGACAGGAACAAGTGGCAACCGAAGGCACGCAGGTAGGGTTCCGGGCTACGCCCGCCAACGAAGGCCGCGCGGGAGATGCCAAGGCCATAGTGCTGGATGGAATTGAACGCGCGCAGGCCGGTGTCGGCGCTGTTGCGCGACACCAGGATGACCTCCACCCGCGGCTGGCCGAGCTGCTCGTTCAGGCCGAGCAGTTTCTCCACCAGCGGATAGGCATCACCGGGCTCCAGCACCTCGTCCTCGTGCTCGATCTGGTACTGGCGGTAGGCTTCTATGCCTTCCGCCTCGTAGACCCTATGGCTTTCGTCCAGGTCGAACAGCGCCCGCGAGGAAATCGCCAGTACCAGCTTGTCATCCAGCCCCTTGCCCATGGAGGTCCGCCTCTCAGCCCTGGTTGCGTGCGTCGATGAAGCGTAGCGCCTGGTAGAGCGCACGGATGCGCGGCATCTCGAAGCCGGCCGCAGCAGCGGCAGCCAGCGGGGCCTCGTAGATGGCAGCGAGCTCCAGCGGGCGCTTCTGCACGAAGTCGTGGTACATGCTCGGCAGGTAATCGGGCATGCGATCGGTGGACGCCAGCAGCTTGGCGGCGAAGTTGTCCGGCATGCGATGACCGAGGGCGGTGGCGGCATCCACCACTTCCTGCATGATCGCCTGGATCAGCTCGCGGCTGTCGGTGTTACCCATGAGCGCGGTGGTGCCGGCATCGAGCAGCACCGACAGGCCGTTATAAGGCACGTTCCACACCAGCTTCTGCCAGCGCGCCTGGTCCAGGTTGGCGACGGCGGCCGAATCGATGCCAGCCGCCTTGAAAAGCGCCGAGCCCTCCTCTGCCAGCGCCTGCCGCTCAGCGTCATCACCGGCCGGGCCGGAGTGATAGCCCAGGTTCACCGCCCCCAGGGACTGGTGCTCGATCACCCCCGGTGCCGAGCGGTGCACGCAGATGTAGCAGAGTCCGCCGAGCAGATGCAGGGACTCGGGCAGCAGCGGACGCAGCGCATCCTCCACGGCCAGGCCATTCTGCAGCAGGACCACCTTGGCACCAGGCGCCGCGGCCTTGGCGATCACTGGAGCCAGCGCGGCGTTGCTGGTGGTCTTGGCGCCCACCAGCAGCCAATCGCACGGCGGCATGTCGGCAGCGTCGCGATAGGCCTGGGCCGGGAACAGTGCCTGGGCGCCGTGCACTACGCTGTTCAGCTGCAGGCCGCGTGCAGCCACGGCGTCGTACTCGCTGCGCAGCAGGAAATGCACGTCGAAGCCGGCACGGGCCAGCATCACGCCGTAAAAGCCGCCGATGGCGCCGGTACCGATGATGCCGATGCGCGGTTTGCTTGAACTCATCTAGGGAAGCTCCTCTGCCGGCCGGGCCAGCGCCCGGTCCAGGGCTTGAATCAGATCGTCGCGCCGCAGGCTGGAATGCAGCGCGCCATGGAAATCGCCATTTCGAACCACGAATAACGCAGGAAGGTGGAATACCTCATAGCGCTGCACGAGCCCACCATTATTGCCGGCATCTATCCAGCACAATCGCTCCACCGGCAGGCCCGCACCCGGCAGATGCTCGCGGGCCCAGCGACAACTGGCACAGCCCGTGCTGGTAAAGATCACCAGGGAAGTACCGGGAAGATCAAGCAGACGGTGGTCGGCGTCCAGGTCGGACAGCTCCATCTCGGGCACTATAGTGTCTTCGGCAATGCCGGATTCGAGACTCCGGGAGTTCGCGATCATGCGTCAGTTCCTGCGTCACCCCACGGAAATGCCCGTGGAGCTGGTTCCGCGCAGAGGCAGGCACCTGCCCCCGCAGCGGCTGCACGATATCAGCCTGGGTGGGGTGGCGTGCAACTCCGCCCGCGCGTTTCGGCTCGGCACCGCCCTGGAACTGCACATTCCCCTGCTGGGCGAACAGGCACGCTTTTCAGGAACCGTGGCCTGGTGCCACAAGGAGACGCACGACTACATGATCGGAATCGCCTTCACCGACGAAGAGAACATGTTCCGCGCACGCATGGTGGAGCAGATCTGCCTGATCGAGCAGTACCGCAAGCAGCAGGAGGATGTCGTTGGCCATGCCCTGGCCCCGGAAGAGGTGGCACAGGAATGGATCGCCCGTCACGCAGCGGACTTCGCCCCCGTCTGAAATCGTGCAAATTCCACGTTCCAGACATGCATTCGCCATTGTCGAGGTTGCGTGGAAAGCGTTAAGGTTCCTGTCCCTGCTGCGTTTTTGCTGCTGTGCTCTCCGCCAAACGGGGATCGCTGGCGGCTGGCACCCGTGACCTGACGACCCTGACTAATGAAAAGCACGATGGCTGATTTACAGATCGACGACCTTAACGTTGCCTCCAACGAGACCCTGATCACGCCGGAGCAGTTGAAGCGCGAAATTCCCCTGACCGATGCAGCCCTGAGCACCGTCGCCAACGGTCGCCAGGTGGTACGCAATATCCTCGATGGCAAGGACCATCGCCTGTTCGTGGTCGTGGGCCCCTGCTCCATCCACGACATCAAGGCCGCTCACGAGTACGCCGACCGCCTGAAGGGCCTGGCTGCCGAGCTGTCCGATACCCTCTTCCTGGTGATGCGCGTGTACTTCGAGAAGCCGCGCACCACCGTCGGCTGGAAAGGCCTGATCAACGACCCCTACCTGGATGACTCCTTCAAGATCCAGGACGGCCTGCACATCGGCCGCCAGCTGCTGCGCGACCTGGCCGAGAAAGGCCTGCCCACCGCCACCGAGGCCCTGGACCCGATCTCCCCGCAGTACCTGCAGGACCTGATCAGCTGGTCGGCCATCGGCGCCCGTACCACCGAATCCCAGACCCACCGCGAAATGGCTTCGGGCCTGTCTTCCGCGGTCGGCTTCAAGAACGGCACCGACGGCAGCCTGACCGTGGCGATCAACGCCCTGCAATCGGTCTCAAGCCCGCACCGCTTCCTCGGCATCAACCAGGAAGGTGGCGTGTCCATCGTCACCACCAAGGGCAATGCCTATGGCCACGTGGTGCTGCGCGGCGGCAACGGCAAGCCGAACTACGACTCGGTCAGCGTCGCCATCTGCGAGCAGGAACTGACCAAGGCCGGCATCCGCCCGAACATCATGGTCGACTGCAGCCACGCCAACTCCAACAAGGATCCAGCCCTGCAGCCCCTGGTCATGGACAACGTCGCCAACCAGATCCTGGAAGGCAACACCTCCATCGTCGGTCTGATGGTGGAAAGCCACCTGGGCTGGGGCAACCAGTCGATTCCGAAAGATCTCAGCCAGCTCAAGTACGGCGTTTCCGTCACCGACGCCTGCATCGACTGGGATACCACCGAGAAGGCCCTGCGCAGCATGCACGCCAAGCTCAAGGACGTGCTGCCCAAGCGCCAGCGCTGATCGACGGGTAGAAACGAAAACGCCGGGCAATTGCCCGGCGTTTTGCATTGCGCGTCCGCTCAGGCGTTATGTTGCGAGTGGCGCTGGCGGCGCTCGATGTAGCGTTCGACGTAGGAGCAGGACGGGATCACGGTGTAACCATTGTCCTCGGCATATTCCAGGGCGGACTCGGTCAGTGCTGCCGCGATCCCGCGACCACGCAGGACGTTCGGCACGAAAGTGCGATAGATGTCCAACGTCTGTTTACCCAGGTCCATATAGGCCAGGTATGCACGATGACCGTCCACGGTGGTCTCGAACTGATGACCTGCCTGGTCATGGTGGATGGACAATGCCTCGCTCATCACTACTCCTCTGAGTGGGTCTAAAACCTTACCCGTACCTTATCTATCTTTTCCAGCCGAAGGAACATCTCTGCCGTGCCGGAACCGAATTGCACGCTGAGATACGCCTTTCCGTTCTCCACCTTGTGTAATACACCCTGGTAATAGGCGCCATCGAAGGTGATGAACTGCAGACGTTTGCCGGCATATCCCGGCAGATCGGCAACATTGACGAACTCATACTGCTGCACGGCACGTCCGTCTTCCCGGTTTTCCTGGGGTGCCGTGATTCTCTCGAGGCCGACAGGTTCGTTTCGTGCCAGCATCGGATCGACCCAGGCAAATTCGACCGACTGTACCAGTTCCTGGTTCACCAGCACCGCCGGGCGCAACATGGACACCACGTCCTTGGGCTCGAAGAACTGCAAGCCATCCCACGCCATGCCTTCGCTTGGCGTCAACTCCACCCGCAGCGACTGCGGGTCCTTCAGATAGCGGCCGTAGGCATCGAGCATCGGCTGCCCCAAGGCGATCCTCTGGCTGCGCAGCACGGTATCGAACTTCTGCACTGCGGTTTTCAGATACTCCTCAGGCGACTGACCGAGCTTGCCCGCGCAGAACTGCTGGACCTTGCGCTGATACTGGTTGTCATTCAGCTCGACAATCACGCTGGACATGTGCGGCGGATTCACCCGCAGATCGCCCGGCGTCTCTGGCATGTTAGCCAAGGACAGGCTAAGACGCACTTCACCCATGTCGCGGGTATCGGAGGCCAGGTTCAGATTGAGCTTCTGAGCGCCCGGCTGGAACAGGTAAGAGAACTCCAGATCCGTTTCCAGGGTGCGATAGCCCATCTCCAGAAGTTCGTCGGTGCCGATGTTGCGCACTGGGCCGCAGGCCACTTCGCTCATTGCAGTGAACAGGCTGCGTTCGGGCGGCGTGTTGTACAGCTGCTGCATGAATGGCCCGTGCACTTCCAGGGCGATGCCCTTCAGGCTCAGTGCCATCTGCTCGGGAAACTTGCCTTCGGCAAGGCGCTCCTTGAAGCGGAGCAGTTCGCCAAGGCCCTTGAACTTCAGCTCGGCGCGCTGCACACCCAGGCTATCGCCCATGGCGGGAATACGAATCCGGAGGTTCTCCAGACCGACCCGACCATCGAAAGAAGAAGTAATGCCGCCATAGGTGACATCCATCACCGGCGACAACTTGCTGATGGCATCATCCATGATCGATCTGACCGACCACCAGAGCGACAACTTGATGATCAACCCGACGGCCAGAACCGCGAGCAGTCCCCACTTGAAAATCTTCGACATAGTGACGTCCTTGAAGTCTGAGCTTCGCCTTGGATATCGGAAGCAGCGGTAGCTTATCAGCGGGCAGCAATCGCAACCACGCGGACACTTTGAATGGACGAAGATATTTTACGAATTCCTGAAAAAGTTCCCTTTTCAAAGCAGATTTTTAGCACCGGCAACATCCATACCCGGGGCGGAGTAACGCCTGTCCGAAGACGGGGCGGAAACCGTGCACGCTGCTGGCCTGGGCCTACACTTGCTTACTCGACTGATCAAAGAACAATCAGTCTGGCCATTTTTTGATCAGCGACCTCGTTATTTGCGAGGGAACTAGCCGGCAAGCTGAAAAAAATGTGCCTGCCTTGCACAAGGTCAGTTTACTTACTACAAGTTATGGGTAGTATGTACGCCGGCTAATTTCCCAAGCTCGGGGAATTGCTTTATGGAAATGTCCACCTTAAGGGGAACACGATGAACAACGTTCTGAAATTCTCTGCTCTGGCTCTGGCCGCAGTTCTGGCCACCGGTTGCAGCAGCGTATCCAAAGAAACTGAAGCTCGCCTGACTGCTACCGAAGACGCAGCTGCTCGCGCCCAGGCTCGTGCTGACGAAGCCTACCGCAAGGCTGACGAAGCTCTGGCCGCCGCTCAGAAAGCCCAGCAGACCGCTGACGAGGCTAACGAGCGCGCCCTGCGCATGCTGGAAAAAGCCAGCCGCAAGTAATAGCCTTTCAGGCTATGAAGCCGACCCGGTCAAACGGGTCGGCTTTTTTATTGTCCGGGATTTACCACTCCCCTCTTCCATTACTCCGCGAACTTCATGGACACCAAGTTGCAGGCAAAAGAAAAGCCCGCTGGCGAATCGCGCAGCGGGCTTCGTTGAAGCGGGAGTTCGATCAGAGTTCGGTATTGGGCACTGTCGCCGCAACTGCGGAGTTGGGCTCGGCGATTTCCACCGGCAGACCATCTTCGGCTGCAACCACTTCACGCACCACGTCCCAGTCCAGGCGGATGCTGTTCACCAGCTCCTCACGCTTGAGCAGCGCATTGATCACGGCAGTGTGCTTGTCCACCACCGACGGGTCGCCATTGTCGTCCAGCGGCGCGTGGGCTTCCAGGTAGACCTTGCCGCCGCTGACGCCAAACTTGTAGGGCTCGTTGATGATGCGGACCGGAGTACCTACCGGCACCATGGACGCAAGGGCCAGGACGTTGTTGTTCAGCATGCGGAAGCAGCCGTGGCTGACGCGCATGCCGATGCCGAACTTCTTGTTCGAGCCGTGGATCAGGTAACCCGGCACACCCAGATTGAACTTGAACGGGCCAAGGGGGTTGTCCGGACCCGGCGGCACCACGGCAGGCAGCGGATCGCCTTCGGCGGCGTGCTCTTCGCGGATCGACTTCGGCGGATACCACGCCGGATTGGAAGTCTTGGCCGTGATGGTGGTGTGGGCGATGGGCGACCCCCAACCTTCACGACCGATGCCCAGTGGGAAGGTATGAACCACATTCTGCCCTTTCGGGAAGTAGTACAAACGGTACTCGGCGAGGTTGATCACGATACCTTCGCGCGGCCCCTGCGGCAGGATATAGCGGGTCGGCAGGATGATCTCGGTGCCGGCGCCCGGCAGCCAGGGATCGACGCCGGGGTTGGCGGCGACCATCTCCAGGTAGCCCAGGTCATTGGCAACACCGACATCGGCGAAGGTGTCTTCGTACTTGGCCTTGATCACCTGGACCTGGCCGACGATGTCCTCACCGGGCGGGGGCAGGGGCAGCTCAAGGGCTGCGATGGGCCCCGCCACCAGCAGGGATGCTAATGACAGGGAGCGGGCGACGGCTGTAAAGCGCGGCAACATCCGGGAATCCTTGACAAATTGACTGATTAAAAGACTCGGAATTCTACACTGGCGCGAGCTGTGCCGGGAGCCCTCAGGCTTCCGACCAGACCGAGTGCAGCCCCTGGCGCTGGGCCTCGAGGGTCGCGCGGCAGTGGGTGCACAGGCGACGGTCACGCAGCAGGCCCTGTTCCAGACTACTCCAGCGGGGCTGGGCTGGCAGCAGGCTGCCGCAGAGGGTCCGGTCGGCGAATCCACCCAGCTCAAGCTGGCGGGCCACCAGGTGCAGGCGCGCTTCGCGGCAAGCGAACAGGTCGAGTTGCTCGTCGGGCTCAATCACTTTGTAGCCAAACAGGGACCAGGCGGGGCGCGGCATGGAGGACTCCAGGGAGGGTGCGCAACATTAGCCGAAAGCGAGCCGCGGGAAAAGCGTCAGAGCATGGGTTCCAGGGTCGGCCAGACGTTGTCCAGCAACTTCGCCTGGGCCTGCGGCGCCGGATGCAGGCCATCGGGCTGCATCATCTCCGGCACGCCACCCACACCTTCGAGAAAGAACGGCACCAGCGGAACCTGTTTCTCGGCTGCCAACGTACTGAAGACGTTGGCGAAAGCCGTGGTGTAACGCACGCCGTAATTCGGCGGCAGGCGCATGCCGAGCAGCAGGACGGACGCACCCTGCGCCCTGGAACTATCGATCATGCTGGCAAGATTCTGTTGCAATTGCTCAGGCGGCTGGCCGCGCAATCCATCGTTGCCGCCAAGCTCGATGATCACCAGTTCCGGCTTGTATTCCTCGAGCAGGCCCGGAAGCCTGGAGAGCCCGCCAGCGCTGGTGTCGCCGCTGATCGAAGCATTCACCACATGCTGTTTGTAGCCCTTTTCGTCCAGGCGCTTCTGCAGCAGGGAGACCCAGCCCTGGCTGGATTCCAGCCCGAAAGCGGCGCTGATACTATCGCCGACGACCAGCACGGTCCCCGCCATGGCCTCCTGCGCCAGAATCAACAGTGACAGGCAGCCGCCCAACAACCAGGCACGCATTGGATTCTCCATGAGCGCAAGCATTCTCGATGCGCGGAACCTTAGCAAAGTGGTTCCCAGCGCGGAAGGCGAGCTGATCATCCTTCACGACCTTTCCCTCAGCCTTGGCAAGGGCGACAGCCTGGCCATAGTCGGCAGCTCCGGCTCGGGCAAATCCACCCTCCTCGGCCTGCTCGCTGGCCTTGACCTGCCCAGCTCCGGAGAAGTGCACCTGGCCGGCCGCGCCCTGTCGAGCCTGGATGAGGACCAGCGCGCCAGGCTCCGTGCCGAACACGTCGGGTTCGTCTTCCAGTCATTTCAGTTGCTGGACAACCTCAATGCCCTGGAAAACGTCATGCTGCCGCTGGAACTGGAGGGGCATCGCGAGGCCCGCTCCCGCGCCCGCCAACTGCTGGAACGGGTCGGCCTGGGCCAGCGCCTCAGCCACTATCCGCGCCAGCTCTCCGGTGGCGAGCAGCAGCGCGTCGCCATTGCCCGCGCCTTTGCCGCCGAACCCGACGTGCTGTTCGCCGACGAACCAACCGGCAACCTCGACAGCCACACCGGCGAACGCATCAGCGACCTGCTCTTCCAGCTCAACCAGGAACGCGGCACTACCCTGGTGCTGGTGACCCACGACGAGCGCCTGGCCCATCGCTGTCGCCGCCTGATCCGCCTTGAAGGCGGCCGCCTGGTCGACCAGGTGGAGCCCTGATGCGGCGCGTCCCACTCGTCCGCCTGCTGGCCATGGCCGCCCGCCAGTTGTGGCGGGATGCCCATAGCGGTGAGTTACGGGTGCTGTTCTTCTCCCTGTTGGTCGCCGTCGCCGCCAGCAGCGCGATCGGCTACTTCAGCGCCCGCCTCAACGCCGCCATGCTGCTGCGGGCCACCGAATTCCTCGGCGCGGACCTGCTGCTGAGCGGCTCCTCGCCAGCCAGCGCGGAGCAGATCGAGCGCGGGCTGCAACTCGGCCTGAAACACTCCAGCGCCGTGGAGTTCTCCAGCGTGATCGCCGCCGATAGCGGCATCCAGCTTTCCAGCGTCAAGGCGGTCGACCCGGCCTACCCACTGCGCGGTGAACTGAAGAGCGCCGCCCAGCCCTATGGCGAGGAAACCACCGGCAGCGGCCCGAAACCAGGCGAAGCCTGGGCCGAAGCGCGACTGTTCGCGACATTGGGCATCAAGCCCGGCGACAGCATCGACGTCGGGCAGACAACCCTGCGCCTCACCCGAGTTCTCACCTACGAGCCGGATCGCGCCGGCGACTTCTACAGCCTCACCCCGCGGGTGCTGATCAACCGGGATGACCTCGAAGCGACCGGCGTGGTGCAGCCCGGCAGTCGCGTACGTTATCGCGAGCTCTGGAGTGGCCCGGACGAAGCCCTGAGCCGGTACCGGGCAGCGATCGAGCCCAGTCTGGAAGCCAACCAGCGCCTGGAAGATGCCCGCCAGGGTAATCGCCAGATTGGCGGCGCCCTCGGTCGCGCCGAACGCTACCTGAATCTGGCCAGCCTCGCCGCCGTACTCCTGGCCGGCGTTGCAGTCGCCCTCTCCGCTGCACGCTTCGCCGCACGCCGCTACGACGCCAGCGCCCTGCTGCGCTGTCTCGGCCTGTCCCGTCGCGAAGCCCTCCTTCTATTTGGCATGCAGCTGGCGCTGCTGGGACTTCTGGCCAGCGCCCTGGGCGCGCTCCTCGGCTGGCTCGGACAAGCGGTCCTGTTCAAGCTGCTGGGTGGATTGCTCCCGGCGGTGATTCCCTCCGGCGGACTGGTACCGGCGCTGGCGGGCGTCGCCACCGGCCTGCTGGCCCTGGCCGGATTCGCCCTGCCGCCCCTGGCTGCGCTGGGCCGCGTGCCGCCACTGCGCGTCCTGCGCCGCGACCTGCTGCCGCTGCCACCCAGCGCATGGCTTATATATGGCGCCGCGCTGCTGGCCCTCGGACTGATCATGTGGCGCCTGAGCCTGGACCTGAAACTGACCCTCGCCCTGCTTGGCGGCGGCCTGATCGCAGCACTGCTGCTGGGTGGCGTGCTGCTGGCCGGGCTGAAGGGCCTGCGCCGGCTGCTGGCCAGCGCCGCCCTGCCCTGGCGCCTGGGCCTCGGCCAGCTGCTGCGCCATCCGCTGGCGGCGGCCGGGCAATCCCTTGCCTTCGGCCTGATCCTCCTGGCCATGGCACTGATCGCACTGCTGCGCGGCGAGCTGCTGGACACCTGGCAGGACCAGTTGCCGAAGAATGCCCCCAACCATTTCGCCCTGAATGTCCTGCCGGCAGAGAAGGACGCTTTCGCCAGGCGCCTTTCCAGTCTGTCGCCCCATCCCTCCCCGCTCTATCCGGTGGTGCCCGGCCGCCTGACCGCCATCAATGGCGAGGCCGTGCGCCAGCTGGTGAGCAAGGATTCCCAGGGCGAACGCGCGGTTCAACGGGACCTCAGCCTGACCTGGTCCGCCCAGTTGCCCAGCGACAATCGCCTGGTGGCGGGCCATTGGTGGAGCGACCTCCAAGGCGGCGACCTGCCGGGGGTATCAGTCGAGGCCAAGCTCGCCGAGAGCCTTGGCCTCAAGCTGGGTGACCGGCTCACATTCAGCGTCGGCGGCCTGCAACGAGACGCCCGGGTCACCAGCCTGCGCGAGGTGGATTGGGACAGCTTCCAGCCGAACTTCTACATGATCTTCGCCCCGGACACCCTGGCCGATCTCCCTGTCACCTACCTCACCAGCTTCTACCTGCCACCGCGCCACGACCGCGAGCTGGTGGAACTGTCCCGCGCCTTCCCGGCGGTCACGCTGCTGCAGGTGGAGGCAATCCTCGCGCAACTGCGCAGCATCCTCGCCCAGGTCACCCTGGCCATGGAGTTCGTACTGCTTTTCGTGCTCGCGGCGGGCCTGGCCGTGTTGTTCGCCGGCTTGCAATCCACCCTGGACGAACGTATCCGCCAGGGCGCGCTGCTCCGCGCCCTCGGTGCCGAGCGCCAGCTACTGATGAAAGCGCGGCGCGCCGAATTCGCGCTGCTGGGCACCTGCAGCGGCCTGCTGGCGGCACTCGGCTGCGAACTGGTCAGCGCCCTGCTCTACCGCTTCGCCTTCGACCTCAGCTGGCAGCCCCATCCCTGGCTGCTCCTGCTGCCACTGCTGGGCGCCGTGCTGGTGGGGAGCGCTGGCGTAATCGGCACTCGCCGCGCGCTCAACGCCAGCCCACTGACGGTCCTGCGCGAAGCTTGATAGGCTTTGCCTCCCGAATTTCCGCAGGACCGCCATGAGCCGTTATCGTCCACCCCGCACCGCCGGTACCCCCCTGATCACCCCGGAAGGGGAAGCCCGCCTGCGCGCCGAACTCCACGAGCTGTGGCACGTGCGCCGGCCCAAGGTCACCCAGGCCGTGAGCGAAGCGGCTGCCCAGGGCGACCGTTCGGAGAACGCCGAGTACACCTACGGCAAGAAGATGCTGCGGGAAATCGACAGCCGCGTGCGCTTCCTGACCAAGCGGCTGGAGAACCTCAAGGTAGTGCGTGATCGACCGGCCGATCCCGGCAAGGTCTACTTCGGCGCCTGGGTGACCCTGGAGGACGATGATGGCGAGCAGGTCCGCTATCGCATCGTCGGGCCCGACGAGTTCGACCTGAAACAGAACCTGATCAGCATCGATTCCCCCCTGGCCCGCGCCCTGGTCGGCAAGGCGCTGGATGCCGAAGTGCGGGTCAACACGCCCACCGGGGAAAAGACCTGGTACGTGGTCGAGATCGACTATCCGTGATGCCGTGGGCTGTCAGCGGCGGGTGATCAGTCCCTGCCGCGCGACCCTTACCAGTTCGCCCAGCGCGTCCGGCAATTCTTCGGCCGAAGGCGCCTGGATCACCGCCATGTCGAAACTGTCGCTGGCAAAACGGGCCAGCGATTCGCCTTCGCGGACGAACTGGATGAGGAGGTTGCGTGGACGGTCCCAACGCTTGGGCCAGCCTTCGAGATAACGCAGGAGAGTCGGCTGGTGCGAGCCGCCGAGCAGGATTCGCGGATTGCGCAATACCAGCCCGGTGGTGATCGGGGCTAGTCGGAGCAGGGGTTGGGGACAGGTCATGGTGTCATGTCTCCGCCTCGTGGGGTCCCGCTGGGCAGCGGTGAGAGGCGACACCGAACCAGCGTTTTAGCGGTATTTCGAAGCCTTTGATGACTTCCGCGCCCCGCAAGTAGCTGTCTAAATCGGCGCATGGGGCGACATCCTAGAGAAGCCCGCGCAATACTGTCAAGACGACCTTCAGACTAGGGAGACGCCCGTGAGCACTCCACCACTGCGCCTGTTCTTCGCCATTCCCTGCTCTCCCCAGCTGGCCCGCGACATCGTTGATTGGCGCGACCGGAATCCGCTCGAAGGCAAGCCGGTTGCGCCGGAGAACCTGCACCTCACCCTCGCCTTCCTCGGCTCGCAACCCCGCGGCCAGGTGGAAGCCCTGGCGGCGCTGGCCGCAAGCCTGACGCCCACGGCATTCACCCTGCACCTGGACCGCCTGGCGCGCTGGAAGAACGGCTTGCTGCACCTGGCCCCAAGCCAGGTCCCGCCAGCCCTGGCCGACCTGGAGCGCAGCCTCCGCGAGCAGCTGCTGATCTCGGGTTTCAGCCTGGAGACGCGCCCGTTCAAACCCCACCTGACCCTCGCCAGGCACTGCCCGCGACTGCCCGCGAGCCCCACCCCGACCTTTGATTGGCCAGCGACCGAATTCGCCCTATACGCCTCGGAAAACACCGCCAAAGGCACTCGCTACCACGTCCTCGGACACTGGCCATTGCGGCCTCCTGCTCAGTCCTGACGTTTCAGCAAGTAACAGCAATTGGCAGTCATCTTCTGACTAACTGGTGCCAAAATCCGCTAAAAGCCCAACCCAGAGCGATCACCCGTGGCATGCGACGAATGGCATGGTTCCTGCTCTCGGCCCTGCTTGAAGTGCACGCCAAGGAAGGGCGTGACCACGCCAGGGAATGCAGTCAGGCCCACCCACGCACAACATCGAGAGCACACATGAAGAACAACAAGACCCTGCTCGCCCTCTGTCTTGCCGCCGGGCTCGCCGCCTCGGAACAGGCCCAGGCACTCTGGTTCGGCTCCAGCGGCTATACCCAGACCCGCTATCCCATCGTCCTCACCCACGGCATGCTCGGCTTCGACAGCATCCTCGGCGTCGACTACTGGTACGGCGTTCCCTCCGCGCTACGCCGCGATGGCGCCCGCGTCTACGTCACCGAAGTCAGTCAGCTGAACACCACCGAAGCCCGCGGCGAAGAACTGCTGGAGCAGGTGGAGGAAATCGTCGCCATCAGCGGCAGCCCCAAGGTCAACCTGATCGGCCACAGCCACGGCGGTCCGACCATTCGCTACGTGGCGGCCGTAAGACCGGACCTGGTCGCCTCCGCCACCAGTGTTGGCGCTCCGCATAAAGGTTCGGCCACCGCCGATTTCATCCGCAATGTGCCGCCGGGCTCGGCCGGTGAGGTCGTTCTCGCGGGCATCGTCAACGGCCTGGGGGCGATGATCAACTTCCTCTCGGGCAGCAGTAGCGACCTGGAGCAGAACGCCCTCGGCTCCCTGGAATCGCTCAACAGCCAGGGCGCTGCAGCCTTCAATACGCGCTTCCCGCAGGGCCTGCCCACTACCGCCTGCGGCGAAGGCGCCTACCAGGTCAACGGCGTGCGCTACTACTCCTGGAGCGGCACCAGTCCACTGACCAACCTGCTGGATGTCAGCGACGCCATGCTCGGCGCCAGTTCCCTGACCTTCGGCAGCGAAGCCAACGACGGACTCGTGGGGCGCTGCAGCTCGCACCTGGGCAAGGTGATCCGCGACGACTACCGGATGAACCACCTGGACGAGGTCAACCAGACCCTGGGGCTGACCAGTTTGTTCGAAACCGATCCGGTCACCGTCTATCGTCAACAGGCCAACCGGCTGAAGAACGACGGGCTCTAAGCCCTGCCCGCGGGGCTTTCGGGCCCCGCATTTCCCTTGCATGCCGAGAGCCCCAGTGAAAAAACTCCTGCTGCTGTTCCCGATTGCCTTCGCCGGCGCCCTGGTCATCCTGCTGCAATGGGGCGGCAAACCAGCCCCGGCGGCATCCAGTGTGGCGCCAGCGGCCAAGACAACCGCGACGCCTACGACCCCGGCGCCAACACCTTCCAGCCAGAGCGAAGCGCTCGCCCCAACGATGCAAGCGCCCGAGGTCAGGGCAATGCCGGCCTCACTGTCAGGAACGCAGGTGGACGGCCGCTTCCACCTCGACTCCGACGGCAATCTGCTGATCACCGAGGACATCCGGCGGATCTTCGACTACTTCCTCAGCATCCAGGGCGAAGAGTCACTGAGCAGCAGCATCCAGCGGCTGCGCGACTACATGGCCGGACAACTGGACGACCCGGCGGAAAGTCAGGCCATGGCGTTGCTCAACCAGTACCTCGATTACAAGCGCCAGCTGGTGCAACTGGAACGCGACATGCCGCTGCTCGCCGACCTGAACGCCCTGCGCCAGCGCGAAGCCGCCGTGCAGGCACTGCGAGCGCGGATCTTCAGCGCAGAGGCGCACCAGGTGTTCTTCGCCCTTGAAGAGGCCTACAACGCCTTCACCCTGCAGCGCCTGGAGATCCAGCGGAGCAGCCTGGATCCGGCGGCCAAGGCCGCTGCCATCGATCAACTGCGCAGCGCACTGCCCGATGAGCTGCAAGCCCTGGCCGCGAGCCAGCTGCAGGCTGAACTGCGGGTCCAGGTCGGCGCGCTCAGGGAAGCGGGCGGCAGCCCGGAACAGATTCGCCAGCTTCGCCAGCAACTGGTCGGCGCCGAGGCCACCATCCGGCTGGAGGCCCTCGACCAACAACGCCTGCAATGGCAGCAGCGGCTGCAGGCCTATCTGAAGGAGAGATCTCGCATCGAAGCCAGTGAGGGACTGAGCCGGGGCGACAAGGCCGCGGCCATCGCCCGCCTGAAAGAAGAAGGATTCAATCCGCAGGAGCGCTTGCGCCTGCAGGCCGCCGCCGAACTCGCGGCGGCCAGGAAAAAGCAGCCCTGAGAACGCAGAAAGGCCCGCCGAAACGGGCCAATCTGCGTACTGGGTTCAGTTGCCCAGGTTGCGGTCCAGGGACAGCTTGCCGGCACCTTCCACCAGCAACGTGGCACTGATCAGGCCGAGGATCATCGCGTACTCGAAACCGCCATTGGTGATGAAGAAACCGCTGGCCCAGTGCACGCTGAAGATCGCCACCACCATCGCGACGATCAGCGCCACCGCGGCCGGGCGCACCAGCAAGCCGATCACCAGGGCCAGGCCGCCGAAGAACTCGGCGCTGCCGGCCATCAGGGCCATCAGGTAACCCGGGGTCAGGCCGATGCTTTCCATCCATTGACCGGTGCCCGCCAGACCGTAACCGCCAAACATGCCGAAGAGTTTTTGCGAACCGTGGGCCATGAAGGTAAGGCCGGTGATGACGCGCAACAGGGTGATGCCATAACCGGCGTTGGTGGCGAGAATGGGTTTGATCGGGTTGCTCATCGAGGTGTTCCTTGCGTTGTGGGAGTAGATGAGCACAAGCTTAGTAGAATTTTTTGATATTAAAATCGGAAAATTCTCAGCGCAAAAATCGAATAATTCGATTATTTACGCCCCTTGGTGACCTTTTTCGAAGGTTCCAGTAGATAACGCTCGCGATCGAAGGCCAGGTAGTACTTGTTCACGCTGTTGACATAGCTGACCACCCCCATCCCGGCCTGCTCGGCGGCAATTCGCTCCACCTGGAAGAACCACTGGTTGGGGTTCAGGCCGCGTCGCCGGGCCTCCGCGCGCATACCCTGGACCCGCTGCGGCCCCAGGTTGTAGGCGGCGAGCACGAAGGCCATGCGTTGGCGCTCTTCCAGCTGGGCGCTGGAGAAGAAGCTGCGCCGCAACATTGCCAGGTATTTGGTGGAAGCCTGCACGTTGTTATCCAGCTTCTGGATATTCCCCACGCCGACGCTGCGCGCCGCCCCAGGGGTGATCTGCATCAGGCCGGTGGCCCCGCTGGCGCCCCTGGCCGCCGGATTGAGGCTGGATTCCTTGTAGGCCAGGGCCGCCAGGTTCAGCCAGTCGAAATCATGCTGGTCGGCGTAGCGCTGCAACACCGGGCGCACACGCTCCAGGCGTTGGCGCTCCCTGCGTCCGAGGGGGTTGTGGACCTTGTAGAGACGCCGGTAGACACGCTGGAACGCCGCATCCTGGTCGTCCGGCACCCGGTACCCGGCCAGGAAGCGGTCGACGCTGGCACGCAGGGTCGGAGCATCCCGGCGAACGAACCAGGTCATGTCGCCTTGCCGGTCCAGCACCAGGTGCTTGTCGAGACGCAGTCTGGGCATCACCTTGGCCCAGCGTTCGGCGATCGGCTGTTCCACCGCCGTCAGCGGATAGATGCCGGCCTGGACCATCTCCAGCACATCCTCCACCGCCAGGGTCGAATCGACCCACTCGATGACGATGGGCGCCAGCTTGCGCCCGGCCAGCCTCTCGTTGACCTGGCGCAGAGCCTCACCGGCGGCGCTACCCACCGGCAGTGCGATGCTGCGTCCGGACAGCTGTTCCAGCCGCTGGTAGCGGCGCTGCCCCTGGCGGCTGACCAGCACCAGCGGCACGTCCTTGCGCAGCGGCGCGCTGGCGCTGACGTTGGCGCCCACGCCCTGGGTCATCAGCTCGCCGGGAGCCACCAGATCGCCCTCGCCGCGCTGCAGCGCCGGGAGGAGCTGGTCCTTCGCCTTGGGGATGAGCTTCAAGCGGATTTCATGCCCGTCGCGGGCGTTGCGGTTGAGGTACTGCTCGAAGGCGCGGATGCGGTGATATTCCACGCCCACCTGTTCGCCCTTGACCTGCCCCGAGCTGTTGCGGCTCTGGTTCACCAGCACCTTGAGCACGCCGCTGCGACGTATCTGCGCCAGGTCACGGGCTTCGGCCGGCTGCTGCCAGACTTCCGGCGGCCCCGCCAGACGCGCGCTCGCCATGGCGGGCAGCAACGCCAGCAGGCAGAGCAGGATCAGCAGCGGTCGCGTCATCGAATCTCCGGGAACAGGGCGAGGCGTCAGCACGCAGGGGCGTCCAGGGCTGCGCCGCGAATCCCTGGCTGGCGAGCGAGGGGCGCGGAGAGTGTCACAGCTTCACCCCAAAATGCCAGCCAAAGCCTGGCATTGACTTCAAGATCTGCCGCCAAGTTCCTGTAAATATGGGCTTTTTTGAATTATTTCGAGCTTTGTTATGCTGCCCTGCTCCAAACCGAGGTAGCACCATGCAACTCATCGACATCGGCGTCAATCTGACCCATCCCAGCCTTGCCCGCGATGTCCGCGCCGTACTGGAGCGCGCCCACGCAGCCGGCGTCTGCCAACTGGTGCTGACCGGCACCAACCTGGAGGACAGCGAAAAGGCCCTGCTGGCAGCCGAGCAGCTGGACGAAAGCGGCCAACGACTGTTCAGCACCGCCGGTGTCCACCCCCATGAAGCGAGCGACTGGAACAGCGATTGCGAGCGCCAGCTGCGTGTACTCCTGGGCGAAGCACGGGTGCGCGCGGTGGGCGAGTGCGGGCTGGACTTCAATCGCGACTTCTCGCCGCGCCCGCAACAGGAAAAGACCCTGGAAGAACAGCTCGCACTGGCCGCCGAACTGGGCAAGCCGGTGTTTCTCCATGAGCGGGACGCCGACGAACGCCTGCTGGCCATCGTGCGGGAGTTTCGCGATCGCCTTCCCGCCGCCGTGGTGCATTGCTTCACCGGCGAAAAGCGCGCCCTCTACGGCTACCTGGACCTCGACCTGCACATCGGCATCACCGGCTGGATCTGCGACGAACGCCGTGGCACCCACCTGCACGACCTGGTGCGCGACATTCCCCGTGGCCGCCTGATGCTGGAGAGCGACGCCCCCTATCTGCTGCCGCGCAGCCTGCGGCCCAAGCCCAGGCATGGGCACAACGAGCCGGCCTTCCTCGGCGAAGTGCTGCGGGAGGTGGCCCTGCATCGCGACGAGAGCCAGGAAGAGCTGGCGCGCCACACCACCGCCTGCGCCCGCGCCTTCTTCGGTCTGCCAGCCGTCGACTGAGGAAGGCTTTGCAGTGCCCACTTGATTCCGATCAAGTTCGGTAGGAAATTTCCGTCAGAAAATGCTGGCACCTTGCCAATACTGTCCGAGTCACAAGAAGAACATCATGGGTAACTGGATTCGCGATATTTCCCTCAGATACAAGTTCTGGGCCGTCAACGCGGTGGCCTTCTTCACTACCCTGCTGCTGGTCCTGCATGCCCTGTTCCTGGAACAGCAGGGCCGCGCCGAGGATGCCCGCGCTGCCGCTGAGGCCCAGGCACAGCTGCTGCGTTCCTGGCCCGCCGGCCAGGCGCTGCCTTCCTCGCCGCGAATCCTCAGCTTCGCTGCCGGCAGCGCACCGCAATTGCCCGGCGGCCAACCCCTGTCCACAGCCAACGGCTGGGTTGCCCTGGAACACGACAGGCTGTTCGGTAACGACCCCATCACCGGCGCCCAGGTTTTCGACCGCGCCGATGGCCAGCGCGTTGCTGTACTGGCCAGCAGTCCAAGCCTGATCCAGATTTTCGGCGCCCGCCTCGTCGACTACGCGATCTCCGTATTCCTGCTGATGGTCGCCCTGCTGGCGGCCTCGCAATTGCTGATCCGCTTCCTGCTCAGCCACCTCAATACCCTCAAGGACGTGATGCTCCACGTCGAACGCAGCGGCGACCTGTCCGCCCGCGTACCGCTGGACAGCCGCGATGAAGTGGGCCAGATGGCCAGCGCCTTCAACGCCATGCAGGCCGGTTACGAGCGCGTGGTGAGCACGGTCGCCCAGGCTGTCGCCCGTCTCGATGAAGGCGCCGCGCGACTGGCCACCAGCATGGGCGAAGTGCGTCAGGGAATGCTCGGGCAGCAGAGCGAGACCGATCAGGCGGCCACCGCCATCAACGAGATGTCGGCCACTGTCCACCACATCGCCCAGCACGCGGCGGATACCCGTGACCAGTCGCAGAATGCCGACCAGCTGGCGGGCGCCGGCCAGCTCGTGGTGGAGCGTGTCGAACAGTCCATTTCCGGGCTTTCCGCCGGCGTGCAGCAGACCGCGGAAATGATCCAGCGCCTGGCCGAGGACAGCCAGAAGATCAGCGGCGTGGTCAACGTCATCCACGGCATTGCCGAACAGACCAACCTGCTGGCGCTGAACGCCGCGATCGAAGCCGCCCGCGCCGGGGAGATGGGCCGCGGCTTCGCCGTGGTGGCCGATGAAGTGCGCAACCTGGCCAAGCGCGTACAGGACTCCACCGACGAGATCACCAGCATGATCACTGCGCTGCAGTCCGGCACCCGCGACGCCGTGGAGTTCATGCGCGAAAGCTCGATCAAGGCCGACGACTGTGTCCAGGCCGCCCATGAGGCCGGCGCCGCCCTGGCCGCCATTACCGGGGCGGTGGCGCAGATGCGCGAGAGCAACACCCAGATCGCCGTGGCCGCCGAGCAGCAGAGCCAGGTGGCCGAAGAAATGACCCGCGCCGTGGTAGGCATTCGCGACGTCACCGAACTCACCGTCGGCCAGACCGTGGAATCCGCGTCCACCAGCAATCAACTGGCGGAACTGGCCAGCGAGCTGTCGCAGGCCATTCGCAAGCTCAAGCTGCGCGCCTGAGCCAGGCCTGCCGCATGTGGCCGCATTGCCGGTAGGAGCTGGCTTGCCAGCGAATGTCCCCTGTTCGCTAGCAAGCTAGCTCCTACATGGCTCAGGCCGAAGAGATCCGGGACGCTATCCGCGCCATAGGAAGAAGGCATTCGCCGGTCCGCAAGGGCCGGACTATGCTGCCGTCATCCCCTCAAGGAGACGGACATGGGCAAGCGACTACCCAACCTGCACGCGTGGCAATGGCGGACCTATTCCGACAACCACCAGCATCCCGCCAACCTCATCCTGCACATCATCGCGGTACCGATCTTCATCGTCTCGGCGCTGAGCCTGGTAAACGGCCTGTTCACCTTCAGCTTCCGCGCACTGGTACTGGGGGTGATCGGCATCCTCGCCTCACTGGCGCTGCAGGCGCGCGGCCACAAGCTGGAAGCCGTGCAGCCGGAACCCTTCAGCGGCCGCAAGGACGCCATAGGCCGGCTCTTGGTGGAGCAGTTCATCACCTTCCCGCGCTTCCTGCTCAGCGGCCAGTGGTGGCGCAACTGGCGCAACAAGAAGCGCTGATTCCCCAAGGTGGATAAAAAAGCGTCATCCCCCTTGTTTCTGTGGAAGCGAATTCATTCGCGATTGAAATCGCTCCGTCTACAGGCAAATCACCTATTTCGCGCACGTAAAAACGTCATTGGCCCTGCGCCTGCATCAGTCAGCCGAATACCACCACCGTCTGCCGGCTCATGGCGACCAGTTCGCCGTCCGGGGTCCACAGCGCGGCGGCGGCATGGCCATAGCCGTCGCGGGCGTGCTCGATGCGCGCGCGGTATTTGCACCAGGCGTGGGTATCCAGCTTCGGCAGCGGTTGCACGAACTCGATGGTCCAGGTCAGGGTGCTGCCCGGCGCGGGGACCGGCAGATGCGGCACGGTCGCCGGTGGCCAGGCATCCACCAGGGCCAGCAGATGGGATTCGGTAATCGCCTCTTTGATCCGGTCGTCACGGAAACGCACCCAGCCGCCCATGTCGCGCTCGCGGCTGTTGGAGAATGGCATGCCGCCAATGGACCAGCGCATGGCCAGGTGACGGGTGAACTCCGGGGTAACGCCGGGAATGAAGGGCAGTTCGACACAGTCGGCGACCGGCTTCATCTCGGGGGCAGGTTCGGCCTCCATCTGCACCACCGACTGGCGCGAGCCGCCGAAACTGCCCTGCAGCAGCGCCACCACCTGGCCTTTCTGCATCACGCGGCAGAACACCTGGCTCACCGCCTTGCCTTCGCGCAGCAGTTCGGCCTCGAAGCTGGCCGGCACTTCCGGCTCCAGCGGGCCGACGAAGGTCGTGGCCAGGGAACGCACCGGCCGCCCCGCTTCGACCTTCGCACGCATGGCTTCGAATGCCAGTGCAGCGACCACACCGCCGAAGGACGCCCGCCCCTGCCCCCAGCTGGCAGGTACCACGATTTCGCCCGGATTGCCGCGAGCCGCCTGGATCAATTCGGAAAAATTCATCTGAAATCCCTGTAGTGAAACGCCCAGGCGGCGATCTTAGGGCATCGCCTCGCCGCCCCGAAAGGCAGCTCGCAGGGCTGCCACGCCAAGGCAGAGGGGAGAACAGCCAAGGCCGGTTCACCCAAGGCGGCGCAGCAACTTCTCCAGCACCCGGTCCGAACGGACTTCGGCGGCATGCATCGCCACCTGCCAGGCACGTACCCGGGGACGCAGGTCCGCCTCGTTTTCCGCACGGGCCAGCCACTGGAAGTGATCGTGCCAGTTGCCCAGGGCAGTCTGCGCCCCCACCAGCAGCTGCCGTGTCCGTGGGGACAGGTCGGCCAGATCCGGGTAGGCGTCCAGGCCATAGCGCAGGCGTTTGATCAGCAGGCGCAGGCGATGGCGGTCATGGTCTGGCGAGCGCAGGGCCTGCACCAGCTGCCGGCGCCTCTTGCCGAGAAACTTCTCGATTTTCTGCCGCAGCCCCGTCAGCAGCCCTTCGCGTTCACACACCCGCATCAGGTGCGGCCAGGCTTCGAGCACCTGCAACAGGTGCGTCAGTTCCGGCGCCAACAGGAACTGCGCGTAGCCGCTGCGCAGCGCCCTCTCGCGAGCCGGGACCAGGCGCTCCAGACGATGGCTGCGCAGTTCGGCGATCAGCACTTCCAGATCGCGCAACGGGCTGCTCAACCTCGCCAGGTCGGCCGCCGCCTGCTCCAGCACGTCCACCGCCGCCAGGCCGCGCAGCGGGCGCAACAGGCTGCGCAATCGCCGGGTCGCCACCCGCAGGTCGTGCAAGGCCTCGTCATCGGTACGCGCAACCAGACGCTCGGTACACACGTGCAGACGAATCTCGAGGGCGATGACCTGAGCGATCAGGTCGTCCAGCATTGCGGCCATCTAAAATCACTCCAGAGATCGGGCCCGGGCGGGCAACGTATCACTCAGCATGGATCATCCACGTACGCCCCGCAGGCGCCAGGGCAACGACTTGCGCAACGCCGTCAGCAAGCGCTGCGGGTCAGCCCCCTGATGGGCAGCATAGCGGCTGGCTTCGAAGGCAGCGGCGAAAGCACGGATCTGCGCGGCCTGCCGGGGCAGCTCGCGACTGGCGCGCTCGGCGAAGGCGCGCGGCCCCTCTCCGATCCGGCGCGACACGCCATGGCGCGCCAGCAAGCGCTCGAACGCCTGGAACTGGCGCAACTGCGGGTCGCGCTCACGGCGCCAGGGCGCGAACAGGAACAGTGCCAGGACTGCCAACAGCACGGCCACGGCCGCCACCAGAGCGACGCCAAGGACACGTCCATCGAGGCCGCCGAACCAGCGTTGCACCAGCTCCACCTGGGCTTCGCCCTGATAACCCAGCACCCAGCGTTGCCAGCCGTAGTTGAGGTTGTCCCAGACCAGGCGCACCTGGTTCAGCCAGGACAGCTGCCGATAGCGCAAGGGAGACAGGGGCGAACCTTCGAGGAAGCTCTGCTCGCCGGATATGGCCTCCTCCAGGCCGCGCTCGATGCGGCTCGGCGCCACCTGGAAGGTGGGGTCGACGCTGATCCAGCCGCGCTCCGGCAGCCAGTACTCCACCCAGGCATGGGCGTCGAACTGGTGCACCAGCACATAGTTGCCGGCGGGGTTGAGTTCGCCGCCCTGGTAGCCGGCCACCACCCGCGCAGGGATGCCGGCGGCGCGCAGGACGAAGGTCATGGCGCCGGCATAGTGGGCGCAGAAGCCCCGCCGGGTATCGAAAAGGAAGGCATCGATGTTGTCTTCCCCCAGAGGCAGCGGCTTCAGGGTGTAGACGTAGGGCTCACGATTGAAATGCGCCAACAGCGCGTCCACCAGTTGCTGCGGGTTCGCATGCTGCCGCTTGAGCTCGGCTGCCCAGGCCCGGGTACGGGGTTCGCCCTGCTCCGGCAATTGCAAGGCCCGGCGCAATGCCGCCGGGTTTCCCGCCGGCTCGCGCACCGCCCCCGGCCAGGAGGTGACCTGATAGAGCAAGGTGCGATCCACCGGCTGGCGTCGTTCCAGGCGGAAATCTGCCCGGCTGCGCACGTCCGGCTCGCGGGTCTCGGCCACATCCAGCCCGAACAGCCAGGGCCGCCCGCTGGGTTGCATGACGATGCTGTAGCGCAGCGGCTGGCCTTCCCTGCGCCAGTCGGCCGCCGGCCCGAACTGGGCGCCCAGGGTTTGCGACCAGCGGCGGCCGTCGAAGCGCTCCAGGGTGAGCGCGCGCCAGTAAAGCTGGCTCACGGGCGGTACCGGGCCTTCGAAGCTGGCACGGAAAGCCAGCTCGGCGGAACGGCTGAGCTCGGCGACGTCCGCCGGGCTCATGGCGTCCGCGAGACCAGTGACGCCCTTGTCGCTGGGCAAGGGCAGTGACCAGAGCGGGCCCAGGCGGGGAAAGAACAGGAACAGCAGCAGCATCAGCGGCGCGGCCTGCAGGAGCAGGCTGGCGGCGGCCTTCAGCGGCACCAGTGGATGCTCCGCGAAGCGGCTCTGCTGCAACCCCACCAGCGCGGCCAGCAATGCGCAGAGGGGTAGCAGGCTGTAGAGGGCCGCGAGCATGCCGTCGTTGAACAGGTACGCGGTGACCTGGGTGAAAAATCCGAGCAGCACCAGTACCAGCGCATCGCGCTGGCTGCGCAATTCCACCAGTTTGAGGATGAACACCGCCACCAGCAGCACGACCGCCGCTTCCAACCCCACCAGCGTCCCACGGGACAGGGACACCCCCAGGGCCACGGCGAGGATGAGCCCGGCCTTGACCATACCGCTCGGGTAGCGGGCACGCATGCGGAAGATCTGGATGCGCCAGCCGGCGCACCCCAGCCACATGGCGATGATCCACAACGGCAGGTGCGGCAGCAGTGGCAGGATCACCAGCACCTGGGCCACCAGCAGCCAGGTCAGGCCGATGCGCGTGATCGGCAGGCTGGCCTTCATCGCGGCACCTCGTACAGGGCCAGGGCGCGCAGGCAGGCTTCGCGGTGGGCCTCCCCGCTATCCGGCGCCAGTTCCTCTCCACCCAGTCGCAGGCCGAAGGGCTGGCCACGGGCTGAGAGCTGCAACACCCAATGGCACAGCAGGCCGAGGCGTTCCTCCAGCCCCCCGCTCACCTGGTCAAGGTCGAGCCAGAGATCACGCCCGGCCAGGGCGGCGAACTCCTTCACGAACAGGCCCTGCCCTCGCGAATAGGCCTTCCAGTGCATGCGCCGGCGCGAATCACCCGGCTGGTAGGCGCGCAATCCCTGGTAGTCGTCGGCTCCCGGGCCAAGCACATGCTGGCCGTCATCAACGTCATCTTCACCCTGCCTCGGCGTCAACGGCAGGTCGCCCTCCAGTGGGCGCGGGTAGACCAGCAGCGCCTGGTCCAGGTCCACCCAGCTCCAGGCCACCAGCAAACCGAGGGGATAGCGGCTTTCGACCCGCAGACGCCTGGGGCGCAGCCAGCCACGACGTTCGGTGGGGAGGTGCAGCTCCACATCGCAGGCGCCCTTGGCCGCCACGTCCTGAACCTGCAAGGGAAAGGGTGGCCAGCCAATAGCGATGGCCTGGTGTTCGCGGCGGGTGCTTTCCAGGGTGACGCGCAAGTGCGCCTGCTCGCCGAGAAATACCGGCGCACCGCCCGCCGCCTTGAGGCTAAGCCCAGAGAGGTTGCGGAAGGTGTGCAGGATGGCCACCAGGAACACCGACAGCAGCAGGAAGGTCAGTCCATAGGCCAGGCTGTTCTGGTAGTTGATCGCCACCAGCAGCATCGGCACCAGCGCCACCCCGAAGGCGACGCCGGCCCGGGTCGGCAGGATGAAGATGCGCCGCTGGTCGAGGCGCACCTGGTTGGCCGGAGGGATGCGCCGGGCCAGCCAGCGATCGACCTGGACCTCCAGCATCAGAGCGCCGGCACTTCGCGCAACAACCACTGCACCAGCGCGCCGCCACCGTGACCGGAGGGATCGGCGCGCTCGCGCAGGCGGTGCCCCGCGACCGAAGGCAGCACGGCCTGGACGTCTTCCGGAATCACGTAATCGCGCCCTGCCAGCAGCGCCCAGGCACGAGCGGCCGACAGCAGCGCCAGGCTGGCGCGCGGCGACAGCCCCCAGGCGAACTGCGGCTGGCTGCGGGTGGCGTCCACCAGGCGCAACACGTAGTCCACCACGGCATCACGGGCGGTCACCTTGGGCACCTCGGCCTGGATCAGCCCCAGTTCGGCATGGGTGAAGATGGGTTCCAGGCGCGGCAGCAGTTCGCGGCGCGACTCGCCCTGGAGCAACGCCTTCTCCGCCGCCCGAGCCGGATAGCCGAGGGACAGCCGCATGAGAAAGCGATCCAGCTGCGATTCCGGCAAGGCGAAGGTGCCGCCCTGGCTCACCGGGTTCTGCGTGGCGATGACGAAGAAGGGTTCCGGCAACGGGCGCGTCGCGCCTTCGATGGTCACCTGCCCTTCTTCCATGGCCTCCAGCAACGCGCTCTGGCTCTTGGGCGTGGCGCGGTTGATCTCGTCGGCCAGCACCAGCTCGGCGAACACCGGGCCGGGGTGGAAGACGAACTGGCCGCTCTCCTTGTCGAACACCGAAGTACCGAGGATGTCGCCGGGCAACAGGTCGGAGGTGAACTGGATGCGCTGGAAGCTCAGCCCCAGCACCTTGGCCAGGGCATGGCCCAGGGTGGTCTTGCCCATGCCGGGCAGGTCTTCGATCAAGAGGTGCCCACGGGCCAGCAGGCAGGTCAGGGCCAGGCGTACCTGCGCCTCCTTGCCCAACAGCACCTGATTCACCGCGTGCAGGCAGGCATCCAGTTTGGTTCGCATTCGTCGCTCCCTGTGCAATGCGACGATGCTACTGGCAGGCCGGCCAACGGCAAAGTGCCGGGCAAACTTTGCTTATGAAACTGTGCGTCAGCTCGCTGTGGCGGCCTCGGCCTGCAGGTCGCCAGCCAGGAAATCCGCGCCCTCCTGGAACAGGTGCGGATAGACGGCCGCCAGGTGGTCGAAGAACAGCGCCTCGGGCAGATCGGCGAACTGGCCGTGGTCCGCCAGGTACTCCATGTAGCGCTCACCCTGGTTGTTGAAGGGGTGAAAGATGCTGTCGCTGCGCCCGTCGAACTCCAGCGGCGCCACCTTGAACGCCCGGCACAGCGCGAGGTTGAAGGCGGGAGTGGCCTTGACCCAGCGCCCTTCGAGGTACAGCTCGGTGTAACCGTGCATGGCGAACACCTCGCTGCGCAGCAGTTCCAGCAGCCGCGGCGTGGCCAGGTGATTGCGCACATCAGCCAGGCCGATGCGCGCGGGAATGCCGCAATGCCGCGCGCAGGCGGCCAGCAGGTTCGCCTTGGGCACGCAGTAGGACTGGCCCGCCGCCAGGGCATGGCTGGCTTTCAGGGTCTCGGGGTTGCGGCTGAACACGTAGGGGTTGTAGCGGATCTCGTCACGCACCGCGCGGTACAGGCTGACAGCCGTATCGACGGGGGTGCGGCTGGCGCCACGGTGTCTTTCCGCGAACTCGACCACCAGGGGGTGGTCACTATCAACGAAGCGGCCGGGTTCAAGATAACGCTGCATGGGGGAATCTCCTGCGGACATGACGCCCAGTCTAGCCAGCCCGTTTTCCCTGCGGACACGACATTCCGGCCAACCTTGACTCTCCTGTCGCCGTGCTCCCGGGTGGCGACTAAGCTCGTGATGCGCCCGCCACCGTCAAGGAGGATCGTCCATGCTGTTCTTCTGGTTGCTCGCCCTGGTCCTGGGCATCGCCTGTCTCGCCCACCGCCGCACCGCACCAGCCCCCGCCCTGGGTCTGGTGGCCGGCTTCCTGCTGCTGATGGGGTTCTTCAGTCACGCTCAGGGCTGGCTGTTGCTCCTGCTCTGGCTGGGCTGGCTCGCCACTGCCCTGCCCCTGGCACTGCCGGAATGGCGCCGCCGCTGGCTCAGCGCGCCCCTGTTCGCCTGGTTCCAGCGGGTGCTGCCGCCCATGTCGGAGACCGAGCGCGAGGCCATCGAGGCCGGCACCGTCTGGTGGGACGGCGAGCTGTTCAGCGGCCGGCCGGACTGGCGCAAGCTGCTGGATTCGCCCCGCCCGCAGCTGACGGAAGAAGAACAGGCGTTCCTCGACGGCCCTACCGAGGAGCTCTGCGCCATGGTCAGTGACTGGGAGATCGGCCAGCAGCTGGACCTGCCAGCCAGGGCCTGGGCACACATCAGGCAGCACGGCTTCTTCGCCCTGATCATCCCGAAGGAATATGGCGGCAAGGGCTTCTCCGCCTATGCCCATTCCCAGGTGGCGATGAAGCTGGCGACCCGCAGTGGCGACCTCGCTTCCACCGTGATGGTGCCCAACTCCCTGGGCCCTGCCGAACTGCTGCTGCACTACGGCACCGACCTGCAGCGCCAGCGTTACCTGCCGCGCCTGGCGAGCGGCGAGGACATCCCCTGCTTCGCCCTGACCGGTCCGCTGGCCGGGTCGGACGCCGGCGCCATGCCGGATGTAGGCATCGTCTGCAGGGGCCAGTGGCAGGGCGAGGAAGTCATCGGCCTGCGCCTGACCTGGGAGAAGCGCTACATCACCCTCGGCCCGGTGGCCACGCTGCTCGGCCTCGCCTTCAAGGCCTACGACCCGGAACACCTGCTGGGCAACGAAGAAGACCTCGGCATCAGCCTCGCGCTGATTCCCACCGACACCCCCGGCGTGAAGATCGGCCGGCGTCACATGCCCCTCGGCGCCGCCTTCATGAACGGTCCCAACTCCGGCAAGGATGTGTTCGTGCCGCTGGACTTCGTGATTGGCGGCCCGGCCATGCTCGGCAAGGGCTGGATGATGCTGATGAACTGCCTTTCGGTGGGCCGCTCGATTTCCCTGCCGGCGGCGGCCACCGGCATTGCCAAATTCACCAGCCTGGTGGCGGGCCAGTACACCCGCATCCGCGAGCAGTTCAATGTGCCCCTGGCGGCCTTCGAAGGGGTCCAGGAGGCCCTGGCGCGCATCGCCGGCAACGCCTGGCTGATGGACAGCGCGCGCATTCTCACCGCCAGCGCAGTGGACCAGGGGGAAAAGCCCTCGGTGCTTTCCGCCATCCTCAAATACCACCTCACCGAGCGCGGCCGCGAATGCATCAGCCACGCCATGGACGTGCATGGCGGCAAGGGCATCATCCTCGGCCCGAACAACTACCTCGGCCGCGCCTGGCAGGGCGCCCCCATCCCGATCACGGTGGAAGGCGCCAACATTCTCTCGCGCAACCTGATGATCTTCGGCCAGGGCGCCATCCGCAGCCATCCGTTCGTGCTCAGGGAAATGGACCTGGCCAACCGTGAAGATCGCCAGCAGGCCCTGGAAGAGTTCGACCAGTTGCTGCTCAGGCACATCGGTTTTGCCGTGGGCAATGCTGCCAGCAGCCTGCTGCTGGGCCTGAGCCTCGGGCGCCTCGGCGATGCTCCGGGGGACAGCCTCAGCCGTCCCTATTTCCGCGCCCTCAATCGCCTCACTGCGGCCTTCACCCTGCTGGCCGACAGCAGCATGCTGCTGCTCGGCGGCGAACTGAAGCGCCGCGAGCGGCTGTCCGCGCGCCTCGGCGATGCCCTCAGCCATCTCTACCTGGCCTCGGCGGCACTCAAGCGCTACCACGACCGCGACTCCCCCGAACACCTGCAACCCCTGGTGCGCTGGGCCCTGGAGGAAAGCCTGGGCAAGGCCGAGTCGGCCCTGGACGGGCTGCTGGACAACTTCCCCAATGCCATCGCCGGCGGCCTGCTGCGGGTGCTGGTGTTCCCCCTTGGCCGCCGCCACCCGGGGCCATCGGACGCATTGGATGCCGAGGTCGCCAGGGTGATCGGCCGCGACCGGGGCGACCCGGCGCTGGAGGAGCTGCTGACCGGCTGCTACCGCCCGCAATCCGCCGACGACCCGGTAGGCGCCCTGCAGGTCGCCATCGACCAGCTCGGTCGCAGCCACCCCCAGCTGCAGAAACTTCAGGCGGCGCTGAAGTCCGGCCAGTTGCGGCCTGCACCGGGTGAGCCGCTGGCGGACGCAGCACTGGCGGCGGGCCTGCTGGATGCGGAGGAGGCGCGAGAGGTCCGCGCCGCCGAAGCAGCGCGGCGGCGGGTGATCGATGTCGACGACTTCTCCAGGGAAGAACTCCACCTGCGCGAGGGCGGCATCCGCTGAGCCCGCGGACACGACAGCGGGCGCGGCTGGCCTTATACTCCCGCGCCCGATTCAGCTTCAGGACATCCACCATGGCCAATCCCTACCTCGACCATCACCTCGCCCTGCTCGCCCACCTGCGCAGCATCCTGGTCGCCCTGGGCGAGGCCGACCAGGTTCCCGAGGAGAACCACGCCCTGTTCGTCGAGCGCTTCGACGAACTGATGAGCGAACTGCCGCGTGACCCGGAAGGCAGCCAGTACCTGGGCCAGGACCTGATCAGCCAGGTATTCCATCGCTATCCGCAGATCGCCCACCTGGTGCCACGCGACCTGCTCTGGTTCTTCGGTGGCGACTGCCTGCACTTCATGCCCGATGAAGAAATCGACCTCTACCAGCGTCTCGACGAGCGCCGCTTCGAGGCCGAACAGAACGACGAGCCCTTCGACTGGAACCAGGAAAAGCAATTGCTCGCCCTGCCGGATGACGGCAGCAAGCACTGAGCCCTCCGGGGCGGCGCCTGTGCCGCCCCTCCCCGCCTTCCGCTCGCGCATCACCATCCATCGCCCACTGCCCCGAGCCGATTGCGGCACGATGCCAGCCTCTGCCATCATTGCGAATCGTTCTTGAATACACCTCCCAATTATTCTCAATGAGGTCAGCGTGTCGGCCGGTGATCCCGCGAACCCGCATCTGGTAGGGCTGCTTTACCGAGACCATCGTGATTGGCTGTTCAACTGGCTGCGCAAGACCGTGCAATGCCCCCAGCGCGCCGAGGACGTCAGCCAGGACACCTTCCTGCGCCTGCTGGCCCGCGCCGACCTGCAACCGCCCCGCGAGCCTCGCGCCCTGCTGGCGACCATCGCCCGCGGCCTGCTGGTGGACCAGTTCCGCCGCAATGATCTGGAACGCGCCTACCTGGAAGAGCTGGCCCAAGCGCCCCAGGACCTTCTCCCCAGCCCCGAGGAACAGGCACTGATCCTGGACAGCCTGCGGGAAATCGATCGCCTGCTGGGCCAGCTGTCCAGCAAGGCACGCGCCGCCTTCCTCTACAACCGCCTGGATGGCCTCGGCCACGCCGAAATCGCCGAGCGCCTGGGGGTTTCCACCTCGCGCGTGCGCCAGTACCTGGCCCAGGGCATGCGCCAGTGCTACATCGCCCTCTACGGAGAGCCGGCGTGAGCCGGGTATCGGCACGCGCCCTGGACGAAGCCATCGCCTGGCAGCTGCGCCTGGACTCCGGCGAGGCCACAGAGCAGGAACGCCACGAATTCAACCGCTGGTTGGGAGCCCACCCGGAACATGCACAAGTCTGGCAGCAGCTGGCGGGGATCGATCAGCACCTGTCGGCAGCCGTTCCCGGCCATGCCCGCCGTGCGTTGCTGCGCAGCGGCGGCGGGCGGCGGCGCAGCCTGCACCGCATCGCAGGAAACGCCCTGGCGCTGATGCTGGCGGTGGGCCTGGGCCTCGGCCTGCTGGCCCAGCAGCGGCCCCTCGGCGATTACCTGGCCGACGAAATGACCGCCAGCGGCGAACAGCGCGAACTGCGCCTGGCGGACAGCAGCATCGTGCAACTCAACAGCCGCACGGCGCTGGATATCGACTTCGACGGCCCGCAGCGCCGGCTCCACCTGCGCAGCGGCGAAATCCTGGTGAAGACCGGCCACGCCGATTCACGCCCCTTCATCGTCGAGACCGACCAGGGTCGCCTGAAACCGCTGGGCACCCGCTTCCTGGTGCGCCGAGAGGGTGAATCGACCCGTCTGATCGTGCTCGAATCGGCGGTGGCCGCCGAGCCTCGCAGCGCGTCCGGCGAGCGCATCATCCAGGCCGGCGAACAGGTACGCATCGACCAGCAGCACCTCGGCCCGACCCAGGCCGCACCGGTCGGCGCCGAAGCCTGGAGCCACGGCATGCTGGTGGCCGACGACATGCCGCTGGCGCAGCTGATCGATAGCCTGGGTGAATACCGCAGCGGCTACCTGGGCCTCGATCCGGCCCTGGCCAGCCTGCGCATCAGCGGCGTGTTCCCGCTGAACGACAGCGACAAGGCCCTAGCCGCCCTGCCCCCGAGCCTGCCAGTGCGCATCGAGCGTTTCAGCGACTGGTGGGTGCGCGTGGTACCGGCCAGGGACTAGACCCGAACGCAGCCCATCAGTCCATCGATGGGCTGTGTGCCTCGACCCGCGCCAATACAACCCTCAAGCACAACGACGAAAACGGCCTAAAGGGTCGATTCCCCCCACACAAATGAGTCCAGGGACGGGCCAGAAAATTTTTTCTCCGTCCCCCTGTCACTTTTCGATTCTGGCTCGGCAAGAAGGCATTGAGACGATTTCTCACTTAGGAGATGTTCGCAATGCAGTTTGCTTCCGCCCCGTTCCGACGCACCCTGCTGACGCTGGCCGTCACCCTTGGCGGCCTGTCCGCCCCGGCGCTGGCCGAGACCTACCAACTAGCGTCCGCCCCGCTGGCCAGCACCCTGACTCGCATCGCGGCGGATGCGGGCATCGTCATCAGCATCGACCCGAGCCTGACCGCCGGCAGGACCGCGCCAGCCGTGCAGGGTGAACTCAGCCCCCTGCAGGCGCTGTCCCAGGCCCTGCAAGGCAGCAACCTGCGCCTGGTGCAGAACGGCGCCGACAGCTACAGCCTGGCCCCCGAGGCCGATGAAGTGATGAACCTGCCGGACGTGAACATCGACGGCAACCGCTACTACGAAACCGCCTGGGGCCCCACCACCGGCATGGTCGCCACCCGCACCGCCGCCGGCACCAAGACCGACACCGCGATCATCGAGGTTCCCCGCTCCATCTCCGTGATCACCCGCGAGCAGTTGGATTCGCGCCCCACCCTCAACCTCAACGACTCGCTGCGCTACACCGCAGGCGTGATGAGCAGCGGCTACGGGTCCGACTCCCGCTCCGACTGGCTGAAGGTGCGTGGCTTTGTGCCGACCCAGTTCCTCGATGGCCTGCCGCTGCCGGTCGGTTCCTTCGCCAACCCGAAGATCGAGCCCTGGAACCTGGAGCGCATCGCCGTGCTGCGCGGCCCGGCCTCTTCCGTCTACGGCCAGACCCCGCCCGGCGGCCTGCTGGACATGGTCAGCCGCCGCCCCCAGGAGGAACAGGCCAATGAGGTGGAGCTGCAGGCCGGCAGCAACGAACACAAGCAGATCAACTTCGACAGCACCGGCAGGATCGACGACGAGGGCCAGTTCCTCTACCGCGTCAGCGGCACCGTGCGCGACAGCAACACGCCCATCGACCACATCCCGGACAAGCGCTACAACATCGCCCCCAGCCTGACCTGGAACATCAACGACGACACCCGTCTGACCTTCCTCTCCCAGTACACCCGCGACGACACGGGCATCACCGGGCAGTTCCTGCCGCTGCAAGGCACCAGGATCGAATCGCCCTTCGGCAACATCTCGCACCACAAGAACCTTGGCGAGCCGGACTGGGACTTCTACGACCGTACCTACTACGCGCTGGGCTACGCCTTCGAGCACCGCTTCAACGATGTCTGGCAATTCCGCCAGAACCTGCGCTACACCAAGAGCGACCTGGAATTCCAGGCGGTGAACGTCGCCACCTTCAACAGCGTCGACGCCGACGGCAACGTCAACCGCGAATCCGGCATCGTCGACGAAGACATCAGCCAATTCGCCGTGGACAACAACTTCCAGGCCGATTTCAGCACCGGACAGCTGGACCACACCCTGCTGCTGGGCCTCGACCACCAGCGCGCCAACACCAACTACCGCTGGCTCTATGGCATGGGGGTACCGCCGATCAACGTGAACAATCCGATCTACGGAGCGGACATGTCCGGTGTCACCTACTTCCCCCTGCAGGACTTCAACCAGAAGACCTACCAGACCGGCCTCTACATCCAGGACCAGATCGCCCTGGACAACTGGCGCCTGACCCTCGGCGGCCGTGAAGACTGGGTGCACACCGGCACCGAGTTCTTCAACAAGAACGATGCCACCAATACCCAGCGCGACGTTGCCTTCAGCGGGAACCTGGGCCTGAGCTACCTGTTCGACAACGGCATCACCCCGTACTTCTCCTATGCCGAGTCCTTCCAGCCGGCCATGGGCGCCAATGTCGACAGCACCGTTTCCTTCGAACCCACCGAGGGCAAGCAGTACGAAGTCGGCATCAAGTACCAGCCACCCGGCACCGACGCCATGCTGACCGCCGCGGTCTACGACCTGACCCAGACCAACGTCAGCGTCACCGAAGGCAACGTGACCCGCCAGATCGGCGAGCTGGAAGTGCGCGGCCTGGAACTGGAAGCCACCGCCGACGTCAACGAGAACCTCAAGCTGGTGGCCTCCTACAGCTACACCGACAGCGAAATCCAGAAAGGCCCGGACAAGGGCAACCGTATGCCCCAGGTGCCGCGCAACCAGGCCACCGCCTGGGTCGACTACACCTGGCACAGCGGCATTCTCGACGGCTTCGGCGTTGCAGGTGGCGTGCGCTACGTCGGTGACAGCTACGGCAACACCGCCAACACTTGGCTGGGCCACACCGGCTCCTACACCGTCTACGACGCCTCCGTGCACTACGACCTGGGTCGTCTGAACAGCTCGTTGCGAGGCGTTTCCGTAGCGCTGGACGCGAAGAACCTGTTCAACAAGGAGTACCTGTCCACGTGCGACGGCTACTGGTGCTACTACGGTGACGAACGCAGCGTGATCGGCAGCGTGAACTACAGGTTCTGAGCCTCGCGCGATCACGAACAAGGGCTGCCCCCGGCGGGCAGTCCACGCAACAGGGATTCGCCATGCAAAGCAGCACCATCCGCCGTTGGTCCGGCATCCATAGCTGGACCAGCCTGATCTGCACCCTTTTCCTGCTGATGCTCGCCCTTACCGGCTTGCCGCTGATCTTCCACCACGAGCTGGAACAGCTGTTGGGTGAAGCGCCCGAGCTGCGCGAAATGCCAGCGGACGCACCGCACCTGGGCCTGCAGCAGCTGGTGGAGGCCGCCCAGCGCCACCGACCCGGCGAGGTGGTGCAGTACCTGGGTTTTGAAAAGGACGAGCCCAATGGCGTGGTCGCGATCACCGCCGCCACCGCCGGCACCGAACCCAACGCCTCCCACACCTTCATGCTCGACGCCCGCAGCGGCGAGCCAGTGGCCATGCCGGCTGCCAACGGCGGCGTGCTGATGTTCATCCTGCGCCTGCACGTCGACCTGTTCGCCGGGTTGCCCGGCAAGCTGCTGCTGGCCTTGATGGGCGTACTCTTCGTGGTCGCCATCGTTTCCGGCGTGGTGCTCTACTCGCCCTTCATGCGCCGCCTGAAGTTCGCCGAAGTGCGCCACCAGCGCTCGCGCCGGACCCGCTGGCTGGACCTGCACAACCTGATCGGCGTCGTCACCCTGACCTGGGCGCTGGTGGTCGGCGTCACCGGCGTCATCAGCGCCTGCGCCGACCTGCTGATCAGTGCCTGGCGCCAGGACGCCCTCAGCGCCCTGGTGGAGCCCTACCGCCATGCGCCGCCGCTCACCGCTCGCGCTCCGGCGGACAACGTCCTGAAGATCGCCGCCAGGGCCCTGCCCGGCATGCAGGCGGATTTCATCGCCTTCCCCGGCACCCGTTTCTCCAGCGAGCATCACTACACGGTATTCATGGTCGGCAGCACGCACCTCACCGCCCACCTGTGGACGCCGGTGCTGATCGATGCCCGCACCCTGGAGGTCACCGCCGTGGCCCAGCGACCCTGGTACATGGACGCCCTGGCAATGTCGCAGCCGCTGCACTTCGGCGACTACGGCGGCCGTCCCATGCAATTGCTCTGGGCCGCGCTGGATATCCTCACCATCATCGTGCTCGGCAGCGGCCTGTATCTCTGGTGGGTTCGCCAACGGCGCAGCGCCGGTCAGCGTTCGACCGAGGAAGCCACGGCATGAACTGGCGGCAATCCACTTTCATCCTGCCCACGCTCATCGGCCTGCTCTGCACCCTGGGACTGTTCAGCGCCCTGCTCGGCGACGGCTGGTGGGACGCCCTGTCCTGGCTCGGCCTGGGCGTACCCGCCATGATCGGCACCTGGCCGCTGCTGCGCCGACCGCGCGAGGCCGACACTTCTGCCAAAATTCACGAATAACCGGAAACCCCGCTTCATAAGACGGGAACCCTCACTAGACTGCGGGGCACACCAACAAGACTGCCGGAGCAGCCATGAGCCACGACACCCAGGCGTTTCGCGAGCGCTATCGAGCGGGCATCCACCCCCTCTACAACGCCCGGTTGCACGGCGGTTTCGTACTGCTCTACGGCGCTGCCTGCCTGACGTTCTTCATCGGCCAGCTGGAACAGGTGAAAGCCTGGGAGTGGCTGGTGGTGCCGGCGGCGCTGGTGTTCTTCAACTGGGGCGAGTACGCCATCCACAAGAACCTGGGCCACCACAAGACGCGCGTGGGCGGGATGTTCTACAAGCGCCACACCGGAGACCACCACAGCTTCTTCGTCGCCGGGCGCATGACCTGGGACTCCGCCCGGGACTGGCGGGTGATCCTCTTCCCTGCCTGGCTGATTGTGTTCTACAGCGTCGGCCTGTTCGCCGCCTGGTGGCTGCTGTCACGGCTCAACAGCAACGTCGCCGCCCTGTTCGCCAGCACCCTGCTGGCCGGCTACCTGAGCTACGAAATCTTCCACGCCTGCGAACACCTGCCTGCCGACCACCCGGTCTCGCACCTGCCCTGGATCCGCCACATGCGCCGGCTGCACGAACTGCACCATCGCCGGGACCTGATGCAGACCCACAACTTCAACCTGGTTTTCCCGCTGATGGACTGGCTCAAGGGAAGCCTCTACTGGGAGCCACTGGAACAGGAGCGCGCCATGACCCGACTGCAGCACGAAGTGGAAATCGACCGCGGCCCCGAGCGGGTCCTGGCCTATGCCGCCAGCGTCACCCGCTGGCCGGAGTGGCACCCCTCCTCCCTGCGGGTGGACGGCGCCGCGGGGCCTCTGCCGGCCGGCAGCCACTTCGAGGAAGACATCCACGCGGGCGGGCGTGCCGGGCACCTGAGTTGGGACGTCGCCGAGTACAGCCCCGGCCGCCGCTGGCGCGCCACCGCCCGGGGTAGCCATGGAGTGGATCTGGTGCTGACCTATGAATGCGAAAGCACGGCGAGCGGCACCCGCTTCGTGCGCACCCTGGAGTACGGCTTTTCCGGATTCGCCATGCGAATTGCGAACTGGCTGGTGATGCGCGGCAGGATCGACCGCGAGTCGGTCGAATCCATGAAGCGGCTGAAGGAGATTGCCGAACGCACCATCGAGAAGGCTCCGCTCCATCATCCCGATCTGGCCTGAGCCGGAATGTGGAAACGAACAAGGCTCTGTCTGCGTTAGTTGTTGTGGTGTTGAAGGGAGCCCACTGGCAGCAGATTTCTCAAACTCCGGACCAGCCGACACTGCCCTCTCCCCCGCCCCCTCTCCCGCAAGCGGGAGAGGGGGCGCGCCAGTTCCGCAGCCTGGCGGATATCCGCCATCATTCACGGAAAACCTGGCGGATATCCGCCACCCACCTTGAGCGGTGAACGGCCGTATTCACCCTCCCCCGGCGAAAATGCTGCCTTTCAGCGTGCTGGCACGGCGCTTGCTCTTGCGCCACCACGCGGGACAACAAGAACTATCCAAGCTGCGTTTTTACAACCTGACCGCCCAATTCGCAGTTGCCCACCTAGACTCCTTCTTGTTGCCTCGCTCAGACAGCCCCTGTCTGTCCAGATCTGATCAAGAACAACAAGAGGACGCATCAATGTTCAAACCTGCTCTGAAAGCACTCGCCTGTGCCCTTGCCCTGGGCGCCGCCGGCCTGGCCCAGGCCGCCGATCCCATCGTGATCAAGTTCTCTCACGTCGTGGCTGAACACACGCCCAAGGGACAAGGCGCATTGCTGTTCAAGAAGCTCGCGGAAGAACGCCTGCCCGGAAAAGTGAAGGTGGAGGTCTATCCCAACTCCTCGCTTTTCGGTGACGGCAAGGAAATGGAAGCCTTGTTGCTCGGCGACGTGCAACTGATCGCCCCTTCGCTGGCCAAGTTCGAGCAGTACACCAAGCAGGTGCAGCTGTTCGACCTGCCATTCCTGTTCGACGACATCCAGGCGGTAGACCGCTTCCAGCACAGCCCGGAAGGCCAGGCCCTGCTCAAGTCCATGGAAAGCAAGAACATCACCGGACTGGGCTACTGGCACAACGGCATGAAACAACTCTCGGCGAACAAACCGCTGCGCGTGCCCAAGGACGCCCGTGGCCTGAAGTTCCGTGTGCAGGCCTCTGCCGTGCTGGAGGAGCAGTTCAAGGCCGTACGCGCCAACCCGCGCAAGATGAGCTTCGCGGAGGTTTACCAGGGTCTGCAGACCGGCGTGGTCAACGGCGCCGAGAACCCCTGGTCGAACATCTACTCGCAGAAGATGCACGAGGTGCAGAAGTACATCACCGAGTCCAACCATGGCGTGCTCGACTACATGCTGATCACCAACACCAAGTTCTGGAACGGTCTGCCAGCTGACGTACGTTCCGAGCTGGAGAAGATCACGGTGGAAGTGACCGACGAAGTGAACAAGCAGGCCGAGGCGCTGAACCAGGGCGACAAGCAACGCATCATCGAGGCCAAGACCAGCGAAATCATCGAGCTGACCCCCGAGCAGCGCAACGAATGGCGCGAAGCCATGAAGCCGGTGTGGAAGAAGTTCGAAGCCGAGATCGGTCCCGATCTGATCAAGGCAGCCGAAGCCGCCAACCAGGCCCAGTAAGACGATCGTCCGGAGCTGGCGGTTTTCCGCCAACTCCGGCCCCACGACGCTTCTGCCATCGGGAGATGCCATCCATGAACGCTCTGCGACGAGCCTGGGACCACTTCGAGGAAGGCTTCATCGCCTTTCTCCTGGCGGCCATGACGCTGGTGACCTTCGTCTACGTCATCCTCAACAACCTCTACACCCTGTTCTACGACCTGGCCGATCGCTGGCAGGCGGCCAGCGACATGCTGTTCGCCATTGGCGATGCCATCCTCGCCATGGCCCAGGCCATGACCTGGAGCAACGCCCTGACCAAGGCGCTGTTCGCCTGGCTGATTTTCTTCGGCCTGGCCTATGGCGTGCGTACCGCCGGCCACATCGGCGTCGACGCGCTGGTCAAGCTGGCCCCGCGCCACCTCCAGCGAATCATTGGAATCATCGCGTGCCTGTGCTGCCTGGTTTACGCCGGCCTCATGGCAGTGGCGAGCTTCGAATGGGTACAGACCCTCTTCACCGCCGCCATCGGTGCAGAAGACCTCGGCCACTTCGGCGTGCAGCAGTGGCATATCGGCCTGATCCTGCCGCTCGGCTTCACCCTGGTGTTCATCCGTTTCGCCGAGATCCTCGTGCGCATCCTCAAGGATCAGCAGACAGGTCTGGGCCTTGCGGATGAAGCCGCCGAGGCGCTGAAGCTCACCGAGCACGAAGACAGCCCGCACAAGGAAGACGCGAAATGACAGTCCTGTTCCTTTTCTTCCTGCTGTTCCTGCTGATGTTCATCGGCGTGCCTATCGCCATCTCCCTGGGGCTGGCCGGCTCCATGACCATCATCCTGTTCAGCCCGGACTCGGTGCGCTCCCTGGCGATCAAGCTGTTCGAGACCTCCGAGCACTACACCCTCCTGGCGATCCCGTTCTTCCTGCTGGCCGGTGCCTTCATGACCACCGGCGGTGTCGCGCGTCGCCTGATCGATTTCGCCAACGCCTGTGTCGGCCACATCCGTGGCGGCCTGGCGATTGCCGCGGTACTGGCCTGCATGCTCTTCGCCGCGCTGTCCGGCTCCAGCCCGGCGACGGTCGCCGCCGTCGGTTCCATCGCCATCGCCGGCATGGTGCGCTCCGGTTACCCGCAGTCGTTCGGCGCCGGCATCGTCTGCAATGCCGGTACGCTGGGCATCCTGATTCCGCCATCGATCGTGATGGTGGTGTACGCAGCGGCGACCGAAACCTCGGTGGGCAAGCTGTTCATGGCCGGCGTGGTGCCAGGCATCATGCTCGGCGTTGTACTGATGGTGGCGATCTACGTGGTAGCGGTGAAAAAGAACCTGCCCGCCCTGCCTCGCGCCACCTTCGGCGAATGGCTCACGGCCGGGCGCAAGGCCATCTGGGGCCTGCTGCTGATGCTGATCATCCTCGGCGGCATCTACTCCGGCATGTTCACGCCCACTGAAGCCGCAGCGGTGGCAGCGGTCTACTCGGCCTTCATCGCTCTGTTCGTCTACAAGGACATGAAGCTCAGCGAGACACCCAAGGTGCTGCTGGAGTCCGGCAAGCTGTCGATCATGCTGATGTTCATCATCGCCAACGCCATGCTCTTCGCCCATGTGCTGACCACCGAACAGCTGCCGCAGCAGATCACCGCCTGGGTGATCGACGCCGGCCTGACGCCGGTGACCTTCCTGCTGGTGGTGAACATCGTGCTGCTGATCGCCGGCGCCTTCATGGAGCCCTCGGCGATCATCCTGATTCTGGCGCCGATCATGTTCCCCATCGCAATGAAACTGGGCATCGACCCCATCCATCTCGGCATCATCATGGTGGTCAACCTCGAGATCGGGCTGGTGACGCCGCCAGTGGGGCTCAACCTGTTCGTCACCTCCGCAGTGACCGGCATGCCGCTGACCTCGACCATCCGCGCGGCCATGCCCTGGCTGATGCTCCTGCTGGCCTTCCTCGTCCTGGTCACCTACGTGCCCTGGATATCCCTCGCCCTGCCCAACTGGCTGGGCATGACCTGATCCCTTGCGCATCTCCCCGTGATGCGTTTCAGCCCGGCCTTGCGCCGGGCTTTTTTGTGGTTCTTCGCGGAGTCTGGGGGAAGAGCGAGTTGACAGTCAGGGAAGTGGGTAAATTGGCAGTCGCCAAACGAACCAACCCCCACTCCCTGCTGCCGCCGTGCATCCTATTGATCTT
>NZ_JBHZGM010000021.1:0-99819 GCF_043392685.1 Metapseudomonas phytobenefica | reverse complement strand
GGGCCGGAGTCGGAGGGTTGTTTCTGGATCACCGTCCAAGGCCCTCGAGACCAAGGACGGTGAAGATCTCCAAGTCCCGCTATCCGGTAGATCGCAAGGCTGCTCCTCTAAAGTGAACAGCATTACGGCCAAGCGCCGGGCTTTCTCATTCAACGTGGCGCGATTCAGTCGATGACCGCGCGGCCCTTGGGCTGCGCTTCGCCGCCGCCGAGGCTGTGCAGGGAGGCCAGGTAGCGCTGGCCCTTCTCGGCGTCGTACATGCCTTCCCACTTGGCGATCACCAGCACCGCCAGGGCGTTGCCGATCACGTTCAGGGCGGTGCGCGCCATGTCCATGATGCGGTCGACACCGGCGATGAAGGCCAGGCCTTCCAGCGGGATGCCGACGCTGCCCAGGGTGGCCAGCAGCACCACGAAGGACACGCCCGGAACCCCGGCGATGCCCTTGGAGGTGACCATCAGGGTCAGCACCAGCAGCAGCTGCTGGCCGATGGACAGGTCGATGCCGTAGAGCTGGGCGATGAAGATCGCAGCGATGCTCTGGTACAGGGTCGAACCATCGAGGTTGAAGGAGTAGCCGGTGGGCACCACGAAACTGCTGATGGCACGCGGCGCGCCGTAGGCTTCCATCTTCTCGATGATGCGCGGCAGCACGGTCTCGGAGCTGGCGGTGGAGTAGGCGAGGATCAGCTCGTCCTTGAAGATGCGCATCAGCCTGGTGATGGAGAAGCCGAACAGGCGGGCCACCAGGCCCAGCACCATGAAGGCGAAGAAGGCGATGGCGAAGTAGACCAGCACCACCAGCTTGGCCAGCGGCAGCAGGGAGGCGAAGCCGAAGTTGGCCACTGTCACGGCGATCAGTGCGAAAACACCGATGGGCGCGTAGGCCATGATCATGTGGGTGACCTTGAACATGGTTTCGGACACGCCCTGGAACACCTTCACCAGGGGCTCGCGGGTCTCGCCCGGCAGGCTGGACAGGCCAAGGCCGAACATCACCGAGAAGAAGATGATCGGCAGCATCTCGCCACGGGCCACGGCGGCGAAGATGTTGGAGGGGATCAGGTTCAGCAGGGTCGAGATCAGTGCATGGTCATGCTGCACTTCCTGGGCGGTCTGCTGATACCTGGAGATGTCCACCGTGCCCAGGGTGCTCATGTCGATGCCGGAGCCGGGCTGGAAGAAGTTGGCCAGCAGCAGGCCGACCACGATCGCCACCGTGGTGATGATCTCGAAGTAGAGGATGGTCTTCAGGCCGATGCGGCCGAGCTTCTTGGCGTCGCCCACGCCGGCGATGCCGACCACCAGCGAAGCGATGACGATCGGGATGACGATCATCTTGATCATGCGGATGAAGATATCGCCCGCCGGTTGCAGGACGTTGGCGATCCACCAGGCCTTTTCCGCGCTGAAGTGGTTGAGCAGGGCGCCAATGGCGATACCCAGCACCAGCCCAATGAGTATTTGCCACGCGAGGCTCAGTCTGGCCTTGGTCATAGTCGTCACCCTCTGATTTCTTGTGGAAGTCGGGAGCACGGCACCGTCCGGGATGGCCGGGCGGACCGCAAAAGGGGCGACATGATTCATAGGAGGCTAACGATCGTCTAATGCCGTAACCGCCTACCCTATGCCGAATCAGCATGACGAATAACAGATGGAACGGCGGTTCCAGAGGCTGCGAAATAGCAATTTCGACATGGGCAGGGCCCCGATGGGGCAGTAGAGGGTGGATTGATGAAGCGCGATCCACCCGGTTCTGAAGGCGATCCGGGTGCGCCATGCGCACCGGCGGTTTGACCTGGTGCGCACAGCGCACGGCCATCTGCTCGGGCTGGCAGTCAGCAAGGTTGCAGGGTGGATAACTGGAATGGCGCTTCCGCTGCCCACCGGGAGCTGGAGGACATCCAGCTCCCGGCAGCAGCTCTCCCGACCTGGCCCGCATGGCTGCGGAGGCACCCCATCTGCCCCTAGGTCACGCCGCTCCTGACGACGCGGAACAACCCGGCCCCCTGGTCCCTCGGCCCGTCAGCGGGCCTTGATCCCTATGGCCTTCAATGCCAGTTCGCGTCCGCCTTCATGGCTCGTCGAGCCAGCGGAAACTGGCATGTCGACTGGACGACTTACCGGACGGCAATGCATCCGGCACCTGCACATAGAGTCCCCCAACGTCGCCCTTGTTCCAGCGGCAGGCGACATGCGGCGCGGGCAGGGCGACCAGCGCCTTGCTCCGGCCTGCCATGCGACCGCCTCAGGGCGCTCGTCGGCCAATGATGAAGGACACCACGAACAACACCAGAAAGATGACGAAGAGGATCTTCGCGATGCCTGCGGCCGTCCCGGCGATGCCGCCAAATCCCAGCACGGCGGCAACGATGGCGATGACGAGGAAAGTAAGTGCCCAACTCAACATGGACTTCTCCTTCTGCTTTGGTGTTTTCAGCGCAGCGGCCGACGGCACGGCTGCGTCCTGGCGACCGGCACGGCGCAGGGCGTCGTGTCGAAGGGTGTTGCAAAGCCGTGGATGGCCCGGCGCAACCAGGCAAGGCCGCACAGCGAAGCGCTCATGACAACGGTAAGACTCCACATGGCGAGACTCCTTCTGCGAAATCAGAAGACCCAGCGCAGCTGGGTAGCGACTTCGCTCTGCACGGGCTGACTCACTTCGTGCAGCGGCCCGTCGGCCCGCACCGGTGCCGTGCTACTGCTCTGTTCCGCGGGGATCTGCGGCAGCGCAGGCCGGGCACCTTCGTGCAGGAGGTAGTCGGCGAACATGCCGAGCACTGCCAGAAGCCCGATCACCAGCACCATGAGCCACCTGGGCGAGTGCCACTGGAAACCTTTCATTCTCGAATCCTCCCCTTGGGCGGATGTTCGATCGACCTCGGGACCACGAGCGCGGCCCGTGCCACCCGGGGCTCCGAATACAGCTGAAGTTCACTCGCTTGCGCCGGCTTCCCTGTCAACTCCAGCGGACACTCCCGCCCGGCTCCGCGGACGGCTCGCCGCCTTTCAAAAGGCCCGGAACCTCCCTGTTCCAGGCGGAGTGCTCCTGCGGTGCGCAGAGGTCACAAGAGGTGGAAAGACCGACGCGCCTTCAGGTACCGGGAATATCGCAAGGCCTGTGCCAGTCGCTCGATTGGAAGAGTTTCCCTGTCAATCAGCGAGTTAGCGTCCAGCCCAGGCATTGCTGTGCTTGCATGCTGCAAGGCCTGCAGAAAAAGCACGTGCAACTTGCACGACGATTCTTGGACTAACTTTCTATGACGCGGAAATGGAGCGAGATCATGGAACAGGCAAGCGAGAACCAGGGACGAATTCTCTTGGTGGATGACGAAGCCGCCATCCTGCGCACTTTCCGTTACTGCCTCGAGGACGAGGGCTACAGCGTCGCCACGGCGGGCAGCGCGGCCCAGGCCGAGGCGATCCTGCAACGGCAGGTGTTCGACCTGTGCTTCCTCGACCTGCGCCTGGGCGAGGACAACGGCCTGGACGTACTGGCGCAGATGCGCGTGCAGGCGCCCTGGATGCGTGTGGTGATCGTCACCGCGCATTCGGCGGTGGATACGGCGGTGGACGCCATGCAGGCCGGTGCCGCCGATTACCTGGTCAAACCCTGCAGCCCGGACCAGCTGCGCATGGCGGCGGCCAAACAGCTGGAAATGTGCCAGCTCACCGCCCGCCTGGAAGTCCTGGAAGGCGAGATGCGCCGCGCGGGCGATGGCCTGGCGTCCGAGAGCCCGGCGATGATGACGGTGCTGGAAACCGCGCGACAGGTGGCCGGCACCGACGCCAACATCCTTCTCCTCGGCGAATCCGGCACCGGCAAGGGTGAGCTGGCCCGCGCCATCCACAGCTGGAGCAAGCGGGCGAAGAAGTCCTTCGTCACCGTCAACTGTCCTTCGCTCTCGGCCGACCTCATGGAAAGCGAGCTGTTCGGTCACAACCGTGGCGCCTTCACCGGGGCGAGTGAAAGCACCCTCGGCCGGGTCAGCCAGGCCGATGGCGGAACCCTGTTCCTCGATGAGATCGGCGACTTCCCCCTGAGCCTGCAGCCCAAGCTGCTGCGCTTCATCCAGGACAAGGAATACGAGCGTGTGGGCGACCCGGTGACCCGCCGTGCCGACGTGCGCATCCTCGCCGCCACCAACCTCGACCTGGAGGAAATGTCCCGCGATGGCCGCTTCCGCGAGGACCTGCTCTACCGCATCAATGTGATCGCCCTCAGCCTGCCGCCGCTGCGCGAGCGCCACGAAGACATCCTCGACCTCGCCGAACGCTTCCTGGCGCGCTTCGTCGGCGAATACGGGCGCCCCGCGCGCGCCTTCAGTGAAGAGGCGATCGCGGCGCTGCAGGGTTACCGCTGGCCGGGCAATGTGCGCGAGCTGCGCAACGTGATCGAGCGCGCCAGCATCATCTGCAACCAGGAGGTGGTGGACGTCAGCCACCTGGGCCTGGGCGACGCGCCCGCCGCCAACGCGCCGCGTGTGGGCGGACCGCTGAGCCTGGAGGAACTGGAGCGGGCGCATATCGCCGGGGTGCTGGCCAGCAGCGACACCCTGGACCAGGCCGCCCGCACCCTCGGCATCGACGCTTCCACCCTGTACCGCAAGCGCAAGCTCTACGGCCTCTGAACGAGGCAACGGCGATGCGACTGCGCACGCGGCTGTTCCTGAGCATCTCGGCGCTGATCACCGTCGCCCTCGTGGGCCTGCTACTGGGGCTGGTCAGCGTGACCCAGATCGCCGGCTCCCGGGAGCGGCTGATCAACCAGTCCTTCACCACCCTCGACCTCGGCCAGCGCATGCGCCAGCACCTGGGCGACCAGATGGTCAATCTGCTGGGCGAGGAAGTAGACGTCGCGGCCCTGCAGGACGCCCAGCAGAAGTTCATGGAGGCGCTGCAGGAAGGCCTGGATTCGACCGCCGACCCGCAGGCCCACGAGCAGTTCGAAAAGATTGCAGCCTCCTACCAGGTCTTCCTCGATGTTGTGCGCCAGCCTGCCGACCTGCGCACGAGCCTGCTGGACCAGCGCGAGACCGACCGCGCCCTGGAAGCCCTGCGCGGCGATCTGGCGGAGCTGCAACGTCATGCCCTGGCCATCGTCAGGACGGCGGAAACGGCGACCCGTGACCGCGCCCAGCTGATCGCCGGGCTGCTCGGACTGGTCAGCGTTGCCGTGCTGTTGATCGGTTTCATCACCGCCCAGGGCATCGCCCGCCGCTTCGGCGCCCCCATCGACGCCCTGGCCAAGGCGGCCGACCAGGTGGGGCGGGGAGATTTCCAGGTCACCCTGCCGTTGTCGCCGGTGAACGAGATGGCTGCGCTGATCCGCCGCTTCGGCCTGATGACCGAGGCCCTGCGCATGTTCAAGGAAACCAACGTGGAGAAATTGCTGGGCGAGCAGCAGCGCCTGAAGGCGGTGCTCGACAGCATCGATGACGGTTTGCTGATCCTCGATCGCCAGGGACGCATCCAGCACGCGAATCCGGTGGCCCTGCTGCAGTTGTCCTGGGAGGAGCCGCCGTACGGCCTCCTCCTGTCGAAGGCACTCGGCCGACCGGAACTGGACGAGCAGGCCCAGCGCGTACTGCGCGGCGACGCTCTGGAGAGCGAGCCCGAGGACCTGGTGGTCATGGTCGACGCCGAACAGCGCCTGCTGAGCTGGCGCATGGTCCCGGTGGCGCTGGAAGGTGGGCGCCTGCTCGGCGGCGTGATGGTGCTGCGCGACGTGACCGAGGAACGCGCCTTTGAGCGGGTACGCAAGGAGTTCGTGCTGCGTGCCTCCCACGAATTGCGGACGCCGGTGACCGGCATGCAGATGGCCTTCGGGCTGCTCAATGAGCGCCTGCGCTTCGACCCGGAAAGCCGCGAGGCCGACCTGCTGACCACGGTGGACGAAGAGATGCAGCGGCTGGTGCGGCTGATCAACGACCTGCTGGACTTCTCCCGCTACCAGAGCGGCGTGCAGGCCCTGGAGCGTACCCCTTGCGACCTGGAAGAGCTGCTCTGCGCCTTGCGCCAGCGCTTCAGCGCCCAGGCCGGCGAACGCGGCATCGAGATCGAGCTGGAACTGCACCCGCCGCTGCCGCAGGTGAAACTGGACCGCCTGCAGATCGAGCGGGCGCTGGACAACCTGATGGGCAATGCCATCCGTCACAGTCCGGACGGCGGACACATCCGCCTGGAGGCCCGGCGTCACGGCGAACGGGTGCTGGTCAGCGTGACGGACGACGGCGACGGCGTGCCTTTCAGCCAGCAGGCGCGGATCTTCGAACCCTTCGTGCAGGTCGGCCACCGCAAGGGCGGCGCCGGCCTGGGCCTGGCGCTGTTCAAGGAGATCGTGCAATTGCACGGCGGACGTGTCGGCCTCTATTCACGGCCGGGGCAGGGTGCGCAGTTCTATATGACCTTGCCGGTGTAGGGGCTGAAGTCCCTCACAGGCGCTGCTTTCATGCCGCTCGTCCCCCTGCGCAACGATTCCGCGCGGTGTCCGGGAGGACTACGGCGTTTTGGTCCGTTAGACATGCAACAGCTCACGCAAACATAGCCGATTCATTCGCCAAGCAGGCCGAAGGCATGCCAGCAGGGTTGAAAGGGGCAGCTACGCTGCCTTTGGCCAATGAATTCACCCGTACCACGAGAAGTCCGTACCGCAGGTGGATTCGTCGCTCGAGCCCTAATGCGGCATCCCGTTGAGCACCAGCAACAGCGCGGCGGTTTCGGCGTCGGGCTGGCCGTCGAACAGCCGCTGGCGGTACTTCATCTGGAAGGCGGCGATGACGTTGCGGGTTTCCTTGTCCAGCACGCCGGTCTGCGGCGTGGTGTAACCCTGGCGCGCCAGCTGCTGCTGGAACCAGCCGACGGTGGGCAGGGCCATGGCAAAGCGTGCCTGCTGGCGGGCCACCGCGCTGGCGTCCGGCCAGGGCACCAGGCCAGCGTCGGCCAGGCGTTTCCAGGGGAACAGCGGGCCCGGGTCGACCTTGCGCTGGGGAGCGATGTCGCTGTGACCGATGATGCTGCCGGGGGGCAGGTTGTGGCGCTGGACGATGTCCTTGAGGAGCAGGATCAGGGCGTCGATCTGCTCGTCGCTGAAAGGCTGGTAGACGCGGCCACCCGGGGCTTCGCGATAGCCATCGTTGACCAGCTCGATGCCGATGGTGCTGGCGTTCAGCCAGGTGCGGCCCTGCCATTCGCTTTCCCCGGCATGCCAGGCGCGGCGGGTTTCGTCCACCAGGCGGTAGATCTTCGCCGGGTGGTCGCCGATCAGGTAATGGCTGCTGACGCCGTCGCGGGTCAGCAGGCGCAGGGAACTCTGCATATCGGTGGAGGTGTAGTGCAGCACCACGTACTGCACGCGGCTGCTCTGGCTCACCGAGCGATGGCTGTCGTCGATTTGCAGCCCGCCGGCGCAACCGCCCAGCAGCAGCAAGGCGAGGCTTAGAACGAAGGACTTCATGGGGTCAGGTGCAGGATGCTTTGCAGGTTGTCGAGCAGCATGTCGATGCTGAGCATGATCAGCAGCATGCCGGTCAGGCGTTCCACGGCCATCAGCCCGCGATCGCCGAGGAAGCGCTGGAGAAAGGCGGCCTGCAGCAGGATCAGGGCGGTGCAGGCCCAGGCCAGGATCACCGCCACATAGAGCTCCCAGAGCTCGCCCTGGTGGGTGTTGCGCAGGGTCATCAGCACGGCGAGGGCCGACGGACCGGCCACGGCCGGGGTGGCCAGGGGCACCAGCATCGGCTCGCCGCCGGGCAGGTCGCCGAGCACGCCTTCCGGACGCGGGAAGATCAGGCGCAGGGCGATGATGAAAAGGATGATCCCGCCGGCGATGGCGATGGACTCGCGGGACAGGCCCAGCCCGCTGAGGATCTTGTCACCGAAGGTGAGGAACAAGAGGAGCAGGGCGAGGGCGAACAGCAACTCGCGCAGCGCCACCTTGAGACGGCGCTCGGGGGCCACGCCCTTGAGGGCGGCGATAAAGATGGCGATGTTGCCGAAGGGATCGGTGACCAGAAAGATCAAGACGGCAATGCCGAGGATTTCCATGGGTTGCTCCCCTGAACCAATGGGCAGAAGTGTAATGGGCCGCTGCGCTGGCGTCTGCGCGCAGCTCCCGGGGTGGAGGGTGAAGCTGTTGCGAAATCTTCCCCGGAGGCTGCCCCGGGAGAAAAAGGGCGCGGATTATAGCCCACTGCCACCGCGGGTTATCGGACATGGGGCCTGTCGGCGGGGATGAACGGCAAGGTGAAAAAGACTGCCGCGGGTAATGTTGTAGGTAAGGGAAGTCCCCGCCGAGGAAGACCGCCATGCGCCGCGCGCTGCTCTGGTTGAAGCAGGATCTCAGGCTCGACGATCACCCGGCGCTCCAAACAGGGCTCCAGGCGGAGCGCCTGTTGCCACTCTATGTCTTCAATCCCGACCTGCTGCGTCCCTCGCCCTTCGGCACGCGCCGGCTCGGCGTGCATCGCGCGCGTTTCCTGCTGGAAAGCCTGGCGGCGCTGGATGCGGGCCTGCGCCAGCATGGCTCGCGGTTGATGGTGGTGCAGGGCCGCGCCGAACTGGTGATTCCCACCCTGGTGGAGCACCTGGGCCTGGATGAAGTGCTGACCCTGGAAGAGATGGCGCCCTACGAGCGCGATGAGCTGCGCCGGGTGCGCCAGGCGCTGGAGGTGCCGCTGACCGAGCTGCCGGGCAACAACCTGCTGCGCGAGGAAGAGCTGCCCCGTCCACTGACCGAGCTGCCCTCGGTCTTCAATCAGTTCCGCGATCTGCTGGAATCTCGCCTGCATGTCTTCCAGCCGCGCCCCGCCCCCCAAAGCCTGCCTCCGCTGCCCAGTGGTGCGGCCAGCCTGATGGAGCCGCTGCCGACCTTGTCCCGCCTGGGCCTTGGCGAACCCCAGGGGGTGCCGGCCACCGCCTTTCCGTTTTCCGGCGGCGAACCGGCGGCCCTGGCGCGGCTGCGCGATTACCTGTGGGAAACCCAGGGCGTGCATCAGTACCAGGAATCGCGCAACGGCATGATCGGCAGCGAGTATTCGTCCAAGCTGTCGCCCTGGCTGGCCAATGGCAGCCTGTCGCCACGCCGCGTGGCCGCCGAGCTGCACCGCCTGGAGGGACAGCACGGCCGCAACAAGTCCACCGAGCAATTGCGGATGGAGCTGCTCTGGCGCGAGTTCTTCCGCTGGACGATGCTGCGCTACGGCAATGCCCTGTTCCGCGCCGATGGCCTGAAAGCCACCGCACAGGCCGCGAAAAACCTCGATGAGCGCTACCTGCACTGGTGCAACGGACGCACCGGCATGCCGCTGGTGGACGCCAACATGCGCGAGCTGATGGCGACCGGCTGGATGTCCAGTCGTGGTCGCCAGATAGTCGCCGCCTACCTGGTCAACGACCTGCAGCAGGACTGGCGCTACGGCGCGGCCTGGTTCGAAGAACACCTGCTGGACTACGACCCGGCGAGCAACTGGGGCAACTGGGCCTACCTCGCCGGCGTCGCCAGCGACCCGCAACGCGCTAGGGCCTTCAACGCCCTGCGCCAGGCCCGCCAGTACGATCCGCAAGCGACCTACGTCAGCCTCTGGCTACCGGAGCTGCGCGGCCTGCCGATTGAACAGCGGCACACGCCGTTCATGCTCAGCGAACCGCAGTTCGCCGGGCTCGACTATCCGCGCCTGGAGCACATTCCGGAAAACTGGAAGCCTTATATCTCCAGCGCGGCCTGACCCTGCGCGCCGGTTTCGCCGCGTCCGGACGGCGGCTGCGCCAGCACGACGCGATTGCGCCCCTGATGCTTGGCCCGATAGAGCGCCTGGTCGGCACGCTGGAAGACGGCGTCACCGGGCTCACCGGGCACCAGGCTGGCCAGCCCGGCAGAGAGGGTGATGGACACCCGCTCGCCCTTGAAGTGGAAGGGGCAGGCTTCGATGGCCGCACGCAGGTCTTCCAGCAATCGCTCGCCGCCCTCCACGGGGGTGGAAGGCAGCAGCAGGACGAACTCCTCGCCGCCGAAGCGGGCAATGAAGTCGGTCTTGCGCAGGCGCCGGCTGAGCTCGCCGGCGATGATCTTCAACACCTTGTCGCCGGCCAGGTGGCCGAAGCCGTCGTTGATGCGCTTGAAGTGGTCGATGTCGATCACCGCCAGCAGCAGGTCGCCGCCGTAGCGCTGCTGCCGGGCCTGTTCGAGCTCCAGGCGCTCGTTCCAGGCGGCGCGGTTGGGCAGGCCGGTCAGGGGGTCCTGCAGGGCCTTCTGGCGCTGGGCCTCGAGGTTGTCGTGGAAAGCCCTGGCTTCGTCTTCCATGTTCGCCACCCGGGCCATCAGCGCCTGCAGGCGCTGGTTCACTTCCTGTTCGCGAGCCGAGCGCTGCTGCTGGTAGCGGTCCATGGTGTCGAGCAGACCGTCGAGGCGGTGTTCCAGGCTCTGCTTCAGATGCTCCAGGTCGGTGGCGTCCTGCACGCTGGCCTGCAGGCCGCTGACCTGTTCGCGCAGCTGCTGGTCCAGGGCGCGGGCGCTGTCCAGCGACTCGGCATAGCCTTCCTGGGCGGCGCCGAGGTGTTCGAGAAACTGCGCCAGGCGCTGGTTGAGCTGTTTCAGGTAGCCGGCGAACTCGCGGTGGCCAGTGTCGGTCACCGCCAGCACCAGCACGCGGAAGTCATCCAGCACCGGCACCAGTTCGTACCAGTTGAGCCCGCCCTCCAGGCGCTGGCGCAGCATCGCGGCCTGGGGCTGGTGATGTTCCGGCAGGTCCAGCTCATCGAGCAATGAACGCAGGCTGTCGGCCACGTGGGGCGCGATGGCGCTGTAGCCGGGCTCCGGCATGGCCGGCAGGGCGTACTCGGGGTCGCCCTCCCCGATCAGGATGGCGGCGGCCAGCGGCAGGCTGTCGAGGGTGCTGTTGTGCGCCGGGGCAGCCGCGGCGGGCTCGATGGAGGCCGGCAGCGGGCGGGGGGAAGCAGCTTCGGCTTCGCTCGGCGGTCGCTGATCAGCGGGCTCGGGCAGGGCCTCTGCCGGAGGAGCGGCTTCGCCCGCCGGGGAAGGCTGTTCGTCTTGCGGAGTGGCAGGCGCGGTGTCGGCCGAAGGCGCGTCGCGCCCGCTGCCGAGCAGGCGCTGCAGCAGACCGGGCCTGGCGACCGCCGTGTCTTCACCGACCAGCGCCTGTAGCGCCTGGCCCTGGAGCATGCCTAGCTCGGCCAGCACGGCCGGCAGCTCACGGGACTGGCGCGCACGTTCATCAATGCGCTTGGCGAACTGCTTGAGACCCTTGCGCACTTCACGCGGCAGGTCGAGGGCGAGCAGGCGGCTGGTGATGCCGGTCAGGGCGCTGACGTTCTGTTCCACACGCTGCTGGCGGCGTTGCTCGGAGTCCAGCACGGCCTTTTCCAGGCGCGGAATCAGGGCCGCGAGGCCGGCGTCCATCTGCTCGCCGCGGATGATTTCGCGCAGCTCCTGCATGCACTGGTCGACCGCCTTGTCGGAGCCCTCGGCCGCCAGGGAGCTGCGCACCAGGCCACGACGCAGCAGGTCGAGACGGGCATCCCAGCGCTTTTCCAGCTTTTCCTGTTCTTCGAGGCTTTCCAGGTATTTGCTTTTCCAGCGCTGGGCGTCGTCGCTCATGCAGGGATTCCGCGCTTGGGTTGGCTGAGGGCCAGGGGTAGGTCGGCCTGCAGTTCGGCCGGCAGGCGGATGTCCACGGCCACGGGCAGGTGGTCGGATATGGGCTGGCTGAGCACCGCCACCCGCTCCAGGGTCAGGCTGGGGCTGAGCAGGATGTGGTCGAGGCAGCGCTGCGGCCGCCAACTGGGGAAGGTCGCTTCGACCTGAGGGGCGAGGAGGCCGAGGTCGCGCAGGGGCGAGCGCTCCAGCAGGTCGTTGGCGTGGGTGTTCATGTCACCCATCAGCACCAGGTGGCGATAACCGGCCACCAGCTCACGGATGTAGGCCAGCTGACGAGTGCGGGTACGGGCGCCGAGGGACAGGTGCATCATCACCACGGCAAGAGCCCCGGGGCCCTTGCCGAAGCGCATCAGGATCGCGCCGCGACCGGGTGGCCCCGGCAGCGGATGGTCTTCCAGCAGGCTGGGTTGCAGGCGGCTGAGCAGGCCGTTGCTGTGCTGGGCGATGCGCCCGAGATTGCGATTGAGTTGCTGGTACCAGTAAGGAAAGTCGCCAAGCTGGGCGAGGTGTTCGACCTGGTTGACGAAGCCGGAGCGGATGCTGCCGCCATCAGCTTCCTGCAGGGCGACCAGGTCATAGTCGCCGAGCAGGCTGCCGATGCGCTGGAGGTTTCCGGCGCGGCCCGTGTGCGGCAGCAGGTGCTGCCAGCCACGGGTCAGGTAGTGATGGTAACGCTCGGTGCTGATGCCGACCTGGATGTTGAAGCTGAGCAAGCGCAGGCGGCCATCGGCAGGCAGCCCACCCTTGTCGCAATGGGGGTTCACCCGTGCATCGCACGAGCTCGCCGCCCGCTCACCCACCCAGCGTCGCAGCATAGGGCGAATGCGCCGCTTACTTCGCGGCGCGCTCCTTCTCGATCAGGTGATCGGCGACCTTGAGGGTCTGCTCCGGGCCGCCCGAGGAGCTGATGTCGAAACGGTACTTGCCATTGACCACCAGGACTGGAACGCCGGTGATCTGGTAGGCCATGGCCAGCTTCTTGGCTTTCTCCATCTGGCCCTTCACGGCAAAGGAGTTGTAGGCCTTGAGGAAGGCGTCCTTGTCCACGCCCTGGGTGGCGAGGAACTCGGCCATTTCCTCCGGGGTAGCCAGCTTCTTGCCTTCCTTGTGGATGGCATCGAACACCGCTTTGTGCACCTGATGCTCGACCTTCATGCTTTCGAGGGTGATGAACAGCTGGCCGTGGACGTTCCACAAACCGCCGAACATCGCGGGAATACGCACGAAATTCACGTCTTCCGGCAGCTTCTCGGCCCAGGGGTTGAGGGTCGGTTCAAACTGATAGCAGTGCGGGCAGCCGTACCAGAACAACTCCACCACTTCGATCTTGCCGGGCACGGATACCGGAACCGGGCTGCTCAGCTCGACGTACTGCTTGCCGGCCACGATGTCGTCAGCCTGGACGGCGCTCATGCCCAGCAGGCTGGCGCCAGCAAGAACGGCGGAAAGAATCAGGTTACGCATGCTTCACTCCTTGAGGGGTAATGGGGCCGCGAGGGCCATGATTCGACCTGCGGCTACACAGCGGGTTCCGGCCATTGTAGCGGGCCGCAGAACGAAAAAGGGTGGCCGAGGCCACCCTTGTTCAGATTCCAGACCACGGGCCTTAGTGCAGGCCCTGGATGTAGCTGGAAACCGCTTCGATATCCTTGTTGCTCAGCTTGGCCGCGATGCTGCGCATGACCATGCTGTCGCCATCGTTGGTACGGGTGCCTTCGCGGAAATCGGTCAGCTGCTTGGCCACGTATTGGGCATGCTGGCCACCCAGGTGCGGGAAGCCGGCAGCCGCGTTGCCGGAGCCGTCGGGAGCGTGGCAGCCGGTGCAGGCCGGCATGCCCTGATCCAGCTTGCCGCCACGGAAGAGGGCTTCGCCAGCGGCGACCACTTTCGGGTCGGCGGCGCCGACGCTGCCCTTCTGGCTGGAGAAGTAGGCGGCGATGTCGGCCATGTCCTGCTCGCTGAGGTTGTTCAGCAGGCCGGTCATTTCCAGCACGGTACGGTTACCGTCCTTGATGTCCTTCATCTGCTTGAGCAGGTAGCGCTCGCCCTGGCCTGCCAGTTTCGGGAAGTTCGGGGCGGCACTGTTGCCATCCGGACCGTGGCAGGCGCCACAAACAGCGGCCTTGGCCTGGCCAGCCTGGGCGTCGCCAGCGGCGTGGGCCATGCCGGTGATGCCCAGGGTCAACAGCAGACTCACGATTACTTTGTTCATCAGCTAATCCAACTACGGCTAAAGGGTGAAGGTGTTATGCGCCGGGCTACTTTATTGGCTCATCCACTGGATGACGGCCTTGTAGTCCTCGGCACTGCAATCCATGCACAGGCCTTTCGGCGGCATGGCGTTCAAACCATTGGTGACGCTCTGCACCAGAGTGTCCATGCCCTTGGCCAGTCGCGGTTCCCAGGCAGCCTTGTCGCCTTTTTTCGGCGCCATCGGCAGCTGACCAGAGTGACAGGCACCACAGGCCCTGTTGAAAACCGCTTCCGGGTCCTGAGCCGCCTGAGCGGCGAAGGACAGCGCCGCAAGGCTAGCGACGAGCAGTACTTTCTTCATGATCAACCTCATCGGAGGGCATTGCCGCGCATTCTTACGTGCGTCGGTCGTTGCCGTGGACACCAGACCCTGGGGGATAAAGCGCACACTAAATCCGCGGCATTATATACTGGCGATGCATAAACGGAAACGAAACCGCCCTATGCGACACCACGTCGCACCCCTGGATTCCCCATGTCATTGAAGAACCCCATTCTTGGTCTGTGCCAACAGGCCCGCTTCCTCATCAGTGCCGCCAAGGTCGACCAGTGCCCGCCGGACAGCGGCCTGGAAGTGGCCTTCGCCGGACGCTCCAACGCCGGCAAGTCGAGCGCGCTGAACACCCTGACCCACGCGAACCTGGCGCGCACCTCGAAGACGCCGGGCCGCACTCAGCTGCTGAATTTCTTCTCCCTCGACGAAGAGCGTCGCCTGGTGGACCTGCCCGGTTACGGCTATGCCAAGGTGCCGATCCCCCTCAAGCAGCACTGGCAGCACCACCTGGAGGCCTACCTCAGCAGCCGCGAAAGCCTCGCCGGCCTGGTGCTGCTGATGGACATCCGCCACCCGCTCACCGACTTCGACCGCCTGATGCTGGACTGGTCCAGCGCCGGCAACATGCCCATGCATATCCTGCTGACCAAGGCCGACAAGCTGGCCTTCGGCGCGGCGAAGAACGCCCTGCTCAAGGTGCGCCAGGAAATCCGCAAGGGCTGGGGCGAGGGCGTGAGCATCCAGCTGTTCTCCGCGCCCAAGCGCCAGGGCGTCGAGGAAGCCCATGCGGTGCTGGCGCACTGGCTGCAGCTGGATCAGGAAGAAGACGAGGCCGAGCAAGCCTGAACTCCGGACAAAAAAAACCCCGGACTTCGTATGGGGAGGGGGAAGTTCGGGGTCTAAGTCTGAACCGCTAGGGCGGGGTTCAGATATCTGCCAACACTAAACACAGCAAAAGGAGCATCGAAAGGCTTCACCAGCCATTCAAGTCTGTGACTCCCGCGCTTTGCAAAAAGTTCAGAGCCTTTCTGAAAACACTTTGCTATCAAAAAAATCTGCTTATTCGATTCAAGACTAAACATCTGTTTCAGCCGCGAAACAGATACCCTCCCCGAAGGCGCACTCAGTGCGCCTCATCCCAGTTGTCACCCACGCCCACTTCCACCACCAGCGGCACATCCAGTTCGGCGGCGCCGCCCATGAGCGTACGAATCTGCCCGGATACCTGGTCCACCAGGTCCTCGCGTATTTCCAGCACCAGTTCGTCGTGCACCTGGAGGATGACGCGGACGTCCAGGCCGCTCTCCTGCAGCCACTTATCCACAGCCACCATGGCGCGCTTCATGATGTCGGCCGCGGTGCCCTGCATGGGCGCGTTGATCGCCGTGCGCTCGGCGCCCTTGCGCATGGCCTGGTTCTTCGAGTGGATTTCCGGCAGGTACAGGCGGCGGCCGAACAGGGTTTCGACAAAGCCCTGCTGCGCCGCCTGCTCGCGGGTGCGCTCCATGTAGGCCAGCACGCCGGGATAGCGGGCGAAGTAGCGGTCGATGTAGGCCTGGGCTTCCTTGCGCTCGACGCCGATCTGCTTGGCCAGGCCGAAGGCGCTCATGCCGTAGATCAGACCGAAGTTGATTGCCTTGGCGCTGCGGCGCTGGTTCGGAGTGACCTCGTCCAGCGGCACGCCGAACACCTCGGAAGCAGTGGCACGGTGCACGTCGCGGTCATGGCGGAAGGCATCCAGCAGGCCTTCGTCCTTGGCCAGGTGGGCCATGATGCGCAACTCGATCTGCGAATAGTCCGCCGCCAGCAGCTTGTAGCCCTTTGGCGCGACGAAGGCCTGGCGGATGCGCCGGCCCTCGGCGGTGCGAATCGGGATGTTCTGCAGGTTCGGGTCGCTGGACGACAGCCGCCCGGTAGCCGCCACCGCCTGGTGGTAGGAGGTGTGGATGCGCCCGGTGCGCGGGTTGATCTGCTCCGGCAGCTTGTCGGTATAGGTACTCTTGAGCTTGCTCAGGGTGCGGTACTGCATGATCACCTTGGGCAGTTCGTAATCCTGCTCGGCGAGTTCGGCGAGCACGTTCTCGGCGGTGGAAGGCTGGCCGGTGGCGGTCTTGGCCAGCACCGGCAGGCCGAGCTTTTCATAGAGGATGGCGCCGAGCTGCTTGGGCGAGCCGAGGTTGAACTCCTGCCCGGCCAGCTCGAAGGCCTGGCGCTCCAGCGCCACCATCTTCTCGCCCAGCTCCAGGCTCTGCTGGCCCAGCAGCGTGCCGTCGACATAGGCACCATTGCGCTCGATGCGGGCCAGGACCGGTACCAAGGGCATTTCGATTTCGCGCAGGACCCTGGCCAGGGAGGGAATGGCTTCCAGCTTCTGCCACAGGGTCTGGTGCAGGCGCAGGGTGATGTCCGCATCCTCGGCGGCATAGGGGCCGGCCTGTTCGATGGCGATCTGGTCGAAGGTCAGCTGCTTCGCGCCCTTGCCGGCGATGTCCTCGAATCGGATGGTGCTGTGCCCCAGGTACTTGAGGGACAGGCTGTCCATGTCATGACGGGTGGCCGTAGCGTCCAGCACATAGGATTCGAGCATGGTGTCGAAGGCGATGCCTTGCACGGCGATGGGCGTGGTGGCATTGGCCAGGACGTTCATGTCGTACTTGGCATGCTGGCCGACCTTGGCTTTGTCCGGGTCTTCCAGCAGCGGCTTGAGGGCCTTGAGCACGGCGTCGCGGTCGAGTTGTGCCGGTACGCCCATATAGCTGTGGGCCAGGGGCACGTAGGCGGCTTCACCGGCTTGCACGGCGAAGGACACGCCCACCACCTGCGCCTGCTGGGCGTCGATGCTGGTGGTTTCGGTGTCGAAGGCGAACAGCGGGGCGGCTTCCAGCTTTTTCAGCCAGGCGTCGAACTGCGCCTGCTCCAGGATGATCTCGTAGCGCGCCTCGGCCTTGGCCGGTGCAGCTTCAGCGAGTTCCAGCTGCTCGCCGCCAGCCTTGGCCTGGCGCTGCAGCTCGTCCAGCCAGGTCTTGAATTCCAGGGTGCGATACAGCTCGGCCAGGGCCTCGCGGTCCGGTTCGCCGGGGTGCAGGGAATCGATCTCGACGTTCAGCTCGACGTCGCACTTGATGGTCGCCAGCTTGTAGGACAGGTAGGCCATGTCCTTGTGCTCTTCGAGCTTGGCCGGCAGAGTCTTGGCGCCGCGAATCGGCAGGCTGGGCACCTTGTCCAGGTTGGCATAGAGGACATCCAGGCCGCCGCCCACGCCGGTGAGCAGGCCGAGGGCGGTCTTCTCGCCGACGCCGGGCACGCCGGGAATGTTGTCCACCTTGTCTCCCATCAGCGCCAGGTAGTCGATGATGAGTTCAGGACCGACACCGAATTTCTCCTTCACGCCATCCACGTCCAGCGTGCTACCGGTCATGGTGTTGACCAGCGTAATGTGCCCGTCGACCAGTTGCGCCATGTCCTTGTCGCCGGTGGAGATCACCACCGGACGCCCGCCCGCCGCACTCTGCCGGGCCAGGGTGCCGATCACGTCGTCGGCCTCCACGCCCTCCACGCAGAGCAGCGGCAGCCCGAGTGCGCGCACGCTGGCATGCAAGGGTTCCACCTGCACGCGCAGTTCATCCGGCATCGAGGGGCGATTGGCCTTGTACTCGGCGAACATTTCATCGCGGAAGGTGCCGCCCTTGGCGTCGAAGACCACCGCGAAGGGGCTGTCCGGGAACTGCCGGCGCAGGCTCTTGAGCATGTTCAGCACACCTTTGACCGCGCCCGTGGGCAGGCCGGCCGAGGTGGTCAGCGGCGGCAGGGCATGGAAGGCGCGGTACAGGTAGGAGGATCCGTCCACCAGGACGAGAGGGGCTTGGCTCATGCGTGAAATCAACCTTTATTCACCGGACCCGAAGTAGAATGGACCGATCATTGACGAAAAGGGACAAGGTTACCATGCGCGCACTGAACCGCCTTTTGCTGGCCAGCCTGCTGGCTATCGCTCCGGTTGCCACCTTCGCCGCAGAGGAGCCGTCCGCCGAGCCGGACGTAACCATCCGCCAGGAGGGCGACAAAACCATCCAGGAATACCGCGTCAACGGTTTCCTCTACGCCATCAAGGTGACCCCCAAGGGTGGCAAGCCGTACTTCTTGGTCCGCGCCGACGGCGAAAGCAATTTCGTCCGCTCGGACTATCCCGACATGCTCATCCCGGCCTGGGAAATCTTCAGCTGGTAGCGCACACGCAACCCCGTAACAAGGTAGTCCAATGTCTGTATTCACTCCCCTTGAACGCTCGGAACTGGAAGCTTTCCTCGCCCCCTACGGGCTGGGCCGGCTGAGGGATTTCCAGGGCATCGCCGAAGGCTCCGAGAACAGCAACTTCTTCGTCAGCCTGGAAGAGGGTGAATACGTACTGACCCTGGTGGAGCGCGGCCCGGTCCACGACCTGCCGTTCTTCATCGAACTGCTGGACGTGCTCCACGACGCGGACCTGCCGGTCCCTTTCGCGCTGCGCACCGGAAGCGGCGAAGCCCTGCGCGAACTGGCCGGCAAGCCGGCGCTGTTGCAGCCGCGCCTGGCAGGCAAGCATGTGCACCAGCCCAATGCCCACCACTGCGCCGAAGTCGGCACCCTGCTGGCGCGCCTGCACCTGGCCACCCGCGAACGAGTGCTGGAGCGCAAGAGCGATCGCGGCCTGGACTGGATGCTCGCTGAAGGTCCGGCGCTGGCCCTGCAACTGGACGAAACCGCCCTGCCGCTGCTGCGTGACGCACTGAAGGAAATCGGCGCGGTGAAGGCGCGCTTCCTCGCCCTGCCGCGCGCCAACCTGCACGCCGACCTGTTCAAGGACAATGTCCTGTTTGATGGCACGCACCTGTCCGGCGTGATCGACTTCTACAACGCCTGCTCCGGGCCGATGCTCTATGACCTGGCCATCTGCCTGAACGACTGGTGTTCGGACGCCGACGGCCGCCTCGACCACCCGCTCGCCTGTGCCCTGCTCGGCGCCTACGCCGCGCTGCGCCCCTTCACCGCCGCCGAAGCCGAACTCTGGCCGACCGCCCTGCGTATCGCCTGCGTACGCTTCTGGCTGTCGCGCCTGATCGCCGCCAATGCTTTCGCCGGGCAGGACGTGCTGATCCACGATCCCAATGTGTTCCAGTTGCGCCTGGCGCAGCGGCAGAAGATGGATGTGCCGCTGCCGTTTGCACTCTGATGCACACCTTGCTTCGCATGTCCGGTCGTTCGCCGGGGCAACGCATGCGTTGCCTTTCCCGGCTCACCCGCACTTGGAATAGCCGCAGTTGAGGCAGGTCGCGCAGCCATCCATCTGCACCACCGCCTGGGTATTGCACTTGCCGCAGAGCTGGGCGCCGGGCGGGAAGCCTTCGCCGGGTTCGGCGGTAGTGATGCCCTGGCTGGCCTCGTAGGCGGCACGCTTTTCCGCGAGGTAGAGCCGCTGTTCCTCGTCCAGCTTCTGGCCTTCCATCAGGCCGATGGCGACCAGGTGACGCTCCAGCACGGCGCCGATCTCGGCCACCAGCGACGGCATGTAGACGCCACCGCGCTTGAGGTAGCCGCCGCGCGGATCGAACACCGCCTTCAGCTCCTCAACCAGGAAGGTGCAGTCGCCGCCCTTGCGGAACACCGCCGACATGATGCGGGTGAGGGCGACGATCCACTGGAAGTGCTCCATGCCCTTGGAGTTGATGAAGATCTCGAAGGGCCGGCGCTGCTCGAAGGCGGTGCCGGGGTTGAGCACGATGTCGTTGATGGTCACGTAGAGCGCGTGCTCGAACAGCGGCGACTTGATCTTGTAGGTGGCGCCCACCAGGGTTTCCGGGCGCTGCAGGGTTTCGTCCATCTGCACCACTGCAGCCGCTTCCTCGGCGGCCTTGCGGGCCTTTTCCTGTTCCAGGTCCACCAGGCTGAAGCCCTTGATCTTCTTCTCGATCTTGATGGTCATGACCGCCTCCGGTCGTTCAGTACTTGCCGTAGTAGCCTTCCTTCAAGGCCTCGAACAGGTTGGCGGCGGTGTGTACCTCGCCGTCGTACTCCACCTCCTCGTTGCCGCGCAGCTCCACCAGGGTGCCGTCCTCCAGCTCGAAGCGGTAGACCGTCCGCTCCAGGTCCGCGTCCTTGACCAGCACGCCCTGGAAGGCCGCCGGATTGAAGCGGAAGGTGGTGCAGCCCTTGAGGCCCTGGCGCCAGGCACGCAGGTAGATGTCCTTGAAGTCCTCGAAGGGGAAATCGGTGGGCACATTGGCGGTCTTGGAGATGGACGAGTCGATCCACTTCTGCGCTGCCGCCTGCATGTCCACGTGCTCGGCCGGGCTGATGTCGTCGGCGCTGACGAAATAATCCGGCAACCGCTGCGCCGGGTGCTCGGCATCCGGCCGGGCCTGGCTGTTGAGCAGGGCGCGGTAGGCCAGCAGCTCATAGCTGCGCACTTCGATCTTCTCCTTGGTCTTGCGCCCGGGGCGGATCAGGTTGCGCGAGTACTGGTGGGCGAAACTCGGCTCGATGCCGTTGGAGGCGTTGTTCGCCAGGCTGAGGCTGATGGTGCCGGTGGGGGCGATGGAGCTGTGGTGGGTGAAGCGCGCCCCCACCTCGGCCAGCTCGGCCACCAGTTCCGGGGCGTACTCGGCGATGCGCTGCATGTAGCGGGAATAGCGGGCATGGAGGATGCGGCCGGGCACGCGGTCGCCCACCTTGTAACCGTCGTCGACCATTTCCGGGCGCTTGCGCAGCATGGCGGCGGTAACCTCATAGTCGCGCGCCAGAATGGGCGCCGGTCCCTTCTCCCGCGCCAGCTCCAGCGCCACCTGCCAGCCGGCCAGGGCCATTTCCCGCGTCACTTCCTCGGTGAACACACAGGCCTCGGTGCTGCCATAGCGCAAGCGCAGCAACGCCAGCGCCGAGCCCAGGCCGAGGAAGCCCATGCCGTGGCGGCGCTTGCCGAGGATTTCCTCGCGCTGCTGCGCCAGCGGCAGGCCATTGATTTCCACCACGTTGTCGAGCATGCGGGTGAATACCTGCACCACGGCACGGAAGCGCTCCCAGTCGAAATGCGCGTCCTCGGTGAATGGCTCTTCGACGAACGAGGTGAGGTTGATCGAGCCCAGCAGGCACGAGCCATAAGGTGGCAGTGGCTGCTCCCCGCACGGGTTGGTGGCGCGGATCGCCTCGCACCACCAGTTGTTGTTCAGCTCGTTGACGCGGTCGATGAGGATGAAGCCCGGCTCGGCGAAATCGTAGGTGGAGACCATGATCATGTCCCACAGGTGCCGGGCCTGGACGCGGCCGTAGACCTTGCAGGCCACCAGGCCGTCCTCGCGGGTGATGTAGCCCTCATGCACCGGCCAGTCACGCCAGATCACCTGGGTCGGGTCGCCGAAGTCGAGTTCCTCGCGCTCCTTGGGGTGTACCGGGAAGAGCAGCGGCCATTCGGTGTCGTTCTCCACCGCGTGCATGAAGGCATCGCTCACCAGCAGGCTGAGGTTGAACTGGCGCAGGCGGCCGTCCTCGCGCTTGGCGCGGATGAACTCGCGCACGTCCGGATGGCAGACGTCGAAGGTGCCCATCTGCGCGCCGCGGCGACCGCCGGCGGAGCTCACGGTGAAGCACATCTTGTCGTAGATATCCATGAAGGACAGCGGCCCGCTGGTCTGCGCGCCGGCCCCGGAAACATAAGCGCCATGAGGGCGCAGGGTACTGAATTCGTAGCCGATGCCGCAGCCGGCCTTGAGGGTGAGCCCGGCTTCATGGACCTTGCCGAGGATGTCGTCCATGGAGTCGAGGATGGTGCCGGAAACGGTGCAATTGATGGTGGAGGTGGCGGGCTTGATGTCCTGGGCGCCGGCGTTGGAAATGATGCGCCCGGCAGGGATGGCGCCGTTGCGCAGCGCCCAGAGGAAGCGTTCGTACCAGTGTTCGCGGGCCGCGGCGTCGGCCTCCACCTCCGACAGGGCGCGGGCCACGCGCTGCCAGGTGGCGTCGGGGGTGAGGTCGATCGGCGTACCGTCCCTGTGCTTGAGGCGGTACTTGCTGTCCCAGATGTCTTCCGACGCCGCCTGCAAGGCGATGCCGTGGTTACCCTGGACCTGCCTGGGGGTTCCCGTCCTGGCCATCCGCTGCCCTCCCTCGATGAAGAGTCCAGACTAGTCTGACCACGAATGCCGGCCGCTGATCCACATCAGGACGGCCCGCGGCCTCTCTCTCACATTAGCAGGCGACCCTTTCGACGCTGGCAGGATGCGCCGTGCGCACCACGCGGGCTCCAGTGCACACACCCTGCAGTCGAGATCAGAGAGCCTCCAGGCAGCCCGCCAGGCCGTTGCCCAGGTTCTGCAGCAGGGTCTCGTAGCCATTGGCAGCCAGCGGGGCGTTCATGCCCATGGCATCCAGTTCGGCCAGGCGTACCGGGAGTCCGGCGCTCAGGGTTTCGGCCAGGCGCGGACGCATCGGTGGCTCGCTGAACACGCAGCTCGGGCCAGCCGCCTGCAGCCGTTCGCGCATTGCGGCGACGTGGCGGGCACCGGGCTGGACTTCGCTGGCCACGCTGAATACCCCGGCATGGCGCAAACCGTAAGCGGCCTCGAAGTAGTCGAAGGCCTCGTGGAAGACGAAGAACGGCTTGTCGGCGACCTTGGCCATGCGTGCCTCGAGGGCGGCATCGAGCCGACCGAGGCGGCCCTGGAACGCCGTCAGATTGGCCCGGTAGCGGGCCGCATTGGCCGGGTCGGCGGCAGCCAGGTCGGCAGACATGCGCGCGGCAATCACCCGGGCATTGGCCGGCAGCAGCCAGAGGTGGGCGTCCAGGGAGCCGGGGCGATGGTCATGGTCGTGCTCGTGTTCGTCGTGCTCGGCCTCGTGCTCATCCTCGAGCGCCTGGAAATGGCGCAGGGTCATGCCGGGTTCGTCCTGCAAGGCCACGGCGGGCTTGTCGCGTCCTTTCAGCACGCGGGGCAGGAAGCCTTCGAGGTCGGGGCCGACCCAGTAGAACAGGTCGGCCTCGCGCACCCGGCGCACGTCGGAAGGGCGCAGGGCGTACTGGTGCGGCGAGGCTCCAGGGGGCAGCAGCACCTCCGGCTGGCCGGCGCCGTCCTGCACGGCGGCGGCGATCAGTTGCAACGGTTTGATGCTGGTCAGCAGGCGCACGTCGGCCTGGGCCGACAGGGCGCAGGCACCAAGGAACAGGGAGACGAATAGACGGAACACGGCACAGACTCGGCAGAAAAAGAGTTATAGAATAACGTCTCTTTCTCCGGACGTCGTCGCCATGCTCAAGCCGATCAGCGCAAAAGCCCCCCTGGCCTGCCGCCCCCACGATCACTCCCATTGCGTGTCCAACGCCCTGGCCGAGGCCGAAGTCATCTGCGGCCGCCAGGGCCTGCGCCTGACCGCCCTGCGCAAACGCGTGCTGGAGCTGGTGTGGCAGAGCCACAAGCCGCTGGGCGCCTACGACATCCTCGGTGTGCTGACCGAGGAAGATGGCCGCCGCGCGGCGCCACCCACCGTCTACCGCGCCCTGGATTTCCTCCTGGAAAACGGCCTGGTGCATCGCATCGCCTCGCTCAACGCCTTCGTCGGCTGCAACCATCCGGGCAAGTCCCACCAGGGCCAGTTCCTCATCTGCCGAAATTGCCAGACGGCCATCGAGCTGGAGCAATCGAACATCAGCCAGGCCATCGTCGACAGCGCGAAATCCGTCGGATTCACCGTCGAGGGCCAGACCGTCGAAGTCGTCGGCCTCTGCGCCAGCTGCCAGGTGGCCGCATGAGCGACGTACTGATTCGCCTCGAAAAGGTCGGCGTCGACTTTTCCGGGCAGCCGGTGCTGCAGGACGTGCACCTGTCCGTGAAGGCCGGGGAGATCGTCACCCTGATCGGCCCCAACGGCGCCGGCAAGACCACCCTGGTGCGCACCGTGCTCGGCCTGCTCAAGCCGGACAGGGGCGAGGTCTGGCGCAAGCCGCGGCTGCATATCGGCTACATGCCGCAGAAGCTCCAGGTGGATGCCACCCTGCCGCTCACCGTGTTGCGCTTCCTGCGCCTGGTGCCGGGCGTGGACCGCAAGGCGGCCCTCGCCGCGCTGGATGAAGTCGGCGCCGTACAGGTGATCGACAGCCCGCTGCAAAGCATTTCCGGCGGCGAATTGCAGCGCGTGCTGCTGGCCCGCGCCCTGCTGCGCGAACCCGAACTGCTGGTGCTCGACGAGCCGGTGCAGGGTGTCGATGTCGCTGGCCAAGCCGAGCTCTATCGCCTGATCACCCGCCTGCGCGACCGCCACGGCTGCGGCGTGCTGATGATTTCCCATGACCTGCACCTGGTGATGAGCGCCACCGACCAGGTGGTCTGCCTCAACCGCCACGTCTGTTGCTCCGGGCACCCGGAACAGGTCAGCGGCGACCCGGCCTTCGTCGAGCTGTTCGGCCAGGACGCCAGGAGCCTCGCGGTCTACCACCACCATCACGACCACGCCCACGACCTGCATGGCGAAGTGGTGAAGCAACCCTTCCCCAGCGGCACCCGTTTCACTCCCGTCCACCAGCACGGCCCCGACTGCAACCATGGCTGATTTCCTGCTCAACGCACTGCTCGCCGGCCTCGCCCTGGCCCTGGTGGCCGGCCCTCTCGGCTCCTTCGTGGTCTGGCGGCGCATGGCCTACTTTGGCGACACCCTGTCCCATGCCGCGCTGCTCGGCGTGGCCCTGGGGCTGATGCTGGACGTCAGCCCGACCCTGGCCGTGACCGTCGGCTGCGTACTGCTGGCAGTGCTGCTGGTGACCCTGCAGCAGCGCCAGCCACTGGCGTCGGACACCCTGTTGGGCATCCTCGCCCACAGCACCCTGTCCCTCGGCCTTGTGGCCCTGAGCTTCATGAGCGAAGTGCGTGTCGACCTGATGGGCTACCTGTTCGGCGACCTGCTGGCGGTCAGCCGCACCGACCTGGCCTGGATCCTCGGCGGTAGCGCCCTGGTGCTGCTGGTGCTGATCCCCATGTGGCGGCCGCTGCTGGCGATCACCGTGCACGAGGAACTGGCGCGGGTGGAGGGCCTGCCGGTGGCAGCGATCCGCCTCGCCCTGATGCTTTTGATCGCAGTGGTGATCGCCGTGGCGATGAAGATCGTCGGCGTGCTGCTGATCACCTCGCTGCTGATCATCCCGGCCGCCGCCGCCCAGCGCCACGCCCGCAGCCCCGAGCAGATGGCCCTGGGCGCCAGCCTGCTGGGCCTGGTGGCGGTCTGCGCGGGCCTGGCGCTGTCCTGGTTCAAGGACACCCCGGCCGGCCCGTCCATCGTGGTCTCCGCTGCCGGCCTGTTCCTCTGCAGCTTCGCCCTGCCGCGCCGCGCCTGAGACGCCTCTGGAAATGCCACCATCGCGGCCGTTTTGCCCCTGTTTTTTGTCCTGATCGGTACCGCAGTGTAGAATCGCGCGTTTTTTGAGCAATCAGAGACCTGCCGGAATGAAGTCGTTCGCCACTCGTTGCCTGCCCGTTGTCGCCTTTTCCCTGCTGCTGACCGCCTGTCAGACCGCCCAGCAAGTGGCCGAGGTACCGACTGACGATCTGGCCAGCAGCTTCCGGCATCTCGACAAGGACCTTGCCAAGGGCAGGCTCACCGAAGCCGAGGCCCGGCTCAAGGCGCTGGAAGAAATGGCCGCCGATGACACCCGCCTCGGGCAATACCAGCGCCAGCTGGCCGATGCCTGGCTCAAGCGCGGCCAGGACGCCCTGCAGCAAGGCGACCTGGACAACGCCGCCAGGGCCCTCAGCCACGCCCGCGGCCTGATGCCCCAGGCACCCGCCCTGACCGCGGGCCTGGACGGCACCCTCGACCAGGCCGGCCACACCGCCGGGGCCGCCACTGCCGGGGAAAATGCCGCACACCCGGTGCTCAGCCCGCGCCTGTGAACGTCACAGCCGGCGGCAGCTAGACTCCACGCAGTCCGCCTGTCGCTTATTCCCACCTGCTATAGCCATAGGCCCATAAAGATTTTCTGTGCCTATGTGCCAGCAGGTAAACTTGCCGGTTTTTAGCCGATCCGGCTAACGACGAACCCACAAGGTTTCCGCAGTGATCGAATTCCATAACGTCCACAAGGCGTACCGCGTCGAAGGCCGCGAAATCCCGGCCCTGCAGCCGACCGACCTCGCTATCCGGAGCGGCGAAGTGTTCGGCCTGATCGGCCACTCGGGCGCCGGCAAGAGCACCCTGCTGCGCCTGATCAACCGCCTTGAAGAACCCACCGGCGGTCGCATCGTCATCGATGGCGAAGACGTCACCGCCCTGGACAGCGAGGGCCTGCGCCGCTTCCGCCAGCGCGTCGGGATGATCTTCCAGCACTTCAACCTGCTGTCGTCCAAGACCGTCGCCGAGAACGTCGCCCTGCCGTTGAAACTGGCGGGCGAGCTGTCCCGCCCCGAGATCGAGCGCCGCGTCAGCGAACTGCTGGACCGCGTCGGCCTCAGCGACCACGCGCGCAAGTACCCGGCACAGCTTTCCGGCGGCCAGAAGCAGCGCGTCGGCATTGCCCGCGCCCTGGCCACCCAGCCGAAAATCCTGCTCTGCGACGAGGCCACCAGCGCCCTCGACCCGCAGACCACCGCGCAGGTGTTGCAACTGCTGGCCGAGATCAACCGCGAGCTGAAGCTCACCATCGTCCTGATCACCCACGAGATGGACGTGATCCGCCGGGTCTGCGACCGCGTGGCGGTGATGGATGGCGGCGTGATCGTCGAGCAGGGTGCGGTGGCCGATGTGTTCCTGCACCCGCAGCACGTCACCACCCAGCGTTTCGTGCTGGAGGATGAGCAGGTCGACGAGGGCGAGCAACGCGATGACTTCGCCCACGTCGACGGCCGCATCCTGCGCCTGACCTTCCGTGGCGAGGCCACCTACGCCCCGCTGCTGGGCACCGTAGCGCGCCAGACCGGCGTGGACTACAGCATCCTTGCCGGGCGCATCGACCGTATCAAGGACACCCCCTACGGCCAGCTCACCCTGGCCCTGACCGGCGGCGACATCGACGCCGCGCTTGGCTGTTTCCGCGAGGCGGACGTGCACCTGGAGATCCTGCGCTGATGGAAGCCCTGCTCGCCAATATCGACTGGTACGAAATCTGGCTCGCCACCCTCGATACCTTCCTCATGCTCGGTGGCTCGCTGCTGTTCACCGTGCTGCTCGGCCTGCCGCTGGGCGTGCTGCTGTTCCTCACCGGACCGCGCCAGCTGTTCGAACAGAAGGCGGTCTACGGCCTGCTGTCGCTGCTGGTGAACGTGCTGCGTTCGCTGCCCTTCATCATCCTGCTGATCGTGATGATCCCCTTCACCGTGTTCATCACCGGCACCTCCCTGGGGGTTGCCGGCGCCATCCCGCCGCTGGTGGTGGGCGCCACGCCGTTCTTCGCGCGCCTGGTGGAAACCGCCCTGCGCGAGGTGGACCGCGGCATCCTCGAAGCCACCCAGGCCATGGGCGCCACCACCGGCCAGATCATCTGGAACGCCCTGCTGCCGGAAGCCCGGCCGGGCATCTTCGCCGCCATCACCGTCACCGCCATCACCCTGGTGTCCTATACCGCGATGGCCGGCGTGGTGGGCGCGGGCGGCCTCGGCGACCTGGCCATCCGCTTCGGCTACCAGCGCTTCCAGACCGACGTGATGGTGGTCACCGTGGTCCTGCTGCTGGTGCTCGTCCAGATCCTGCAAACCGTCGGCGACAAGCTGGTGGTGCATTTTTCCCGTAAATGACCAGGCGCCGGCGCCCGTTGCGCCGGCCCGATGACTTCCCACAAGGAGCCGCTCATGAAGAAACTGCTGGTGGCCTTCGCCGCCCTGACCGCCCTCTCCGCCCAGGCCGACACCCTGAAAGTGGCCGCCACCCCGGTGCCCCACGCGGAAATCCTCGAGTTCATCAAGCCGCAGCTGGCCAAAGAAGGCGTGGACCTGCAGGTGAAAGTCTTCACCGACTACGTACAGCCCAACGTGCAGGTTGCCGAAGGCCGCCTGGATGCCAACTTCTTCCAGCACCAGCCTTACCTCGATGAGTTCAACAAGGCGCGCCAGACCAAGGTGAAGCTGGTGCCCGTGGTCGGTGTGCACGTCGAGCCCTTCGGCGCCTACTCCAGCAAGGTGAAGTCTCTGGCCGAACTGCCCGAAGGCGCCCAGGTGGTCATCCCCAACGACGCCACCAACGGCGGCCGCGCCCTGCTGCTGCTGGACAAGGCCGGCGTGATCAAGCTGAAGGACAACACCAGCATCACCGCCACCCCGAAGGACATCGTCGAGAACCCGAAAGGCATCAAGGTGCGTGAACTGGAAGCCGCGACCCTGCCGCGCGTGCTGAACCAGGTGGACCTGGCGCTGATCAACACCAACTACGCCCTGGAAGCCAAGCTGAACCCCACCAAGGACGCCCTGGTAATCGAAGGCAGCGACTCGCCCTACGTGAACATCCTGGTGTCCCGCGAGGACAACAAGGCCAGCGCCGACATGCAGAAACTGGCCAAGGCCCTGAACAGTCCCGAGGTGAAGAAATTCATCGAGGAGAAATACCAGGGCGCCGTGGTTCCGGCGTTCTGATCGCGTCCTGCTGAATGAGAAAGCCCGCTCGATCGAGCGGGCTTTTTTGTGGGTGTCATGTGGGAATTCATTCGCGATTGAAATCGCCCCCACAAACAAATCGCACGGTACGCCCGTTTCGTGTCAGCCCTTCGGCGCCACCAGCCCCGGCAGCTGCTCCTTGAGTTTCTGGTTGTTCAGCGGCGAGCGGATGAATCCGCGCTGGGTGCCATCCGGGCCGAGGACCACCAGGTTGCCGCTGTGGTCGACGGTGTAGTTTTCCTTGCTGGTATCGGCCGGAATGAAGGGAATGCTCACCGCATTGGCCAGTTGCTGCAGGGTGGGCAGGTCGCCGGTGACGCCGACGAAGCTCGGGTCGAAGTAACCCAGGTATTGCTTGATCTGCTCCGGGGTGTCGCGGTTCGGGTCGACGCTGACGAAGACGAAGCGCAGGTTGTCCTGCGCCTGCTGCGGCAGCAGGCCCTTGAGCTCACGCATCTGCGCCAGGGTGGTGGGGCAGATGTCGGGGCAGAAGGTGTAGCCGAAGAACACCAGGCTCCACTTGTCCTTGAACTGGTCCACCGCGATCTTCCGGCCGTTCTGGTCGACCATTTCCAGCGCCGGCAGGGCGCGGCTCTGGGGCAGCAGGACGATGCCGGCGTCGAGCAGCTTGGCGGGGTCGGCCTGGGCCTGGCTGGTCAGGACGCGGTGCACGGTGAGGCCGAGCACCACGGCCACGATAGCGACAAGGACGAAGACGGTTTTCTGGATTCTGGTCATAGGTTCAGCATCAGGTAGTGGTCCACCAGCAGGGCGATGAACAGCAGGAAGAGGTAGGCGATAGAGTACTTGAAGGTCTTGATCGCAGCGTGTGGCTTGCTGTCACGGTACAGCACCCAGGCCCACTGCAGGAAGCGCGCCCCCAGGGCCACCGCGCACGCCAGGTAGAGCACGCCGCTCATGTGGATGACGTAGGGCAGCAGGCTGACCGCGAACATCACCAAGGTATAGAGCAGGATGTGCACCTTGGTGTAGTGCTCGCCGTGGGTCACCGGCAGCATGGGAATGTCGGCCTTGGCGTATTCGGCCTTGCGATGGATGGCCAGGGCCCAGAAGTGCGGCGGGGTCCAGGCGAAGATGATCAACACCAGCAGCAGCGGCTCGGCGGAGACATGCCCGGTGACTGCGACCCAGCCCAGCAGCGGCGGCGCGGCGCCGGCCAGGCCGCCGATGACGATGTTCTGCGGCGTGGCGCGCTTGAGGAAACCGGTGTAGAGCACCGCGTAGCCCACCAGGGACGCCAGGGTCAGCCAGGCGGTCAGCTCATTGGTGAAGGCCAGCAACAGCGCCTGGCCCAGCACGGCCAGCACGAAGGCGAAGCTCAAGGCCGCCACCGGCGAGACGCGGCCATTGACCACCGGGCGTTTCAGGGTGCGCGCCATGATCGAGTCGATGCGCCGATCCACCACGTGGTTCACCGCCGCCGCCGCACCGGCGCAGAGGCCGATGCCGAGGTTGCCGAACAGCAGCACCTGCCAGGACACCCCGGCACGGGTGGCGAGGAACATGCCCACCAGAGAGGTGATCAGCATCAGCACCACCACCTTGGGCTTGGTCAGTTCCAGGTAATCGCGCCAGCTGGCGCGGGTCTGGCTGTGTCCTTGGCTGAGCAGAATGGCCATGGCGTTTTCTCCTTGGTGATCCGGTTACTTGCCTTGCGGGGTCAATGCCGTAGGAGCGAGCTCTGCTCGCGAACCTCCGCCGCCGCCAATTTCGCGAGCCGAGCTCGCTCCTACAAAAAGAGCCGCGTTGCGCACCCGGTAATTGGTAGTGACCAGCAGCAGCAGCAGCAGGGCGCCGCCGCCGTTGTGGGCCACCGCTACCGGCAGCGGCAGGTGGAAGATCACGTTGCTGATGCCCAGGCCCACCTGCAGGCACAGGGCGGCCAGCAGCAGGGCGGCCAGGCCCTTGAGGCCGGCGGCGCGCAGCTGCCAGGCAAGGGCCAGCAGCACCAGGGTCACCACCAGTGCGCCGAGGCGATGGGTCATGTGGATGGCGGTGCGGGCATCGCTGTCCAGTTGCCCGCCCAGGTAGTTGGGGCCGATGTGCTGGGTGAGGTGGAAGCCGTTGGCGAAGTCCATGGCCGGCCACCACTGGCCATGGCAGGTGGGCAGGTCGACACAGGCCACGGCCGCGTAGTTGGAGCTGACCCAGCCGCCGAGGGCGATCTGTCCGATCACCAGCGCCAGCCCCAGGGCTGCCCACAGCCGCAGCCGCTGCGGCAATTGCAGCGGCGGGAAGGCGTTGGACAGCCGCAGGCTCAGCAGCAGCAACAGCGAGAGCGTGGTGAAGCCACCCAGAAGGTGCGCGGTCACCACCTGGGGCCAGAGCTGCAGGGTCACCGTCCACATGCCGAAGGCGGCCTGGGCGACGACCACCGCCACCAGCAGCAGTGGCAGCTTCAGCGGCTGGCCGTCACGTCCGCGAAGGCGCACGGCGTGGATGGCCAGGCCGAGGATCACCAGGCCGAGGGTACCGGCGAAATAGCGGTGGACCATCTCGTTCCAGCCCTTTTGGGCCTCCACCGGTGCGTGGGGGAAATTGGCCTCGGCATGGGCGAGCTGGGCTTCGGTCTGCGGCACGCTGATGAAGCCGTAGCAGCCAGGCCAGTCGGGGCAGCCGAGGCCGGCGTGGGTCAGTCGGGTGTAGGCGCCCAGCAGCACCACCACCAGCGCCAGCAGGGTGGCGAAGAGGGCGAGGCGGAAGCCGGGCCGGTTCTTGTAGGTATCCACAGCAGTCGCTCCTCACCTTTCCGAAGAAAGGGGTCGATCAACCGATATTGGAAAGCTTCAGCAGGTGGCGCAGGTCGTTGAGGATCTGCTTGCCGCGGGCCGTGCCGTCGTAGCGCAGGACGAGGTTGCCGTGGGGGTCGACAATCCACAGGCGGGCGCCTTCCTGGTCGCCAGCGGCCTTTGCGTAGGTGACCACGTCCAGTTCGTAGCGTTTCAACTGCGGATATTCCCGCTTGAGCTTGTCGGCGTAGTCCGCCGGTACCTCGGCAGCCGCCAGGGAGTGGCCGGCGCGCGACGCATCGCGACCCAGGCCGATGTGGATCTGCCGCGCCAGGTAGACCAGCTCCTGGCATTCGGCCTCGCAGGCGCCCGGTGCGGTGACCAGCAATTGCCAGGTCTCCTGCGGCGCGGCGCCCTGGACGCCGATGTCGGCGTCGGTCTGGCCGTTGCCGATCAGGGTGCCGTGGTAGCTGCGGCCTTCCGGTACCCAGAAGCTGAACTTGTACATGGCGGTGGCCAGCATCATCGGGCCGATCACCACCATCAGGATCAGCAGCAGCTGGATGCGCCCGCGGCGACGCGGCGGCGCGGCCTCAGGCATGGCGAGTGCTGGGTTCATTGTTGTTCTCCCGTCCTTTGCGCAATCCGAAATAGATGAACAGGCCGAACAGGGCCGTCGCCAGGGCGAACCACTGCACGGCGTAGCCGATGTGTTTTTCCGGCCCCATGGCAACCACCGGCCAGTCGCTGCGGTAGGTCGCCGGGCCTTCCTCGAGGCGCAGCTCCAGGGGCAGGCCATTGCGGCCGAGGTGTTGCCAGAGGGCGGCGGCATCCACCTGGTTGATCAGTTGCGGCCAGCCGCTGGCCTGCAGGTGCTTGAGTTCGAACGCAGCGCCCGGCGGCACATAGGCCCAGGCCACTAGCGCCTGCTCACCGTCGGGGGTAGTGAAGGCCGGTGCCACGCGGCGATCGGGCCAGGGCAGCCAGCCACGATTGACCAGAAGCCACTGGCCGCTGGCGCTGTCCTGGAAGGGTTGCAGCAGTTCGACGCCGGCCCTGCCGTCGCGGATGCGGCTGTCCAGCAGCAGGCTGTGGGCGGCGTCGAACTGGCCGTTCAGGCGCACCCGCAGGTAGGCCGGATCGGGGTTGCCGCGAAGGCGCTCGACATCCACGGGGGCGGCAATGCGACGGGCATCGGCGGCCGCCAGAAGCTGGCGTTTTTCCTCAGCGCGGGAGAGCTGCCAGAAGCCCAGCCCGAGCAGCACTGGCAGCAGGGCGAGCACCACCAGGGTGGGTGCCAGGCCGGGCCGGAAGGCGCTCAAGGCCGCCGTCCGTGAGGCTGAACAGGGCTGGCTATACTGCACAACATCCCCCTTGCCCGGAGTCACGCATGCTCAAGGCTGCGATCGTCCTCATGTTGCTTGCCACGGTGGTCAGCCTGTTCAGCGGCCTTTTCTTCCTGGTCAGGGACGAAGGCCGCAGCTCCCGCGTGGTCAATGCGCTAACGGTTCGTGTAATCCTGGCCACCCTGACCCTGGCGCTCATCGCCTGGGGTTTCTACAGCGGCCAGTTCGTTTCCCATGTCACCTGGTAAGCCAGAAGCCCCCACCTCTGGCCACCGCCTTCACAGCACGTAGACGAAGGTGAACAGGCCGATCCAGACCACGTCCACGAAGTGCCAGTACCAGGCCGCCGCCTCGAATCCGAAGTGGTGCTCGGGGTCGAAGTGGCCGCGCAGGATACGCACCAGCATCACCGTCAGGATCAGCGCCCCCAGGGTCACGTGGGCGCCGTGGAAGCCAGTGAGCATGAAGAAGGTGGCGCCATAGATGCCCGAACCCAGGGTCAGCCCCAGTTCCTTGTAGGCGTGGATGTATTCCTCGGCCTGGAAGCCCAGGAAGGTCGCACCGAGCAGGACGGTCAGCGCCAGCCAGAGCTTGAGCGGACCGCGCTTGTTCTTGCGCAGGGCGTGGTGGGCGAAGGTCACGGTGAAGCTCGAGCTCACCAGCAGGATGGTGTTGATCAGCGGCAGGTGCCACGGATCGATCACCGCCTTGGGCGGCGGGAACAGCTTGGCGTCCGGGTTGTTCAGCAGCGGCCAGGTGTACTCGAAGTTGGGCCAGAGCATGTTGGCGATGCCCTTGGCGCCCTCCCCGCCCAGCCAGGGGCCGGCGAAGTAGCGCACGTAGAACAGCGCACCGAAGAAGGCGGCGAAGAACATCACCTCGGAGAAAATGAACCAGCTCATGCCCCAGCGGAAGGAACGGTCCATCTGCGAGCTATAGAGGCCGCCGCGGCTCTCACGGATGACATTGCCGAACCAGCCGAACAGCATGTAGGCCAGGATCAGGCCGCCAACGAAGAAGATGATCGGCCCGTTGGATTCCGGGCGCGCCGCCTTGAGATCGTTGAACCAGGTGCCCACGCCATAGACCGTGACCAGCAGGCCGATGGTGGCAATGATCGGCCACTTGCTCTGGGCCGGAACGTAATAGTGCTCGTGACTAGCCATCGTTGTTGTTCTCCTTATCGGCCCGTCAGCCGTCATTCCTGGCGACTGGTGGCTTGCGGGCAGTGATATCGAACAGCGTGTAAGCGAGGGTCAGGTGATGCACATCGGCCGGCAGGTCGCGGTCGACGATGAAGCGCACCGGCATCTCGATGCGCTGGCCAGGCTGAAGGACCTGCTGGGTGAAACAGAAGCATTCGGTCTTGTGGAAGAACGCCGCCGCCTTCGACGGCGCCACGCTGGGAATGGCCTGGGCCGTCATCGGCTTGTCGGTGGGGTTGTAGGCGATGAACAGCATCTCGTTGCTCGCCCCCGGGTGCACCACCAGGTCATCCGCCCTGGGGCGGAATTCCCAGCTCATTCCCGCCGCGTTGGTGGCGAGGAACTGCACCCGCACCTGGCGCTGCTGGTCTTCGTTCTGCGCCCCCTCGTAGGCCGACCCGGTGGTCTTGCCGTTGATGCCGAAGGCCTGGCACATCACGTCGTAGATCGGCACCAGGGCAAAACCGAAGGCGAACATCACCACCACCAGCAACAGCAGGCGCTGGATCAGGCGGCGAGTGCTCATTTCCCCGCTCATCTCACTTCACTTCCGGCGGCGTGCTGAAGGTGTGGTAGGGCGCCGGCGACGGCACGGTCCACTCCAGGCCCTCGGCACCGTCCCAGGGTTTGGCCGGGGCTTTCTTGCCGCCACGGATGCACTTGATGACGATGAACAGGAAGAGGAACTGGGTGGCGCCGAAGCTGAAGGCACCGATGGACGAGATCATGTTGAAGTCGGCGAACTGCAGGTTGTAGTCCGGAATCCGCCGTGGCATGCCCGCCAGCCCCACGAAGTGCATGGGGAAGAACGCCATGTTCATGCCGACGAAGCTCAGCCAGAAATGCAGCTTGCCGAGGGTCTCGTCGTACATGTGGCCGGTCCACTTCGGCAGCCAGTAGTAGGCCGAGGCGAAGATGCCGAAGATGGCGCCGGGCACCAGCACGTAGTGGAAGTGAGCCACCACGAAGTAGGTGTCGTGGTACTGGAAGTCCGCCGGGGCGATGGCCAGCATCAGGCCGGAGAAGCCGCCGATGGTGAACAGGATGACGAAGGCCACTGCGAACAGCATGGGCGTCTCGAAGGTCAGCGAGCCTTCCCACATGGTGGTCACCCAGTTGAACACCTTCACCCCAGTGGGCACGGCGATCAGCATGGTGGCGAACATGAAGAACAGCTCACCGGTCAGCGGGATGCCCACGGTGAACATGTGGTGCGCCCAGACGATGAACGACAGGAAAGCGATGGACGCGGTGGCGTAGACCATCGAGGTGTAGCCGAACAGCGGCTTGCGGCTGAAGGCCGGGATGATCGAGCTGACCGCACCGAAGGCGGGCAGGATCATGATGTACACCTCGGGGTGGCCGAAGAACCAGAACACGTGCTGGAACAGCACCGGGTCACCGCCGCCTGCTGCGCTGAAGAAGCTGGTGCCGAAGTGGATGTCCATCAGCATCATGGTCACGCAGCCGGCCAGCACCGGCATCACCGCGATCAGCAGGAAGGCGGTGATCAGCCAGGTCCAGACGAACAGCGGCATCTTCATCAGGGTCATGCCCGGGGCACGCAGGTTGAGGATGGTGGCGATCACGTTGATCGCGCCCATGATCGAGCTGATGCCCATCAGGTGGATGGCGAAGATGAAATAGGTGACGCTCTCCGGCGCGTAGGTGGTCGATAGCGGCGCGTAGAAGGTCCAGCCGAAGTTCGGTCCGCCACCGGCGCTGAACAGGGTGCTGACCAGCAGGCCGAAGGCCGCCGGCAGCAGCCAGAAGCTGAAGTTGTTCATGCGCGGCAGGGCCATGTCCGGCGCGCCGATCATCAGCGGGATCATCCAGTTGGCGAGGCCGACGAAGGCCGGCATCACCGCACCGAACACCATGATCAGGCCGTGCATGGTGGTCATCTGGTTGAAGAATTCCGGCTGCACGATCTGCAGGCCGGGCTGGAACAACTCGGCGCGGATCACCATCGCCATGGACCCCCCGAGGAGGAACATGGCGAAGCTGAACCACAGGTACATGGTGCCGATGTCCTTGTGGTTGGTGGTGAGCACCCAGCGCATCAGCCCCTTGGCCGGGCCGTGGTGGTGATCATGCCCGGCATGATCGTGGTCGATCACTGCACTCATGTCAGTCTCCCTATAGGCCGGTGTCTTCTTCATTGGCTTTCCGCCTGTTTCAGGGCCAGCACTTCCTTCGGAGTCACCATGTCCCCGGTGTTGTTACCCCAGGCATTGCGCTCGTAGGTGATGACGGCGGCGATATCGACTTCGGACAGCTGCTTGCCGAAAGCGGCCATGGCAGTGCCCTGCTTGCCGTGGAAGACGATGTTCAGGTGGTCGGCCTTGGGACCGGTGGCGATCTTCGACCCCTTGAGTGCCGGGAACATGGGCGGCAGGCCCTGGCCCTCGGCCTGGTGACAGGCGGCGCAGGCGGTGTGATAGACCTTGTCACCCCGCTCGACCAGTTCCTCCAGGGTCCATTCCTTGTCGGTCAGCTCCTTCTGCTTGACGGTCTCTTCCTTGCGAGCCGCCAGCCATTTGGCGAAGTCCTCCTGGGACTTGGCTTCGACCACGATGGGCATGAAGCCGTGGTCCTTGCCGCACAGCTCGGTGCACTGGCCACGGTAGAGGCCGGGCTTCTCGATGCGCGTCCAGGATTCGTTGACGAAGCCGGGAATGGCGTCCTTCTTCACCGCCAGCGCCGGCACCCACCAGGAGTGGATCACGTCGGCGGCGGTGATCAGGAAGCGCACCTTGGTGCCCACCGGCACAACCAGCGGCTCGTCGACTTCCAGCAGGTAGTGCTCGTCCTTCGGCGCCTGGTTGTGGATCTGCTCGGCGGGCGTGGACAGGTTGCTGAAGAACTCCACGTCCTGGCCCAGGTACTTGTAGTGCCATTTCCACTGGTAGCCAGTGATCTGCACATCCAGTCCGGATTCGGAGGTGTCGTAGATGTCGATCAGGGTCTTGGTCGCCGGCACCGCCATCAGCACAAGGATGACGAAGGGCACGACGGTCCAGAGGATTTCAACCGTGGTGCTTTCGTGGAAGTGCGCCGGCTGCTGGCCGGTGGAGCGGCGGTGGATGATCATCGACCAGAACATGGCACCGAAGACCACGACGCCAATGACGACGCAGATCCAGAAGATGGTCATGTGCAGATCGAAAACGGTGCGGCTGACCTCGGTTGCACCAGGCGCCATGTTGACTGTCCAGGCAGCCTCCGCCTGGCTGAGAACAGACAGCAGCAGGAGTCCCATCCAGACTCGTGGATGTCGCATCATTGCGGGTTCCCCTTCTCGTTCTTGTTATCCCGCCGGCTGGGCCAACGGCTTGGGGACGGCTGCCCGGACTACCAAACTCGGACCGCCGACCTCGGCACGCAGGTGCACAGTCGGGTTCCATCAGGTAATGCCTTTCGAGTCGGAGTATAGACAGGGACTTCCGGTGCGCAACGCGACCGAAGAAATGGCTGAAGCCGCGTAAGCCTTGTCCTAAACGCCACGGGTGGCACGGGTCGCGAGCAGATGGCAAAGTGCTGTTATAGCCCGCCCGAATAACCACTTGGAAATTATGACAATCCAGTCTTAGCAGTTCCGCTCAGCGAGCTAAGGTCTTGTCTTCAACTTTTCATTCACCTGCCACCGCCATGTCCTTTTCAGGAGCAGTCATGAACACCGCCGCACTGCGCGAACTCATCCAGCGCGCTCTCCAGAACGAAGTCGCCTCCTCCCAACTGACCCGGATACTGGAAGCCCAGGTCGCCAGCCTGCACCCCGCCATTCGTCTTCCGGAAGAGGATGCCCAGGGCGTGCTCGCCCGTTTCATCGCTGCCTATGTGGAACAGGTCCCGGACGTGCTGGATGCCGCCGCCAATGTCGCCCGTGAAGCCGGGATCGAAGCCCGCATCAGGCCGGTGCTCCGGGTCGCCGAACAGTTCTTCCTGCAGCCCCCGGCCCTGATGGCCGGCCACGAAGGCCTGGAGGGCCTGCTCGACGAGGCCTACCTGGCGCATCGCCTGGTGGAAGAGGTCAATGACCGCTACATCCTGCACTTCGGCCAGCCGCTGATCCCGCTGGATACCACGGTGGCCAATCTGATCGCCCACAACCTGATCGGCGAACCCTTCGCCAACCAGCTGGATGAAGCCGTGCACCATGCCGTGGACGGCCTGCTGGACGACGAAGTGTTCAGCCAGCCCTCGGCCCGGGCCTATCGCCAGCAACTGCACGACCCCAAGGTGGAGGAAGCCTGGAAACGCTGGCCGTGCATGTCCCAGCAACTGGGCGTCGGCCTGGAGCTGAACCAGGGCCAGCGCTCCGCCAGCTGAAATCTTCGCGGGCTACGCCATACCCTGTGGGAGCGATTTCAATCGCGGATGAATTCACTCCCGCAGGAATAAGAAAGGGCCGCACCGGCAGCCCCTTTTTTCGTCAATCCGCCAGGTAGCGCGGCCGTGGCGTGGCCATTGGCAGCGGGCCGTCACCGATCGCGCGGAAGCGCCCCAGCTCGGCATCGTAGGCCTTGATGACGGACGTCTCGATGTCATAGACCCAGCCATGGATGAACAGCTGGCCGCTGGCCAGGCGCGCCGCCACCGAAGGGTGGGTGCGCAGGTGGTCCAGCTGGGCCACCACGTTTTCCTCGGTGAGCACTGACAGGGACTCGTGGCTGACGCAGCCGCAGTTTTCCTGGACCACCACCTTGGCCACCTCGGCATGGCGCAGCCAGGCCTTTACCGTGGGCATGCGCTCCAGGGTCTGCGGGTCCATCACCGCCTTCATCGCGCCGCAGTCGGAGTGGCCGCAGATGATGATGTGGTGCACACCGAGGGCCATCACCGCGAACTCGATGGCCGTCGAAACGCCGCCATTCATCTGGCCGTACGGCGGCACCACGTTGCCGACGTTACGGGTGACGAACAGATCGCCGGGCGAGCTCTGGGTGATCAGCTCGGGGACGATCCGCGAGTCGGCGCAGGTGATGAACATGGCGCGGGGTTTCTGCTCATGGGCAAGCTTCTTGAACAGTTCTTCCTGTTGTGGAAAGACTTCGTCGCGGAACCGCTGTAAGCCCTCGACTATGTTGCGCAGGGCCTCTTCCGCACTCTCACCACGTTGCTTGTCGTGCTCGTTGCTCATGCTGCCAACCTCGGTCATCGTAGGAATTGTCTGTTCTGCCGCCAATTATCCACTGATTGTCGGCATTTGAATTCCTACAGGACTGTCGTTACAGCCCGTCGAGTCACACCTCAAAGCAACGCCATCTGTCCGCCAGGCGGACAGAAGCGCGAACAATCCAGTTCATAGTCGCGTCGCCGGTTCAGTCCCAGCTTGCGGATGGCCACGGCAAAGCGCTGCGCCAGCAGTTCGGCGAAAGGCCCCTGGCCCTTGAAGCGGTGACCAAAGCGGCTGTCGTAGATTTCCCCGCCCCGGCACTGGCGAATGATGCTCATCACATGGGCGGCGCGCTGCGGGTAGTGCGCCTGGAGCCATTCCTCGAACAGCGGTCCCACCTCCCTGGGCAGACGCAACAGCATGTAGTTCGCCTGCCGCGCACCATTATCCCGAGCCGCTTCCAGCAGGCTCTCCAGTTCCATGTCATTGATCATCGGGATCATCGGCGAACAGAGCACCCCCACCGGAATGCGGTGTTCACTGAGCACACGGATCGCCCGCAGGCGCGCCGACGGAGCGGCGGCGCGAGGCTCCAGGGTGCGCTTCAGTTCGTCGTCCAGGGTGGTGAGGCTGATCATCACCGCCACCAGGTTCTGCTCCGCCAGTTCGCCGAGCAGGTCGAGGTCGCGCAGTACCAGCGAGCCCTTGGTGACGATGGTCACCGGGTGGCGGTAGCGCAGCAGCACTTCGAGGGTCTGGCGGGTGAGGCGGTACTCGCGTTCGATGGGCTGGTAAGGATCGGTGTTGGACCCGAGGTTGATCGGCGCGCACTGGTAACCCGGCTTGGAGAGCTGCTGTTCGAGCAGGGCGATAGCATTGGTCTTGGCGATCAGCCGGGTCTCGAAATCCAGCCCCGGCGACATGTCCCAGTAGGCATGGCTGGGTCGGGCATAGCAGTAGATGCAGCCATGCTCGCAGCCACGATAGGGGTTCACCGAACGGTCGAAGGGCAGGTCCGGCGACTGGTTGCGGGTGATGATGCTCTTCGCGGTTTCCTGCCGGACTTCGGTCGCGCGGCTGGGCGGGACTTCCTGGAACCAGCCGTCGTCCATCGCCACCGACGTGATCGGTGCGAAGCGATTGAAGGGGTTGCTGGCCGTACCACGGCCGCGAGGTGGGAGAGGGACGGACATGGGGGGACTCCACAAACTGTATATCTATACAGTATATGGAGATTCTTCCTGCGACCAGTCGGATTCTGCCGGGCGGTGCGTCTGCCGTGGCAGGGATTCAGGCCCCCTCTCCCTCTGGGAGAGGGGCTGGGGGAGAGGGAGGTTCCGGCTAGCTGGGCGTTCGCAATTGCAGACCTGCGGTCTGCCTGGCGAATGAATTCGCCCTTCTACAAGGACGGCGCTCCGCGAGCTTGCGAAACCCAACGCGGCGGCCTGGCTGAGCAGCGTTGGGCCTCGTTCCTCGGACCAACCTACGGAACTGATTGACATGCAATGAACTATCGTCCGGAGAGGCGAACAGTCAGCCCACCGTAGCCATGCTGGCCAGGGGACCCGCCCAGTTCGAGATGCCCCTGTGCGGCCAGCTCGCGGGCGCGCCAGTAGGCGAAGAAGTCCGTGACAAAGAAGCCGTCGCTCCGCCCCATCAACTCCGCCATCACCCGCGCCAGTGGCCGCCAGTCCGGTGTGCAGGCGCCGAGGAGGATGGCGTCTATCTGACGATGGTCCTCACCCTGGAAATCGCCCTTTTGCCAGCGGCGGATATCGGCATTGCCGGCCACGGCGGCGCGCCACTGGCTGGCGAGCAACGCCTTGCGCCCGGCATCGACCGGCTTCGGCAGGAAATACGCGCCCATTTCGGCGGGGGCGATCATGCCTACCGCGCGGCGCCTCCCGACGCGGCTGTCGCCGGTGCCGCAAGGCACCTCCCGGAACGGCAGGTCGCTGCCTTCCAGGGCGGCCGCGACACGGGCCAGCAGAAGTTGTTCGGAACAGCTGTCGCCATGCCAGACGGTGACCGGTCGATCCTGCCGTTTCAGCGCGGCGAGCCAATCGGCATCGGCACAGAGGTCCGTGGCGAAATCCGGCCGCGGCGTCACCGCACCGGGCCAGACATCCAGCCAGAACTGCGCACGGACCGAGCAGGGCGGCGTCTCGACATCCACCAGCGGCCCAACCGCCAGGTCGTCACGCAGCACACGCAACGCGCGGGCGGCGACGTCCTCGCCGATGACGCGGGTTACGCCTTGCGCCGCCACATCACCACAAACCAGGTGCCACATGCGCCCGCCTTGGCCTCGTGCTTACTCGCTGGGCTTCTTCAGCTTGGGATTGGGGAAGAACTGCACCGACTGCACCTTGGGATCGGCCACCTTCGGCTTCACCTGGTTGACCCGGGTGCCCAGTTCCTTCGGCACCGACTGGCCCTGGGCATTCAGGGTGTCGGCGTAGCCGCAGGCCACGCACTGGCGGTGCGGCACACCGTCCTCTTCCCACATCTGGATCTTGTCCATCTCGCTGCATGCCGGGCACACGGCGCCGGCGATGAAGCGTTTCGGTGTGGCAGTCATGCTGCGTCCTCCGTCAGGCCGCTGTGGCGCAACAGGGCGTCGATGGAGGGCTCGCGACCACGGAAGTCGACGAACAGCACCATGGGCTCCTGGGAACCGCCACGGGCCAGGATGGCCTCGCGGAATGCGCGGCCGGTGGCCGGATTGAGCACACCCTCTTCCTCGAAGCGGGAGAAGGCATCGGCAGACAGCACTTCCGCCCACTTGTAGCTGTAGTAACCGGCTGCGTAACCGCCGGCGAAGATGTGCGCGAAGCTGTTGGCGAAGCGGTTGAACGCCGGCGGACGCATCACCGCGACTTCGGAGCGGACCGCCTCCAGCACGTCGAGGACACTGCGGCCGTCGCCGTGGGTGGCATGCAGTTCGAAGTCGAACAGGGAGAACTCCAGCTGGCGCACCATCATCAGGCCGGACTGGAAGTTCTTCGCCGCCAGCATCTTGTCCAGCAGGTCCTGGGGCAGCGGCTCGCCAGTCTGGTAGTGGCCGGAGATCAGCGCCAGGCCTTCCGGTTCCCAGCACCAGTTCTCCATGAACTGGCTGGGCAGCTCCACCGCGTCCCAGGCCACGCCATTGATGCCGGATGCACCGGCATGCTCGACGCGGGTCAGCAGGTGGTGCAGGCCGTGGCCGAACTCGTGGAAGAGGGTGGTGACTTCGTCATGGGTCAGCAGGGCCGGTTTGTCGCCCACAGCCGGCGTGAAGTTGCAGACCAGGTTGGCCACCGGGCTCACCAGTTCGCCACCGGCATTGCGGCGCTTGTCGCGGGCGCCGTCCATCCAGGCGCCGCCGCGTTTGTTGGCACGGGCATAGAGATCGAAGAAGAAGCGGCCGACGTGCTGGCCGTTCTCGCTGATCTCGAACAGGCGCACGTCCGGGTGCCAGGTATCGAAGCCGGACAGCTCGCGGATTTCGATGCCGTAGAGCTTCTGCACGATGGTGAACAGGCCGGACAGCACCTTGTCGACGGGGAAGTAGGCGCGCAGGGCTTCCTGGGAAATGCTGTAGCGCTGCTCGCGCAGCTTCTCGCTGAAGTAGCCCACGTCCCAGCTCTGCAGGTCGCTCACGCCGCGCTCGGCGGCGAAGGCCTTGAGCTCTTCCAGGTCCTTGGCGGCGAATGGCTTGCTGCGCTTGGCGAGATCGCGGAGGAAGCCCAGCACCTGCGGGGTGGACTCGGCCATCTTGGTGGCAAGGGAGAGGTCGGCGAAGTGCTCGAAGCCCAGCAGCCGGGCCAGTTCCTGGCGCAGGTCAAGGATTTCGGCCATCACCGGGCCATTGTCGTTCTGCCCGGCATTCGGCCCCTGGTCGGAGGCGCGGGTGCTGTAGGCGGTGTAGACCTCCTGGCGCAAAGCGCGGTCGTCGGCGTAGGTCATCACCGCGTAGTAGCTGGGGAATTCCAGGGTGATCAGCCAGCCGTCCAGGCCCTTGGCCTCGGCGGCCTGTTTCATCTGTGCCTTGGCCGAATCGGTGAGGCCGGCCAGGGCTGCTTCGTCGTGGACCTGCTTGGTCCAGGCCTGGGTGGCGTCCAGCAGCTGGTTGGAGAAGCGGCTGCCGAGTTCCGACAGCTTCATCTGGATTTCGCCGTAACGCTGCTGCTTGTCGGCCGGCAGGTCGATGCCGGACAGGCGGAAGTCGCGCAGTGCGTGGTCGAGGATGGTCTTCTGCGCCACGTCGAAACCGGCAGCTTCGGGACCGCCGGCCAGTGCCTCGTAGGCCTGGAACAGCGCACGGTTCTGGCCCATTTCCGTCCAGTATTCGGACAGTTTGGGCAGGCACGCCTCGTAGGCATTGCGCAACTCGGGGTTGTTGCACACGGCATTCAGGTGGCTCACCGGGCTCCAGGCCCGACCCAGGCGCTCGCCCAGTTCGTCCAGCGCCAGCACCAGCCCCCGCCAGGTGGGGGTGCCATCCTGGCGTTCAAGCAGTTCGGCGATGGCGGCGCGGTTGTCGGCGAGAATCTGGTCGACGGCCGGTTCGACATGTTCCGGACGAATGGCGGAGTAGGGCGGCAGGTCGAAGTCTTGCAGGAGGGGATTGCTCAGGGTCACGGCATTCACCTGTATTCGAGGAAGGGCGGGCTGCACGAGGAGACGAGACACAGCCCGAATGGCAGCCATCTTAATTACAATCGCCGGCTGACGCAGCCTCAGGAATCTCTATGAACCCGATCAGAACCTACCAGGGCATCCGCCCCCAGCTCGGCGAACGGGTCTTCGTCGATGCCTCCGCCGTGGTCATCGGCGACGTGCAGCTGGGCGACGACAGCTCGGTCTGGCCGCTGGTGACCATCCGTGGCGACATGCACCGCATCCGCATTGGCGCGCGCACCAGCGTGCAGGACGGCAGCGTGCTGCACATCACCCACGCCGGTCCCTTCAACCCCGACGGCTATCCGCTGGAAATCGGTGACGACGTGACCATCGGCCACAAGGCGCTGCTGCACGGCTGCAAGGTCGGCAGCCGGGTGCTGATCGGCATGGGCAGCATCGTCATGGACGGCGCGGTGATCGATGACGACGTGGTGCTCGGCGCCGGCAGCCTGGTGCCGCCGGGCAAGCGCCTGGAAAGCGGCTACCTCTACGTCGGCAGCCCGGTGAAACAGGCCCGCCCGCTGAGCGACAAGGAAAAGGCCTTCTTCACCTACAGCGCGGCCAACTACGTGAAACTGAAGGACCTTCACATCGCCGAAGGCTACGGGGGCTGAGTTGGATTACCGCAACATACTCTTCGACCTCGACGGCACCCTTACCGACCCACGCGAGGGCATCACCCGCTCGGTGCAGTACGCGCTGGGCAAACTGGACATCCACGAGCCGGACCTGGCGAAGCTGGAGCACTTCATCGGCCCGCCGCTGCTGCAGTGCTTCATGCAGACCTACGACCTCCCCGAGGAACGCGCCTGGGAAGCGGTGAACCACTACCGCGACCGCTTCAAGGTCACCGGGCTCTATGAGAACCGCGTGTTCGACGGTATCGATGCCTTGCTCGAACGCCTGCGCGAACAGGGCCGCACCCTGTTCATCGCCACCAGCAAGCCGACGGTCTTCGCCCGCGAAATCGCCCGGCACTTCGGCTTCGACCGGCACTTCAAGCACATCTACGGTAGCGAACTGGACGGTACCCGCACCAACAAGGTGGAGCTGATCGCCCACCTGCTGGAAGAGGAGCGCCTGGACCCTGCCGATACCCTGATGATCGGCGACCGCAAGCACGACCTGATCGGCGCGAGCCGCAATGGCGTGCACGGGGCGGGCGTGGGTTACGGCTTCGGCAGCCGCGAGGAATTGATGGGCGAAGCGCCGGCCTACTACTTCGCCAGCCTGGAAGAGCTGAGACGGGCGTTTGGGTGAAAAGGCCGACGACGAGAGGCCGCATTTTGTGGAAGCGATTTCAATCGCGATGCAGATCGAAGACCTGCCCAGGCAGATTTCAAGGAGGGGCCGCAACACGGCCTTTCGCGAATGAATTCGCTTCTACAAGGCGGTCCCCCGTGACGAATCAATCCCCATTGCGCTGGTAGATGATCTTTTTGGTGCCGTTCTCGCAGGAGCCGACCACCATGCTCTGGTCCTTCACTTCGGCGTTGGGGACTATCTCCAGGGTGTAGCTGGTGACCCCGGCGGCCTGGATCTTCACTTCGATTTCCTGCTTCAGCTCCTCGCAGGGCTTGGGTGCCGCCACGGCGGTGCCCGCCAACACGCCCAGCATCAGGACTACAGCCATTCTTCTCATCGCCGACTCCATTTCCTTGTTGTCCTGGCCGTTGGACTGACAGCCAGCCAGGCAAGTTCTAGCGGTTCGCCGCCAGGCTTTCCAGTGCTCGTGTGCGTTCCTGCTGAGGCATCTCCCCCAGCTCTGCAGCGCGCCGGTAGAAGGCTTGCCAGTTCCCACCCGCCTCGCGGAACAGCGCGGCGAAAGCCGGTATCCACTGGTCATAGAGCCCGAAGGGCAGCAGCTTGGCGTTGTTCATCGGCCCTTCCATCCAGGCATCGAAGCGGTTGTAGCCGCCCCAATCGCGGTCGCGCATGACGCGATAATCGCGGCGCAGGCGCTCGAATTCCTCGGCCTTGGCCTGGCGCATGCGCTCGGGCGGAAAGCCGCTGGCGTAAAGGCGTTGCAGGCGTTCGCGGGCGTCCAGCACCAGGCGGGTCAGGGCGTCCCGGCGCCGGGCATCCTCATCGCCCCGGGTAGCAAGACCACGGCTGGCGCGCCACTGGCTCAGGCCTTCACGCTCGACGAAGCTGGCGAAGGACTCGTTGAACGCCGTATCCCCCGGCACATAGAGCTGCTGGTGGGCCAGTTCGTGGAAGATCAGCGCCGCAAGGCGGTCGTCATTCCAGCGCAGCATGGTGTTGAGCAGCGGGTCGTCGAACCAGCCCAGGGTGGAATAGGCCTCGACGCCGCCGACCCAGGTCTCCAACCCTTGCTGCCGGAGCAAGGCGGCGGCGCCCCTGGCACGACCCAACTGGTAGTAGCCGCGATAGGCGACACAACCTGCAATGGGAAAGCAGTGGGTTTGCGGCTGCAGGGAGAACTCCGGCGTGGCGAACAGGTTCCACACCACGTAGGGCCGCTGGATATCGGCATAGACGCGGTAGCTGCCATTGTCCGGAAGCCCCAGCGAATCACTGGCGAAGGTCCGCGCCTGCTGGGTGAGTGCCAGGCGCTGACGCAGCACTTGCGGTTGCGCGGGATCGTCGATCAGCGCTTGCACCGGCTGGCGGGCGTGCAGCAGGGCGAGCTGCCCACGTGCCAACTGGCCGTAGTAATCCAGGCTGGAGCAACCGCTCAGCAGCGCGGCGCCCAGCAGGGGAACCCAGGGCCTGCGGATGCGGTCAAGCAGTTCGATAAGAAGGGTGGTCAGCATGCCGCGACACTAGCGCATCGGAGCCATCCACCACTACTGGCCTGTTGGAGCCTTCCATGCGCCCTCTGCTGCTTTTTCTGCCGCTTCTCAGCCTTGGCGGTTGCGCCCTGATGCTGCCCAGCCCCGACCCGAACCAGGCCTGGATCGCCCTGCACAAGCAGGAAGGCCAGAGCATCCAGGCCAGCCGGGTGGATGACAAGGCACTCTCCGACCCGCGCTACTTCCAGGTCACGCCGGGCCGGCACGAACTGGAGGTGCGCCTGGAGTTCGACGTGGGCGGCCACGACATCGGCCAGGGTAGTGAGAGTTATCGGCGCACCTGCCTGCTCAAGCTGGCCTTTACCGACTTCGCGGCAGGCGAACGCTATCTGCTGCATGCAGGTGGTATCGGTTTCCGCCCCTGGGCGCGGCTGTATGACGAACGCAACCAGGAAGTCGCCAAGGCACGGGAAAGTCGCTGCGGTGATGTCTGAACTCTCCGGCATGGGCGTATGCTGAACGCACCATACCCATCAGGAGTTTCTTCCATGCGCACGCTGTTGGCCCTGACGCTGCTGGCCAGCCTCTCCGCCTGCGCCAGCAAGCTGCCCGAACCCGATCCGCGGATGGCGTGGATCGACATCTCCCCCGAGCCCAGCGACACCCTCATGGCCAACCGCCTCGACGACAAGCGCTGGGGCGACGGCCGCTACTACCAGGTAATGCCCGGCAGGCATGAGCTGGAGCTGCGCTACCAGTTCGAGGCCGGTGGCGGCGGTGGCGGCTTGGGCATGAACGCCGAGCCCACCATCATCACCTGCTACATGGAGCTGCACTACGACAACTTCGAGGCCGGCAAGCGCTACCGCGTGGAAGCACGGAACGCCGCTAACCAGCCCAGGGCCTGGCTCTACGACGACCAGCGCAACGTGCTGGCGCGCCAGGAGATCTTCCCGCGCTGCGGCCCCTTCTGAATTGAACGCGGCTACCCTGGCCGCCAGCAGGTTTCAGTCGCGCAGGCTGGCGAGGATGTCGAATGCCCTGAGCCGGTGCTCGTGCTGGTAGAGGTCGCAGGTGAAGATCAGCTCGTCGGCATCGGTCTGCTCCAGCAGCACCTGCAGGCGCGCACGGATCTTCTCCGGACCGCCCACCATGGCCATGGCCAGGAAACTCCCCACCGCCTCCTTCTCATGGGGCAGCCAGCGACCCGCCATGCTTTCCACCGGCGGGCGCAATACCAGGCTTTCGCCGCGAATCAGCGCCAGGACCCGCTGGTACACCGTGGTGGCGAGGAATTCCGCCTCTTCGTCGGTGGGCGCCGCCACCAGCGGCACACCCAGCATCACATAGGGTTTATCCAGCACCGCCGAGGGGCGGAAGTGATTGCGGTAGACGCGAATCGCCTCATGCATGTAGCGCGGCGCGAAGTGCGAGGCGAAGGCGTACGGTAGGCCTTTCTGCCCGGCCAGCTGGGCACTGAACAGGCTGGAGCCGAGCAGCCAGATGGGCACATTGGTGTCCACGCCCGGCATGGCGATCACCTTCTGCTCCGGCTGGCGCGGGCCGAGGAGCATCTGCAGTTCTTCGACGTCCTGGGGGAAGTCGTCGGCGCTGCCCAGGCGGTCGCGGCGCAGGGCTCGGGCGGTGAGGTGGTCAGCCCCCGGCGCGCGACCAAGGCCCAACTCGATGCGGCCCGGATAGAGGCTGGCGAGGGTGCCGAACTGTTCGGCAACCACCAGTGGCGCATGGTTGGGCAGCATGATGCCCCCGGAACCCAGGCGGATGCGCGACGTACCACCGGCCAGGTAGGCGAGCAGCACGGCGGTCGCGGAACTGGCGATGCCTTCCATGTTGTGGTGCTCGGCCACCCAGAAGCGCGAGAAATCCAGGTTTTCGACGTGGCGCGCCAGCTCCAGGGAATTGTGCAGGGCCTGGGTGGCGCCGCCGTGGTCGCGCACGGGGGCCAGATCGAGGACGGAAAGGGGCAGCTTGGAGAGGACAGACATAAGCAAGACCTTGGCAGGGGAAAGGCGTGGAGCCTTATCCGAGTGAATCAGTAGGTCTTACTCTAGGGATTGGCGCCCAAGGCCGCCAGAAGGCACTTTTCGGTAACCAGGGCACCAGAAGGTAAGGATTGGGCCAGCCGGGAGCGAACGGCCAGGCCTGGCCGAATTCAGGAGCGGGAGAGCCGGCGTCACCTCGCTCTCCCGCGTGGGATCGGGCGACGCCTCAGCTGTCGCTGATGCGGAAGCCGATCTTCAGGGTCACCTGGAAGTGCGCCACCTTGCCGTTTTCGATATGTCCACGGGTGTCCACGACTTCGAACCAGTCCATGTTGCGGATCGTCCTCGACGCTTCGCCGATGGCATTGGTGATCGCGTCGTCGATGCTGGTGCGTGAGGAGCCGACTATCTCGATCTTCTTGTAGGTGCGGTGATCAGACATGGTGTATCTCCTGTGCCGGGCACGAGTGGGTTCCCCAGCAAGGCTAGCCAAGAATGCCGCTATCGGCCCGCCAACTCCTTGCGCAACCAGTCGGCCAGGCGTTCGGCGCGACGGTCCAGCTGCCGCGCCTGCACCCAGAGCGCCAGGCGCGCCGGGGTTTCGACGAAGCCCCAAGGCGCCACCAGGCGGCCGGAGGCGAGTTCGTCGGCGACCAGCTGCTGCGGGGCGATGGCCACGCCCAGTCCGGCCACAGCCGCCTCCAGCAGGTAGTAGAGATGCTCGAAGCCCTGGCCCAGGCGCAGGCGGGCCGGGTCCAGCCCCTGGGCAGCGGCCCACTGCGGCCACGCCTGGGGCCGCGACACCGTGTGCAGCACAGCCTCATCCAGCAACGCGGCAGGGGCGGCGCTGGCCAGCGCGTCGTAGTGGACATAGCGCGGGCTCAGCACCGGGCCGATGGATTCGGCGGCCAGCTCGAACACCCGCATGTCCGCGGGCCAGGGCGGCTCGGCGAAACACAGGGTGGCATCCACGCCAGGACGGCGCGGGTCCAGCTCGCCCTCGCTGGCCGAGAGCTGCAGACGCAGTTCGGGAAGTTCACGGTTGAGCCGGTCCAGGCGTGGAATGAACCAGCGCGCCAGCAGGCTGCCCGGGCAGCCGAGGACAAAGGGCGCCTCCTCGCTGCGTTTCTGCAGGTCGGCGTAGGCGCTGCGCAGACGCTCGAAGGCATCACCGGCGGCATCGCGCAGACGCTGGCCGGCATCCGTGAGTTTTACGCCGCGACCATCCTTGCTGAACAGGGCGATGCCCAGCTCTTCCTCGAGCATCCGCACCTGCCGGCTCACGGCGCCGTGGGTGACGTGCAGCTCTTCCGCAGCACGACTGATGCTCTGCAGTCGGGCGGCGGCCTCGAAGGCGCGAAGGGCATTCAATGGCGGCAGGTCGCGGCTCATGGTTATTTGTGAGTTTTTCTGACAGATAATGGCAATCTAATCGCTTTTCCGTCACCTCGCCAGGGGTAGAATGGCGCCATCAACCCTCTTCCCCAGCCCCTCGCCGAAGCGCGAAGGGTGCAGAAACAGGAGTCCAGCATGACCTCTCTGCGCACCGGCCCCGATACCAAGGGCCTCTTCGGCAGCTTCGGCGGGCAATACGTCGCCGAAACCCTGATGCCGCTGATCCACGACCTGGCCCGCGAATATGAAAAGGCCAAGGACGATCCGGAATTCCAGAAGGAGCTGGCCTACTTCCAGCGCGACTACGTCGGTCGCCCGAGCCCGCTGTACTTCGCCGAGCGCCTGACCGAGCACTTCGGCGGCGCGAAGATCTACCTCAAGCGCGAAGAGCTGAACCACACCGGCGCGCACAAGATCAACAACTGCATCGGCCAGATCCTCCTGGCCAAGCGCATGGGCAAGAAACGCATCATCGCCGAGACCGGCGCCGGCATGCACGGCGTGGCCACCGCCACCGTGGCCGCCCGCTTCGGCCTGCAGTGCGTGATCTACATGGGCACCACCGACATCGACCGCCAGCAGGCCAACGTCTTCCGCATGAAGCTGCTCGGCGCCGAAGTGATCCCGGTCACCGCCGGCACCGGCACCCTGAAGGACGCCATGAACGAAGCCCTGCGCGACTGGGTGACCAACGTCGACAGCACCTTCTACCTGATCGGCACCGTCGCCGGTCCGCACCCGTACCCGGCCATGGTCCGCGACTTCCAGGCGGTGATCGGCAAGGAAACCCGCGAGCAGCTGGCCGAGAAGGAAGGTCGCCTGCCCGATTCGCTGGTCGCCTGCATCGGCGGCGGCTCCAACGCCATGGGCCTGTTCCACCCGTTCCTCGATGACGCTTCGGTGAAGATCGTCGGCGTGGAAGCCGCCGGCCACGGCATCGAGACCGGCAAGCACGCGGCCAGCCTGAACGGCGGCGTACCGGGCGTGCTGCACGGCAACCGCACCTTCCTGCTGCAGGACGAAGACGGCCAGATCATCGACGCCCACTCCATCTCCGCCGGCCTGGACTACCCCGGCATCGGCCCGGAACACGCCTGGCTGCACGATATCGGCCGCGTCGAGTACACCTCGATCACCGACCACGAAGCCCTGGAAGCCTTCCACACCTGCTGCCGCCTGGAAGGCATCATCCCGGCGCTGGAGAGCTCCCACGCCCTGGCTGAAGTGTTCAAGCGCGCACCGAAGCTGCCGAAGGACCACCTGATGGTGGTGAACCTCTCCGGCCGAGGCGACAAGGACATGCAGACCGTTATGCACCACATGCAACAGGAGCAGAAAGCATGAGCCGCCTGCAGACCCGCTTTGCCGAACTGAAACAGCAGAACCGCGCCGCCCTGGTGACCTTCGTCACCGCCGGCGACCCGAACTACGACGCCTCCCTGGCCATCCTCAAGGGCCTGCCGGAAGCCGGTGCCGACGTCATCGAACTGGGCATGCCCTTCACCGACCCGATGGCCGATGGCCCGTCCATCCAACTGGCCAACATCCGTGCCCTGGCCGGCAAGCAGAACCTGGCCAGGACCCTGCAGATGGTTCGTGAATTCCGAGCCGGCAACCAGACCACTCCGCTGGTGCTGATGGGCTACTTCAACCCCATCCACTACTACGGCGTGGACCGCTTCATCAGCGACGCCAAGGAAGCCGGCGTCGACGGCCTGATCGTGGTCGACCTGCCGCCGGAGCACAACGAAGACCTCTGCCACCCGGCCCAGGCCGCCGGGCTGGACTTCATCCGCCTGACCACCCCGACCACCGACGACCAGCGCCTGCCCGTGGTGCTCGATGGCAGCTCCGGCTTCGTCTACTACGTCTCCGTGGCCGGCGTGACCGGTGCCGGCTCCGCCACCCTGGAACACGTGCAAGAAGCCGTCGCCCGCCTGCGTCGCCACACCGCGCTGCCGGTGGCCATCGGCTTCGGCATCCGCACCGCCGAACACGCCGCCAACATCGCCAAGCTGGCCGATGGCGTGGTGGTGGGCTCCGCCCTGGTGGACCGGATCGCCAATGCCGCAACCCCGGAACAGGCCGTGAACGACGTCCTCGGCCTCTGCAAAACCCTGGCCGAAGGCGTCCGCGGCGCCCGCGCCTGACGCCACCGAGCCAAGCTGAAGCCCCTCGTCGGGTGGGCTTCAGCCCACCTCAGCCGCACTCAGAGGTCGTACTCGATCTCGCCGTCTTCCAGGCAGGAAAGATCCAGCGGCCGCATCGCGCCCATCCACATGGGGTAGTCGCGGTGGTCGCGCAGGTCGCTGCCGGTGATGGGATGAACCAGCACCGTCAGACCGTTGCGGTGCAACGCCAGCCAGGGAATCACTTCACCGAACTGATCGGGTTTGAAGGCCAGCTGGCAGCTCCAGTCCGGATGCGGGCCAACGGGTTTTTCATGGACGCGCCCCATCTTCAGCGGAAAGCGCCTGGCGGCTTCCTCGCAGAGGGCGCGGGCCTGGTCGATGGTGCTGGCGTCGAAGTAGACGTGGGCGTGAAAGCCCTTGATGCGCGGCGTGGGCGTCTGGGTCATATGGCGACTCCTTCCCGATGCTTGATGAGCTGGGCCTGGCGCGCCTCATCGCCCAGCTCCTGCTGCAACCAGTCGACGAAGCAATTCATCAACCGCGCACGGCGCTTGCGCTCCGGCTGCACCAGGTAATAACCGAAATCCGAACGGACGCTGGTTTCCAGCACGGGCACCAGCAAGCCCTGGTCGAGCAGGTCGTCCACCAGGTAGCGCCAGCCGATGGCCACGCCCTGGCCGGCGATGGCGGCCTGGATCAGCAGGGTGTAGTTGTCGAAACGCAGCATCCCCGAGCCGGGCGGCTGGGCGATCCCCAGTTCGCGGAACAGCGCGTCCCAGTCGAACCAGCGGGTGCGCACTTCGGGTTTCAAGTGCAGCAGCGGCAGTTCCGTCAGGGCCGTCACCGGCAATGGCTTGTCGCGCCCGGCCAGCAGGCGCGGGCTGGCGATGGGGAAGACCTCTTCGCGGAACAGCAGCAGCGCCTCGCCGTGCTTGAAACGACCGTCACCGAAGGCGATGGCGATATCCACCTCCGAGCGCAGCATGTTCATGGTGCGATCGCTGGTGACGATGCTGACATCGATCTCGGGGTTCGCTTCATGGAAGCGGTGCAAGCGCGGCATCAGCCAGTAGGCGGCGAAGGCAAAATCGGTGGCCACCTGCAGCACCTCGTGCTGCGGCCGCGAGCCGATGGCTTCGAGCCCGGCGCTGATGGCCTGCAGGCCCTCCTGGACATGGAGGAACAGCAGCCGGCCGGCGTCGGTGAGTTCGATGCCGCGATAGATGCGGTCGAACAGGCGGGTTGCCAGTTGCTTCTCCAGGCGCTGGATCTGCTGGCTCACCGCCGGCTGGGTGGTACCCAGTTCCACAGCGGCAGCCGTGAAGCTGAGATGACGGGCGGCGGACTCGAACACCCGCAGCAGGTCCAGGGACAGCTCAGACTGTAGTTCTGCCATAAGTAACGCTTATCCGAGTCATGTTCCGCCATGCGGTTTACCGGGCTGATCGCTGGCGCAATCATCGTTCCCAGCACTTTCGCATAATTCGACAGTATGGATAAGCGAACGATGAAACGCCCCAACATCCTCTTCATCATGGCCGACCAGATGGCCGCGCCGCTGCTGCCCTTCTACGCGCCCTCGCCAATCAAGGTGCCGAACCTGTCGCGGCTCGCCGCCGAGGGCGTGGTATTCGATTCGGCCTACTGCAACAGCCCGCTCTGCGCGCCCTCGCGCTTCACTCTGGTGAGCGGGCAACTGCCGTCGAAGATCGGGGCCTACGACAACGCCGCCGACTTTCCCGCCGACGTGCCCACCTATGCCCATTACCTGCGCCGCCTCGGCTACCGCACGGCGCTGTCGGGCAAGATGCACTTCTGCGGCCCGGACCAGTTGCACGGCTACGAGGAGCGCCTGACCAGCGACATCTATCCGGCGGACTATGGCTGGGCGGTGAACTGGGACGAGCCGGACGTGCGCCCGAGCTGGTACCACAACATGTCCTCGGTGCTGCAGGCCGGACCCTGCGTGCGCACCAACCAGCTGGATTTCGACGAGGAAGTGGTGTTCAAGGCCCGCCAGTATCTCTACGACCATATACGCGAGAACACCGGCCAGCCCTTCTGCCTGACCGTGTCGCTGACCCACCCGCACGATCCCTACACCATTGCCGCGGAATACTGGGATCGTTACGAGGACGTGGACATTCCCCTGCCGCGCCAGCACTTCGCCGATGCCGAGCAGGACCCGCACAGCCAGCGCCTGCTCAAGGTCATCGACCTCTGGGGCAAACCGCTGCCGGACGAGAAGATCCGCGACGCCCGCCGCGCCTACTTCGGCGCCTGCAGTTACGTCGACGACCAGATCGGCCTACTGCTCAAGACCCTCGCCGACTGCCGCCTGGACCAGGACACCATAGTCGTGTTCTCCGGCGACCACGGCGACATGCTTGGCGAGCGTGGCCTCTGGTACAAGATGCACTGGTTCGAAATGGCCGCCCGCGTGCCGCTGCTGGTCCACGCCCCCGGGCGCTTCCAGGCGCACCGGGTGAGCCAGTCGGTATCCACCGTCGACCTGCTGCCCACCCTGGTGGAACTGGCCGGCGGCTCGCTGGAACGCAACCTGCCGCTGGATGGCCGCTCGCTGTTGCCACACCTGCGGGGTGAAGGCGGGCACGACGGCGTGCTGGGTGAATACATGGCCGAAGGCACCACCAGCCCGCTGATGATGATCCGCCGCGGCCCCTACAAGTTCATCTACTCGGAAGCAGACCCCTGCCTGCTCTTCGACCTGGCCAACGACCCGCAGGAACTGGAGAACCTGGCCGCCTCAGCGGACCACCAGGCACTGCTTGCGGCGTTCCTCGACGAAGCCCGCGTCCGCTGGGATATCCCGAAGATCGCCGAGGCCACCCTGGCCAGCCAGCGGCGGCGCCGCTTCGTCGCCGACGCCCTGGCCCAGGGCAGGCTGAAGAGCTGGGACCACCAGCCCTTCGTCGACGCCAGCCAGCAGTACATGCGCAATCACATCGACCTGGACGACCTGGAACGCCGCGCGCGCTTTCCCCAACCCTGACCCACTCTTGCGAGGATCCAAGGCATGAAGACGATCAATGCGGTGCTTGCCGGCGGCGTGCTGCTGACCGGCCTGACGTTCAACGTCAAGGCGGAGGACGCCAGTTGCGCGACGGTGAAGCTGGGTGATCCGGGCTGGAGCGATATCGCCGTGACCAACGGCGTGGCGCGCGTCCTGCTCGAAGGGCTGGGTTATCGCACGGAAACCCCGACCCTGGCGGTGCCGATCATCTTCGCCGGCCTGCACAAGGGACAGATCGACGCCTTCCTCGGCAACTGGATGCCGGCGCAACAGAGCAACTACGACAAGTTCGTCGCCGCCGGCAGCGTCGACAAGGTGGCGCAGAACCTCAGCGGCACCGAATACACCCTGGCAGTGCCGCGCTACGCCTTCGACGCGGGCGTGAAGACCTTCGCCGACCTGGACCGCTTCGCCGACAGGTTCGACAGGAAGCTCTACGGCATTGCCTCCGGCTCGCCGGCCAACGAGTCGATCCGGCAGATGATCGCCAAGGACGAATTCGGCCTTGGCGACTGGAAGCTGGTGGAGTCCAGCGAGCAGGCGATGCTGGTGCAGGTGGGCCGGGCAGTGAAACGCGAGCAGTTCGTGGTCTTCCTCGGCTGGACGCCGCACCCGATGAACGTGCAGTACGACATGGCCTACCTCAAGGGCGGCGAGCAGTACTTCGGCGCCAGCGGCAGCGTGAACACCCTGGCGCGCAAGGGTTACGCCGCGCAATGCCCGAACGTGGGCAAGCTGCTGGCCAACCTGCAGTTCACCCAGGACATGGAGAACTCGATCATGGATCAGGTACTCAACGGCAACACCAACAACGACGCGGCGGTGAAGGCCTGGCTCAAGGCCAATCCGGCAGTGGTCCAGGGCTGGCTGCAAGGCGTGACCACCCGCGACGGCGGCGATGCCGTGGCGGCGGTGCAGGCTAGGCTCTGACGGTTCGCACTCTGGGTACACATCCCTGTGGGGGCGAATTCATTCGCTAAGCAGGCCGTAGGCCTGCCCACAAATTTCCATGGGGCTGCGTCGCAGCCCTTAGCGAATGAATTTCCCCCCACAAGGCAGTAACAGCCCCATCGCCAGGCCCGAGATGAAAGCCGCCAACCTCTTCCCCTTCCTCTCCTGGCTACCCGCCGTCCGTCCCCGCAGCCTCGGCCGCGACGCGCTGGTGGGGTTGACCGGCGCCATTCTCGCCCTGCCGCAGTCCATCGCCTATGCACTGATCGCCGGGCTGCCGGCGGAGTATGGGCTCTATGCAGCCGTGGTGCCGGTGATTGTCGCCTGCCTCTGGGGGTCGTCGCGGCACCTGATCTGCGGGCCGACGGCGGCCATCTCGGTGGTGCTGTTCGCCAGTGTCAGCCCGCTGGCCCTGCCGGGCAGCCAGGACTACATCGGCCTGGTGCTGCTGCTGACCTTCCTCGCCGGCGCCTTCCAGTGGCTGCTGGGCGCCCTGCGCTTCGGCGCGCTGGCCAACTTCGTCTCGCAATCGGTGGTGCTCGGCTTCACCCTGGGCGCCACGCTGGTGATCGCCCTCGGCCAGGTACCGAACCTGCTGGGCCTGGCCCATCTGGAAGGGCGTGCAACGGCCTGGCAGAGTGCCCTGGAACTGGCGCGGCATGTGCGCGAAGTGCACTGGCCGTCGCTGCTGGTAGCAACCGTCACCCTGGGCCTGTCGATCCTGGTGCGCAACCTGTGGCCGCGGATGCCGGCCCTGCTGATCGGCATCATCGGCGGCAGCCTGCTGGTGCTCGCGCTGCCCGGCGCCTTCGCCGGGGTCCCGCTGGTGCAGCCGTTCAGCGGAAGCCTGCCGCCACTGGCCGCGATGCGCTTCGATGCCGAAGACATCCTGCGCCTGCTGCCGTCAGCGGTCGCCTGCGGCCTGCTCGGCCTGGTCACCAGCCTGTCCATCGCCCGCGCCCTGGCCTGCCAGTCGGGCCAGGTGCTGGATGCAGACCAGGAATGCCGTGGCCAGGGCCTGTCCAACCTGATCGGTGCCTGGTTCTCCGGCTACCTCTCCGCCGGCTCCTTTACCCGTTCCGGGCTGAATCTCCAGGCCGGCGCGCGGTCGCCCCTGTCGGGGGTCTTCTCGGCGCTCTGGGTAGCGTTGTTCGCCCTGCTGGGGGCCAGCCTGATCGCCCACATTCCGCTGCCCGCCATGGCGGCGAGCATTCTGCTGATCTGCTGGGGCTTGCTCGATGGGCGCGGCGTGCGCCAGCTCTGGCGGGTCAGCCGCGCGGAGTTCGTGGTGATGGCGCTGACCTGCGTCGCCACTCTGCTGCTGGAGCTGCAAACCGCCATCTACGCCGGGGTGCTGGCGTCGCTGTTCTTCTACCTCAAGCGCACCTCGCAGCCACGGGTGCTGCAGGCAACGGAAGAGGATGCCGAGGTCCTGCGCATCGAGGGGTCGATCTTCTTCGGCGCCTGTCCCTATCTGCAGAAGCTGATCCAGTGCAGCCGCGCCGGACGCCTGGTGCTGGATGCGCACCATGTGAACTTCATCGACTACGCTGGGGTGAGCATGCTTCACGAGGAGGCGCGGCGCCTGGGCGGGGAAGGGCGCAGTCTGGTGCTCCGCCGCGCCCGGCCACAGGTAGCGCGGGAGCTGCGCAAGCTGGAGGGCGAGGGCAGCCGGTTAGTTATCGAGGGATAAGTGGGAGCGAGTTCATTCGCGATCGAAATCGCTCCCACCGGGGAGGGAAGGATCAGCCCTGCGCCAGCTGGCGGCGCAGCTCGGCCAGCACCGGAGCGCTGTCCGGCAGCACGCCGCGCCACAGCAGGAAGGCTTCGGCAGCCTGCTCCACCAACATCCCCAGGCCATCGAGGGTGCGTGCGGCACCGTGCTCGGCAGCCCAGCGGTTGAAGGCAGTCATTTCCTTGCCGTACATCATGTCGTAGCAGACGGTGTAGCCCGGCTTGATCAGGCTCGGCGAGATGGGCGGCAGGTCGCCGGCAAGGCTGGCCGAGGTACCGTTGATGATCAGGTCCACCGGCTCTTCCAGCCAGTCGAAGCCACTGGCGGACACCGGGCCCAGATCGGCGAACAACCGGGCCAGGGCTTCGGCCTTTTCCACGGTGCGGTTGGCGATCACCAGGGCGGCCGGCTTCTCGGCCAGCAGCGGCTCGATCACCCCACGAGCGGCGCCACCAGCCCCCAGCAGCAGGATGCGCTTGCCGGCCAGCTCCAGCCCGGCGTTGCGGGTGAGGTCGCGCACCAGGCCGGCGCCGTCGGTGTTGTCGCCGAGCAGGCTGCCGTCATCCAGCTTCTTCAGGGTATTCACCGCACCGGCGCGCTGGGCGCGGGCGCTGAGGCTGCCGGCCAGCTGGTAGGCCTGTTCCTTGAACGGCACGGTGACGTTGCCGCCCTTACCCGTGGCGAAGAACTGCCGGGCGCAGCCGGTGAAGTCATCCAGCGGCGCCAGCACGGCTTCATAGGTGAGCTGTTGGCCGGTCTGTTCGGCGAACAGGCGGTGGATCAGCGGCGACTTGCTGTGGCCGATGGGGTTGCCGAAGACGCAGTAGCGATCAGTCACAACCCTGCCTCCCCGAGCCAGTCACGATCCTTGAGGAAGTACTCGGTCAGGCGCGCTTCCTCGCTGCCCGGCTCTGGCTTCCAGTCATAGCCCCAGCGCACATGCGGCGGCAGGGACATGAGGATGGACTCGGTGCGCCCGCCCGACTGCAGGCCGAACAGGGTGCCGCGGTCGAATACCAGGTTGAATTCCACGTAGCGGCCACGGCGGAAAGCCTGGAATTCGCGCTGCTGCTCGGTGAACGGGGTGTTCTTGCGCTTCTGCAGGATCGGCAGGTAAGCGTCCAGGTAGGCATCGCCGATGGCGCGCATGAAGGCGAAGCAGGTGTCGAAGTCCCACTGGTTCAGGTCGTCGAAGAACAGGCCGCCGATGCCACGCGGTTCATTGCGATGCTTGAGATGGAAGTAGCGGTCGCACCATTCCTTGTAACGCGGGTAGACGTCGGCGCCGAAGGGCGCGCAAGCGTCGCGGGCCACCTTGTGCCAGAACACGCAGTCTTCTTCGACGGCGTAGTAGGGTGTCAGGTCGAAACCGCCGCCGAACCACCAGACCGGCTCTTCGCCTTCCTTCTCGGCGCAGAAGAAGCGCACGTTGGCGTGGGAGGTGGGGACGTGGGGGTTTTCCGGGTGGATCACCAGGGATACGCCGAGGGCCTGGAAGCTGCGCCCGGCCAGTTCCGGACGGTGGGCGCTGGCCGACGGTGGCAGGTTAGCGCCGAACACATGGGAGAAGTTCACACCGCCCTTCTCGATCAGCGCGCCGTTCTCGATCACCCGCGTCCGGCCACCACCGCCGGCGGGACGGGTCCAGGCGTCCTCGTAGAAACCGGTCTTGCCATCCTCGGCCGCGAGCGCGGCGCAGATGCGGTCTTGCAGATCGAGCAGGTAGGCCTTCACGGCCTCGATACGGTCAGTCACGTGGTCAACCCTGGAAGCAGGTGGAATGGTGGAAAAATGAGCAGGCAAGGATACCACCGCCCGCGGGGCTCGGTTACTTGACGGGAATCAAGGCGAGGCGTTGGATGGGAGCTTTTCCGACCAGGAGGTTGCAAGCATGGCCAAACGCATCCAGTTCTCCACCTACGGCGGTCCGGAAGTCCTCGAGTTCGCGGACTACCAGCCGGCGGAGCCGGGGCCGCAGGAGGTGCGCGTGCGCAATCGCGCGATCGGCCTGAACTTCATCGACACCTACTACCGCAGCGGCCTCTACCCGGCGCCAGACTTCCCCACCAGCCTGGGCACCGAAGGCGCCGGCGAAGTGGAGGCAGTGGGCAGCGCGGTGACCCAGTTCAAGGTGGGCGATCGCGTCGCCTATGCCACCGGGCCGCTGGGCGCCTACAGCGAATTGCACGTGCTGCCGGCGGACAAGCTGGTGCGCCTGCCGGAGAGCATCAGCTTCGAACAGGCCGCGGCGGTGATGCTCAAGGGCCTGACCGTGCAGTACCTGCTGCGCCAGACCTTCCCGCTGCAGGGCGGCGAAACCATCCTCTTCCACGCCGCGGCCGGCGGCGTGGGGCTGATCGCCTGCCAGTGGGCCCGTGCCCTTGGCGTGAAACTGATCGGCACCGTCAGCTCGCCGGAAAAGGCAGTGCAGGCCAAGGCCAACGGTGCCTGGGCGACCATCGACTACAGCCATGAGAACGTGGTGCAGCGGGTGCTGGAGCTCACCAATGGCGCCAAGTGCCCGGTGGTCTACGACTCGGTGGGCAAGGACACCTGGGAAATCTCGCTGGACTGCGTGGCGCCGCGCGGCCTCCTGGTCAGTTTCGGCAACGCCTCCGGGCCGGTGACCGGGGTGAACCTGGGCATCCTGGCGCAGAAAGGCTCGCTCTTCGTCACCCGTCCGACGCTGTTCGGCTACGCCAGCACGCCGGAGCGCCTGCAGGCCATGGCCGATGAGCTGTTCGGATTGATCGCCGACGGCCGCATCAAGGTGGAGGTGAACCAGCGCTTCGCTCTGGCCGACGCAGCCAAGGCGCACACCGCCCTGGCCAGCCGCCAGACCACCGGTTCGACCGTGCTTATTCCCTGATCACGCGCCCGCTGGCCAGGTCGCGGATCACGCTGGGGTTGCGTCGCCCACCGAGCGCGCCCCCCAGCACCGCATCCAGCTCGCCGCCGAAGTACTGCTGGACACGCAGGCGCGAGCAGGCGGCCGGACGGGCTGAAGGGTTGGCGGAGGTGGAAACCAGCGGCCCTGTGAGGGCACAGAGATCGCGCACCAGCGGATGGTCGCTGACGCGCAGGGCGACGCTCTCGTGCCGGCCGGTGATCCACTCCGGCAGCAGGTCCTGATGGGGCACCAGCCAGGTGTTGGGGCCCGGCCAGGTGCTGGCGAGCTTGTCGACCCAGACCTCCGGCAGGCCTTCGAGGATGAAGTCGAACTGGCGGATGTTGTCCGCCACCAGGATCAGTCCTTTCTCGACCGGACGCTCCTTGAGCGCCAGCAGGCGATAGACAGCGTCCTCGTTCCAGGGGTCGCAGCCCAGGCCCCAGACCGCCTCGGTGGGGTAGGCGATGACCCCGCCTTCACGCACGATCCGCGCCACTCGCTGCACACGCCAACTGCTGACCATCACCCGCTCCCGCAATACTGAATCGCCAGAGTGTACAGGGCTCAACCTTGGCGATGCACCCAGCAACCCGACTCACGGGTGACGCGGCCCTGCAGTTCCAGGTCGGTGAGTTCGGCGAGCACGCGTGGCAGCTCCCAGCCGCTGGCAAGGGCCAGGCCTTCGCTGCTGTAGGGCGCCGCGCGCAACAGATCGAGCAGCGGATGATCCGCTTGAACAGGCGCTTCGACTCGCGGCGCGGACGCCACCATCTGCCAGCCGCGCAGCGCTTCGAGGATGTCTTCGACCTTCTCTACCAGGGTCGCGCCTTCACGAATCAGCTGGTGGCAGCCGCGAGCGCCGGGATGGTGGATGGAGCCGGGAATGGCGTAGACCTCGCGCCCCTGCTCCGCAGCCAGGCGCGCGGTGATCAGCGAACCGCTGGACGGGCTGGCTTCCACCACCAGGACGCCAAGGGAAAGCCCGCTGATGATGCGGTTGCGCCGCGGAAAGTTGGCCGGCTGGGGCGGACATTCCAGCGGCAGCTCGGACACCAGCGCGCCGCCTTCGTCGACGATGCGCGCAGCCAGGCCACGGTGGCGATTGGGGTAGACGTGCTCGAGCCCGGTGCCGAGTACCGCCACTGTCGCCCCCTTGACCTCCAGCGCGCCCTGGTGGGCAGCGCCGTCGATGCCCAGGGCCAGTCCACTGGTGATCACAAAGCCGCCACCGGCCAGGCTGCGGGCAAAGGCGCGGGCGGTATCCAGCCCGGCCGCCGAAGCGCGGCGGCTGCCGACCATGGCCAGCTGCGGACGCTCCAGCAGGGACGCATCGCCGGCGACATACAGCAGCGGTGGTGCGTTGCCGAGTTCGGCCAGCAGGGCGGGGTAGGCCGAATAGTCCCAGCACAGCAGCTGGTGGCCGGGCCGCTCCTGCCAGGCCAGGGCGCGTGCGGCCGCGTCACGAATCTCCGGGCTGCGCCGTGGGTCGGCCGAGGCCTCCGGCAGGCCCAGCGAACGCCAGGCAGAAGCCGGCGCGCTGAGGGCCGCTGAGGCGGAGCCAAAGGCTTCGATCAGACGACGGAAACGTGCGGGGCCGAGTTCGGGGAGGTGATGCAGGCGAAGGCGGGCTTCCAGCTCCGCAGGGGAGATTGATGGCATTCGATCGGTCCTTGATCGCGCCGCAATCGCGGCAGAACCGCCATCAATACAACAAGCCCCCGCATTGCGGGGGCCTGGAGGTGTTACGGGTTGTGTACCTTGTCCAGCACCGCCAGCTGGCGGGTGGCGGCGAGTACCAGGCCGTAGCTGAGCTTGTCGTAGGTGCGGAACACCATCAGCAGGCCGGCGCGCTCGTCCGGGACCTTGATGAACTCGTCGGTGATGCGGTCACGAACGGTTTCGCCGGTCTTGTAGACCGCCAACACGTTGCCTTCCACCAGCCCGTCGCGCCTGCCCTTGTTGATGGTGACCACATCGAACTGGCCGATCTGGGTCACGCCACGCGGCACATCGAGGATCACGCCGTTGATGTCGCGGTCCGGCGCGCTGGGCATGAAGGTGGAGTTGATCGCACGTTCCTCGGTGGGGAACAGGCGGTCGCCCAGGCGGACTTCCTGGGTGGAGCGGGTCAGTTGCAGGGTGGCGATGTCCCCCTCGTCGGCGATCATCTCGCCACCGCCGATATCATCGGCGTTGATGCCGAGGAATTCCTTGGTTTCCGGATCCAGGTAGGTCTTGCCCTGGCGGAAGATGCCGTAGGCCGGCTGCTCATGGGAGAAGTTGCCACGGGCATAGACGCGGTCACCGGCGCCGCTTACCACGCGTTCGGCGTTGCCGGCGACGACGTAGGGCGCGCCTTCGAATTCGCTGGGATCGTCGACGATGCGGTTGCTCAGCAGGAAGGCGTTGATGGCTTCCAGCGGAATGGCCGGGATGGCTTCGGCCATCGGCGTGCTGCGCACGGTCGGCGACAGTTTGATGGTGCCGCGGGACGCGCCGCGGTTCAGCATCAGGCGCGGCTGGCCATCGACATAGACCAGGCTGAGCACATCGCCCGGGTAGATCAGGTGCGGGTTTTCGATCTGCGGGTTGGCGTGCCAGATCTCCGGCCACTTCCACGGCTGGCTCAGGAACTTGCCCGAGATATCCCAAAGCGTGTCGCCCTTGACGACGGTATAGCGCTCCGGATGCCCTTCCTTGAGCTCCACCGCAGCCTGGGTCAGGCCACTGGCGGCCAGGAGCAGCAGGGCGAGTAGTGATTTCCTCATGCGGTGAATCCCTTTATTATGTTCATTCACATGAAACGCCCTGAGAGCCGCCCCAACCGGGCTCTGCAGCCGTTTTTCGATGCTGCTCACCATCTTAGCAGCGGATTTTCAACTTATTCCACAAGTGCATCACACAACGCATATGGCGATTCTGAACATTCTCGAATTCCCCGATCCGCGGTTGCGCACCATCGCCAAGCCGGTGGCGGTGGTCGACGAGTCCATCCGCAAGCTGATCGACGACATGTTCGAAACCATGTACGACGCTCCCGGCATCGGCCTGGCCGCCACCCAGGTGAACGTCCACAAGCGTGTGGTGGTGATGGACCTTTCGGAAGACAAGTCCGAACCACGGGTCTTCATCAACCCCGAGTTCGAGCCCCTGACCGACCAGATGGACCAGTACCAGGAAGGCTGCCTTTCGGTACCGGGATTCTACGAAAACGTCGATCGCCCGCAGAAGGTGAAGGTCAAGGCCCTGGACCGCGACGGCCAGCCCTTTGAACTGATCGCCGAAGGCCTGCTGGCCGTGTGCATCCAGCACGAGTGCGACCACCTCAACGGCAAGCTCTTCGTCGACTACCTGTCGTCCCTCAAGCGTGACCGCATCAAGAAGAAGCTGGAAAAGCAACATCGCCAGCAGGCTTGATTCCCCCGATCCCAAAGGCTTGCCCCGGCAAGCCTTTTCTTTTTGGTGACATCCCCATGACCGAGCCATTGCGCCTCGTTTTCGCCGGCACCCCCGAGTTCGCTGCCGAGCACCTCAAGGCCCTGCTGGATTCCCGCCACCAGGTCATCGCCGTCTACACCCAGCCGGACCGCCCGGCCGGTCGCGGCCAGAAGCTGATGCCGAGCCCGGTCAAGCAGCTGGCGGTGGCACATGGCATTCCCGTGCTGCAGCCGCCGACCCTGCGTGACCCGGCCGCCCAGGCCGAACTCAAGGCCCTTGGCGCCGACCTGATGGTGGTGGTCGCCTACGGCCTGATCCTGCCGCAGGTGGTGCTCGACACCCCGCGCCTGGGCTGCATCAACAGCCACGCCTCGCTGCTGCCACGCTGGCGCGGCGCCGCGCCGATCCAGCGCGCGGTGCAGGCGGGCGACGCGGAGAGCGGCGTCACCGTGATGCAGATGGAAGCAGGCCTCGATACCGGTCCGATGCTGCTCAAGGTCGCCACCCCGATCAGCGCCGAGGATACCGGCGGCAGCCTGCACGACCGCCTCGCACAACTGGGTCCGAAGGCGGTAGTGGAGGCCATCGAAGGTCTCGCCGCCGGCACCTTGCAAGGCGAAGTGCAGGACGACGCCCTGGCCAACTACGCCCACAAGCTGAACAAGGATGAGGCACGCCTCGACTGGAGCCGCCCGGCGGTGGAACTGGAGCGCCTGGTCCGCGCCTTCAACCCCTGGCCCATCTGCCACAGCAGCCTCGACGGCGAGCCGCTGAAAGTGCTCGCCGCCGCCCTGGCCGAAGGCAAGGGCGCGCCCGGCCAGATTCTCGCCGCCAGCAAGGACGGTCTGACCGTGGCCTGTGGCGAGGGCGCCCTGCGCCTGACCCGCCTGCAACTGCCCGGCGGCAAGGCGCTGAATTTCGCCGATCTATTCAACAGCCGTCGCGAGCAGTTCGCCGTGGGCAAGGTGCTGGGCGCATGAATCCACGTCTCGCCGCCGCCCGCGCGCTGGCCGCGGTGCTTTCCGGCAAGGCTTCCCTCGGCGGCAGCCTGCCGCCGCAACTGGACAAGGTGGAGCCCCGCGATCGCGCCCTCGCCCAGGACCTCGCTTTCGGTGCCGCCCGCTGGCAGCCGCGCCTCGCCGCCCTGGCCGAACGCCTGCTGCAGAAGCCTTTCAAGGCCGCCGACAAGGACGTGGAGGCCCTTCTGCTGGTCGGCCTCTACCAGCTCTTCCATACCCGCATTCCCGCCCACGCCGCCATCGGCGAAACCGTCGGCTGCGCGGACAAGCTGAAGAAGCCCTGGGCCAAGGGCCTGCTCAATGCCGTGCTGCGCAACGCCCAGCGCCAGGGCGACGCGATCTTCGCCGAGCTGGAACGCGATCCGGCGGCGCGCACCGCCCACCCACGCTGGCTGCAGAAAGCCCTCAAGGCCGCCTGGCCGGAACACTGGGAAGCAGTCTGCGCGGCGAACAACGCCCATCCGCCGCTGATCCTCCGGGTCAATCGCCGCCACGGCAGCCGCGACGCCTACCTGGCCGAGCTGCTGCAGGCCGGCATCGCCGCCGAGCCCTGCGCCTTCAGCCGCGACGGCATCCGCCTCGTCGAAGCCCGCGACGTGAAAACCCTGCCGGGCTTCGCCGAAGGCCGCGTCAGCGTGCAGGACGAAGCCGCGCAGCTGGCGACCGACCTGCTGGAGCTGGCCCCCGGCCAACGTGTGCTGGACGCCTGCTGCGCCCCCGGCGGCAAGACCTGCCATCTGCTGGAAGCCGAAGCGGGTCTTGCCGAAGTGGTGGCGGTGGACCTGGAAGAAAGCCGCCTGCTCCGCGTACGGGAGAACCTCGACCGGCTGGGCCTGGATGCGAAGCTGATCGCCGCCGACGGCCGCGACACCGCAAGCTGGTGGGACGGCAAGCCGTTCCAGCGCATCCTCCTCGACGCACCCTGCTCGGCCACCGGTGTGATCCGCCGCCACCCGGACATCAAGCTGACCCGCAAGGAAGAAGACATCGCCGCCCTGGCGCAACTCCAGGGCGAACTGCTGGACGCCCTCTGGCCGACCCTGGAAGTGGGTGGCGTGCTGCTCTATGCCACCTGTTCCACCCTGCCGCGGGAAAACAGCGACAACATCGCCGCCTTCCTCGCCCGTACCCCCGGCGCCCGCGAACTGGACATCCCCGGCCCCTTCGGACTGAAACAGCCCCATGGCCGCCAGTTGCTGGCGCAGGAACAGGGCCATGACGGTTTCTACTATGCCAAGCTGATCAAGATCGCCGCCTCCTCTCGCGGCTAACGGAGCTAGCAGTGAAGATCATCATTCTCGGCGCGGGCCAGGTGGGTGGCACCCTGGCCGAACACCTCTCGGGGGAAGCCAATGACATCACGGTGGTGGACACCGACGGCGACCGCCTGCGCGACCTCGGCGACCGCCTCGACATCCGTACCGTGCAGGGCCGCGGCTCCTTCCCCACCGTGCTGCGCCAGGCAGGTGCCGACGATGCCGACATGCTGGTGGCGGTGACCAATAGCGACGAAGTGAACATGGTCGCCTGCCAGGTGGCCTACACCTTCTTCCACACCCCGACCAAGATCGCCCGGGTACGCGAATCGGCCTACCTGACCCGCGCCGGCCTGTTCGACAACGAAGCCATTCCGGTGGACGTGCTGATCAGCCCCGAGCAGGTGGTGACCAACTACATCAAGCGCCTGATCGAATATCCCGGCGCCCTGCAGGTGATCGACTTCGCCGAAGGCAAGGCCCAGCTGGTGGGGGTCAAGGCCTATTACGGCGGGCCGCTGGTGGGCCAGGAGCTGCGCCAGATCCGCGAGCACATGCCCAACGTGGACACCCGCGTGGCCGCCATCTTCCGCCGCAACCGGCCGATCCTGCCCAAGGGCGACACCGTGATCGAGGCCGACGACGAAGTCTTCTTCATCGCCGCCAAGGGGCACATTCGCGCGGTGATGAGCGAGCTGCGCCGCCTGGAAGACAGCCACAAGCGCGTGGTGATCGCCGGTGGCGGCCACATCGGCGAGCGCCTGGCCGAAGCCATCGAGAGCCGTTACCAGGTGAAGATCATCGAAATGAACCCGGCGCGCTGCCGCCATCTCTCGGAAGTCCTGGACAGCACCATCGTGCTCCAGGGCAGCGCCTCCGACCGCGACCTGCTGGTGGAGGAGAACATCAACGACGCGGATATCTTCCTCGCCCTGACCAACGACGACGAGGCCAACATCATGTCCTCGCTGCTGGCCAAGCGCCTGGGTGCGCGCAAGGTGATGACCATCATCAACAACCCGGCCTATGTGGACCTGGTGCAGGGCGGCGATATCGACATCGCCATCAGCCCGGAGATGGCCACCATCGGCACCCTGCTGACCCACGTGCGTCGCGGCGATATCGTCAGCGTGCACTCCCTGCGCCGTGGCGCGGCCGAGGCCATCGAAGCCATCGCCCACGGCGACGCCAAGTCGAGCAGGGTGGTGGGCAAGAGGATCGAGGACATCTCCCTGCCACCGGGCACCACCATCGGCGCCATCATCCGCGACGAGGAAGTGCTGATCGCCCACGACAACACCGTGATCGAATCCGGCGACCACGTGATCCTGTTCCTCGTGGACAAGAAGTACATCCGTGACGCCGAGCGCCTGTTCCAGGTCGGACTGACCTTCTTCTGAGTCTGATGCGCCGAGGTGCGGAAGTGGTTTGCGGATAATTCGCAGACCATTTCGGCCTCAGCCTACATCCGGCCTGCGTGCCCCGGGGTTAGGGTTCGGCCCCCTGCATTTCCGAACCCGCCCGGTCCATGTCCAGCCTCAGTTCCCGGCATCGCTCACAACGCCCGACAACCTTCGCCCTGCCACCTTCCGCCTCGTGCGCCCCTCGCCACGCTGCCATCCGCCGCATCTTCGGCGTGCTGCTGATGCTGTTCAGCTGCACCCAACTGCCGCCGCTGCTGATCGACCTCTACTACGGCGAAGGCGCCTGGTCCGGATTCCTTCTCGCCCTGCTGATCACCCTGGCCACCGGCCTGCTCACCTGGCTGCCGGTGCGCGGCGCCCGCGAGGAGCTGCGGATCCGCGACGGCTACCTGATCACCGCGCTGTTCTGGATCGTGCTCGGCAGCTTCGGCAGCATTCCCTTCCTGCTGATCGACAACCCGCGCATGACGCCGGTGGATGCGCTGTTCGAGTCCGTCTCCGGCATCAGCACCACCGGCGCCACCGTGCTCACCGGCCTCGACCGGCTGCCCAGGGCGGTCCTCTACTACCGTCAGCAGCTGCAATGGTTCGGCGGCATGGGCATCATCGTGCTGGCGGTGGCCATCATGCCGATGCTCGGCATCGGCGGCATGCAGCTGTACCGGGCGGAAATGCCCGGCCCGCTGAAGGAGCAGAAGCTCTCGCCACGCATCGCCGAAACCGCCAAGACCCTCTGGCTGCTCTACTGCGGGCTGACCCTGGCCTGCGCCCTGGCCTACTGGGCAGCCGGCATGAGCCTGTTCGACGCCATCGGCCACAGCTTCTCGACCATCGCCATCGGTGGCTTCTCCACCCACGACGCCAGCATCGGCTACTTCGACAGCCCGCTGATCGAGCTGATCTGCATGTTCTTCCTGGTCGTCTCCGGGATCAATTTCGGCCTGCACTTCCTCGCCTGGCGCAGCCGCAGCCTGCGGCATTACCTGCGCGACGCGGAGTGCCGCAGCTACCTCCTGCTGCTGTTCGCGGTGTTCCTGATCTGCGCGACCACGCTGATGATCCACCAGCACTACGAGCAGCCTTGGCAGTCGCTGCGTTATGCGGCCTTCATGGTGGTGTCCATCGCCACCACCACGGGCTTCGGCCTGGCCGACTTCAGCACCTGGCCGACGCTGCTGCCGTACCTGCTGCTCTACACCACCTTCATCGGCGCCTGCGCCGGTTCCACCGGCGGCGGCATGAAGGTGATGCGCATCCTGCTGGTCTATCGCCAGGGGATCAGGGAGTTCCAGCGCCTGCTGCATCCCAACGGCGTGTTCAGCGTCAAGCTGGGTCGCCGGCACATCCCGGACCGGGTGATGGAATCGGTCTGGGGCTTCTGCTCGATCTACCTGCTGACCTTCGTCGTGCTCCTGCTGGTCCTGCTCGCGCTCGGCCTGGACCAGCTGACCGCCTTTTCCGCCCTGGCCTCCTGCATGAACAACCTCGGCCCCGCCCTGGGCGACGCCGCCCTGCACTATGCCAACCTGCCCGACAGTGCCAAGCTGGTGCTGAGCCTGGCCATGGTGCTGGGCCGGCTGGAAGTGTTTTCCCTGCTGATCCTCCTCAGCCCTGCCTTCTGGCGCTTCTGACCGGCACAATGGCGAACCACACGCAGGAGAGGACGGGGCATGATCGAATCACTGGAAAAGATGCTGGCCAGGGGCGTGGACAATCCGCTGCTTCGCTTCGGCCTGGGCAAGGGTTACCTCGACCAGGGTGACGCGGCCAAGGCCGCCGAGCACCTGCGCCGCTGCGTCGAACAGGACCCGAAATATTCGGCCGCCTGGAAGCTGCTGGGCAAGGCGCTGGAGGCCGAGAGCGACTTCGCCGCCGCCCGCGCGGCCTGGACCGAAGGCCTGGCGGCCGCCCAGGCCCACGGTGACAAGCAGGCGGAGAAGGAAATGACCGTGTTCCTCAAGCGCCTGGACAAGCGCGCTTAGGTCTTGATGTAGCACCGTAGGGTGGGTTTCAGCCCACCAGCTCTTTACCGCCTGGGCTGAAGCGGAGCGCCGCCCGGCCCACCCTGCACCAGCGGCCCCGCCGGGAGGCGGGGCCGTTTTTTCTCAAAGCACTTCCGACGCCACCTGATCCACCGCCGCCTTGGCGATGGCGACGACCTCGTCGGCCTCGGCGCGGGTCAGAACCAGCGGCGGGGCGAAGCCGAGGATGTCGCCGTGGGGCATGGCGCGGGCGATCATGCCGCGCTCCAGGCAGGCCGCCGAGACCCGCGGCCCCACCTTGAGGCTGGCATCGAAGGGCGTGCGCGCCTCGCGGTCGGCCATGAACTCCAGGGCGGCCAGCATGCCGTCGCCGCGCACCTCGCCCACCAGCGGATGGCCTTCGAAGGTCTGGCGCAGCCGCTGGTTCAGGTAGCCACCCACCTCGCCGGCATTGGCGGTGATGTTCTCCCGCTCGAGGATGTCCAGGTTGGCCAGAGCCGCCGCCGCGCAGACCGGGTGGCCGGAATAGGTCCAGCCATGGCCCATGGCGCCCTGGGTGGTGGAGGCGTTGTCGATCACGTCCCACACCTTCTCGCCGACGATCACCGCCGACAGCGGCGCGTAGGCGCTGGTCAGGCCCTTGGCGGTGGTGATCAGGTCCGGCTTGATGCCGTAGCGCTGGCTGCCCATCTTGTCGCCCACGCGGCCGAAGGCGCAGACCACCTCGTCGGCGATCAGCAGGATGTCGTACTTCGCCAGCACCGCCTGGATCGCCTGCCAGTAGCCCTTGGGCGGGACGATGATGCCGCCGGTGCCCATCACCGGCTCGCCGATGAAGGCGGCCACGGTGTCCGGGCCCTCGGCGAGGATCAGTTTCTCCAGCTCCTCGGCGCAGTAACGCACGAAGGCTGCCTCGTCCATGCCTGCCGGCGCCTTGTAGAAGTGCGGGCAGAGGGTGTGCTTGACGCCTTCCACCGGCAGGTCGAAGTGCTGATGGAAGCTCGCCAGGCCGGTGAGGCTGCCGGTGACCAGGCCCGAGCCGTGGTAGCCGCGCTGGCGGGAGATGATCTTCTTCTTCTGCGGGCGGCCGAGCACGTTGTTGTAGTAGCGCACCAGCTTGATCTGGGTCTCGTTGGCGTCCGAGCCGGACATGCCGTAGTAGACCTTCTTCATCCCGGCCGGCGCCCAGTCGATGATGCGCGCCGAGAGCTCGATGATGGCCTCGCTCGAGTGGCCCACGTAGGTGTGGTAGTAGGCCAGTTGCTTGGCTTGCTCATAGATGGCCTCGGCCACCTCGGTGCGGCCGTAGCCGATGTTCACGCAGTACAGGCCGGCGAAGGCATCCAGCAGCTCGCGGCCCTGGTGGTCGCGGATGCGCACGCCCGAGGCGCCGGTGATGATGCGGCCGGGCAATGCTCCGCTGGCATGGTCATGGGCGTGGGTGGACGGGTGCATGAAGTGCGCGCGGTCCTGCTCGAAGAGTTTGGCGTAGTCGCTCATGTCGGATTCCTCGCTGGCTCAGAATTGCCCGTGGTGCAGGCAGAAGTATTTGGTTTCGACGAAGGGTTCGAAGCCTTCGCTGCCGCCTTCGCGGCCCAGGCCCGAGGCCTTCATGCCGCCGAAGGGAATAGGGTGGCCGGTGAACTTGGCGCCGTTGACCGCGACCATGGCGAACTCCAGCTGGCGCATCAGCGGCCAGATGCGGTCCACGCGCTGGGAGCAGATGTAGGCAGCCAGGCCGTACTCGCTGTCGTTGGCCAGGGCGACGGCTTCTTCCAGGCTGTCGTAGGGAGTGACCCCGGCGATGGGGGCGAAGTTCTCCTCGCGCCAGATGCGCATCTCGGGGGTCACGTCGGCCAGCAGGGTCGGCTGGTAGAACCAGCCGCCCAGGGCATGGGGTTCGCCGCCGGCCAGCAGGCGGGCGCCCTGATCGAGGGCGTCACGCACGCGGGCGTCGGTGCTGTCGAAGGCGGCCTGGTGCATCAGCGGGCCGATCTGGCTGCGCTCATCGAGGCCGGGGCCGACCCGCAGTTCGCGCACGGCGCGGGCGAAGCGTTCGAGGAAGGGCTCATAGAGCTCGCGCGCCACCAGGATGCGGTTGGCGGCGCAGCAGTCCTGGCCGGAGGTCTGGAACTTGGCGTCGATGGCGAATTTCACCGCCTGCTCCAGGTCGGCATCGGCGCAGACGATGAAGGGCGCGTTGCCACCCAGCTCCAGGGCGACCTTCTTCACCTCGGTCGCGGCGGCCTGAAGCACCAGCTTGCCGACCCGGGTCGAGCCGGTGAAGCTCACCGCGCGCACGCGGCTGTCGCGCACCAGGGTCTCCATGGCCATCTGCGGTTCGCCGAGCACGACGTTGAACACGCCGGCGGGGAAGCCCGCCTCCTCGGCCAGCTGGGCCAGGGCGAAGGCGGAGTAGGGCGTCTCGTGGGCCGGCTTGACCACCAGGGTGCAGCCGGCGGCGAGGGCGGCGGCGGCCTTGCGGGTGATCATCGCCGAGGGGAAGTTCCACGGCGTCAGCAGGGCCACCACGCCCACCGGCTCCATCACCGTGCCCAGGTGGGCGCCGGGGATGTGACTGGGGATGGTGCGGCCGTCCAGGCGCCGGGCCTGTTCGGCGAACCAGGGGATGAAGCTGGCGGCGTACTCGATCTCGCCACGGGCCTCGAACAGCGGCTTGCCCTGTTCCAGGCTGAGGATCTGGGCAAGGTCTTCCTTGTGCTCGAGGATCAGCTCGGCCCAGCGGCGCAGGTGCTGGGCGCGCTGGTCCAGGCTGGCGCGGCGCCAGGCCGGGAAGGCCTTCTCGGCGGCATCCACGGCGGCGCGGATCTGCGCCGGGTCGAGCAGCGGGACATGGCCGATCAGGCTCTGGTCGGCGGGGTTGTGCACGGCAATGCTGGCGCCGCTCTCGCTATGGACCCAATGGCCATCGAGGTAGCAGAGCGACTTGAACAGCAGAGGATGATTCAGCGGCATGGCCTGGGCCTCCGTTCTCGTTGATCTGGGCTCCATGCTAGGGAGTCGCGGCCTGCGGGGTTTTCGCTTTTCGGGGGGTGGCGCTGGGTGTTTTTTCGGTTGATCGGGGGTGTGGAAGAAAAACATGCGGCGGGCCTGTAGGAGCACGCGCGGTATGTCGATTCAGGCTTGTAGGATGCGGTGGAGCGGAGCGATACCCATCAGCCCCGTCCGCATGGGTATCGCTCCGCTCGCGGAACGCCGCCCGACCCATCCTACGAACTACGGTCCTTTCGCGAATGAATTCGCTCGGAGCCTTAGCCGAAGTAACCCTCCGGCACCAGCGGTTCCGCTTCGCCGGCCTTGATCGTCTTGGTGACGATGTAGGTGAAGTAGCGCTCGATGCCGAGGTCTTCCAGCAGCAGCTGGTCGACGAAGCGCTGGTAGTGGTCGATGTCGTGGGCCTGGATCATGGCGATGTAGTCCACGCCGCCACCGGTTGCATAGCAGTGCACCACTTCCGGTGCGTCGCGCAGGCGCTGCTCGAAGCGGCGCATGTCCTGGGCGGTGTGGCGGGCGAGGGTGATCTCCACCAGGACCTGGCTGGTCTTGAACAGCGCGGCCCAGTCGATCACCGCCCGGTAGCCCTTGATCAGCCCGGCTTCCTCCAACTTGCGTACCCGCTCCCAGGCGGGGCTGACGGAGAGGTTGATCTCCTCGGCCAGGCGCGACTTGGTGATGCGCCCGTCCTCGGCCAGCAGGCGGAGGATCTTCAGATCGTAGCGATCGAGCTTGTACATGGAGCCTCCCGTCGGCCCGAAGCGCCGCCCGGGTGGGCGGCGCCGCTGTTTCAGCCCAGAACGTCGGCGATTACCGCGAGGGTGTCGCCACTCTGCACCAGCCCGGGGAAATGCCGGGCCGCGAGCAGGCCGCTGCGCTTGGCGCGGTATTCAACGGCCGGCGTGCCGGTGCGCTGCACGTCATGCACGCGGGCGATCACCTCGCCCTGCTCCACCCGCTCGCCGAGGTCGCGGCACATCTCCAGCAGGCCGCTGTGGGTGCTCGACACGAAGCAGTCGCCGTCGGGCATGTCGAGCAGCACCGACTCGGCGGGCGCGGGCTCGCCGGCGAGGATGCCGGCATGGATCAGCACATTGCGCACCCCGCGCTCGGCGATGGCGACGGTGCGCGCGCTGCTGGTGCCGCCGCCACCCAGTTCGGTGGTGATGAAGACCTTGCCCTGTTCCTCCGCCGCGGTGTCGTACATGCCCACCGCGTCCAGCTCCAGCATGCGCATGCACCAGGGCGCGCCGAAGGCCTGCATGGCCGCTTCGGCACACTCCTGCTGGGCCTTGTCCGGCAGCACGTGGCAGGCGGCGAAGGGCAGGAAGTCCAGGGTCTTGCCGCCGGAATGGATATCCAGCACCAGGTCCGCCAGCGGCAGCAGGTAGCGCTGGAAGTAGTCGGCGATCTTCTGCGTCACCGTGCCGTCCGGCTTGCCGGGGAAGCTGCGGTTGAGGTTGCCGGCGTCGATGGGCGAGGTCCGCCGGCCGGCGAGGAAGGCCGGCGTGTTCATGAACGGCACGATGATCACCCGGCCCCGCACCTCGCTGGCCTGCAGCTGCTGGGCCAGCTTGGCCAGCGCCACCGGGCCCTCGTACTCGTCGCCGTGGTTGCCGCCGGTGAGCAGCGCGGTGGGACCCGCGCCGTTCTTCACCACGGTAATGGGGATCATCACCGCGCCCCAGGCGGAATCGTCGCGCGAGTAGGGCAGCTTGAGGTGACCGTGCTGCACGCCGTCGCGCGCGAAATCCACGGTCGGGCTGATGGGGTTGTCCCGCAGGGCTGCGTTCATGGCTCAGTCCTTCACGAAGAGTTGGCGCGGATAGTTGCAGAGGGTTTCCACGCCGTTGTCGGTGATCAGGATGCTTTCGGTGATCTCCAGCCCCCAGTCGTCCAGCCACAGGCCCGGCATGAAGTGGAAGGTCATACCCGGCTGCAGCACGCTGTTGTCGTTCGGCCGCAGGCTCATGGTGCGCTCGCCCCAGTCCGGCGGATAACTGATCCCGATCGGGTAGCCGCAGCGGCTGTCCTTGTGGATGCCGAACTTGGCCAGCACGCCAAAGAAGGCGCGGGCGATATCGCCGGTGGTGTTGCCCGGCTTGGCGGCGTCCAGGCCGGCGGCGATGCCTTCGACCACGGCCTTCTCGCCGTCGAGGAAATGCTGCGGCGGCTTGCCCAGGTAGATCGTGCGCGACAGCGGGCAGTGGTAGCGCTTGTAGCAGCCGGCGATCTCGAAGAAGGTGCCGGCGCCGCGTTCGAAGGGCGCGTCGTCCCAGGTCAGGTGCGGCGCGCTGGCGTCCACCCCGGTGGGCAGCAGCGGCACGATGGCCGGGTAGTCGCCGCCGTGGCCGTCGGCACCACGGATGCCGGCGTCATAGATCTCCGCCACCAGTTCGTTCTTGCGCATGCCCGGCTCGATGCGTTCGAGGATGCGCGTGTGCATGCCTTCGACGATCCGCGCAGCGATGCGCATGTACTCGATCTCGCGGGGCGACTTGATCGCCCGCTGCCAGTTGACCAGCGCCGTGGCGTCCCGGAAGCGCGCCTTCGGCAAGTGCTTGTGCAGCGACTGGTAGGCCGCCGCGCTGAAGTAGTAGTTGTCCAGCTCGACGCCGATGGTCAGGGCGTCCCAGCCGCGCGCGGCGATCACTTCGAGCGCCAGGTAATCCATGGGGTGGCGTTCGGTGGACTGCACGTAGTGGTCGGGGTAGCCGACGATATTGGCCGGGTCCATGAACACGGTGCGGCGCGCGCCGTTGGCGTCCTGGCCCCGGCCGAACCAGACCGGCTCGCCGTCCAGCGCCAGCAGCACGCACTGGTGGACGTAGAAGGACCAGCCGTCATAGCCGGTGAGCCAGGCCATGTTGGACGGGTCGGAAACCAGCAGCAGTTCCAGGCCGCGCTCCTGCATGGAGGCGCGCACCTTGGCCAGGCGCTGGGCGTATTCCGAACGCTCGAAGGGGAGGTTCGGCTGGATCGGTGGTGCGGACATGGCGATGCCCTCGTTGGGTGGTAGGCGTGGATCAGCTGTGGAAGGTGAAGCCCTTGCCCATGCGCTGGGCGCGGTGGTACGCGAGCCCGGCGATGGCGGTGTCCTGGGCCCCGGTGCCGGTGAGGTCACAGAGCGTGATGTCACTGGCCGAGCGGCGCCCCGGCTGCTGCCCGGCGATGACCTGGCCGAGCTCGGCGAAGTTGGCGTCGGGCGCCACCAGGCCGGCGGCGATGGCGTGGTGCAGTTCGCCGAGGACGCGGGTCTGGCTGAGGCGGTCGGCGACGTAGCGGTCCACCGCCACCAGGGCGTCGGCGGCGATCTCGTTCTTGTGCTCGGCGTCCGAACCCATGGCGGTGATGTGCAGGCCGGGATGCAGGTGGCGGCGCTTGATCAGCGGTTCGCGGCTGGGCGTGGTGGTGATGGCGATGTCGGCGCCATCCAGGGCGGCGTCGACGCTGGCGGCTGCCTCCACCGGGAGGCCCAGGCTGCAACTCAGCTCGGCGGCGCACTCGCGGGCCTTGTCCGCGTCCCGCGCCCAGACGGTCGCGCTGCGGATATCACGCACCAGGCACAGGGCCTTGAGCTGCAAGCGCGCCTGCTCGCCGGCGCCGATCAGCGCGGCGCGGCTGGAGTCCTCGCGGGACAGCCAGCGCGCGGCCACTGCGCCCGCGGCGGCGGTGCGCACGGCGGTGAGGTAGCCGTTGTCCAGCAGCAGCGCATCCAGCAACCCGGTGCGCGAATTGAGCAGCATCATCATGCCGTTGAGGCTGGGCAGGCCGAGCTTGGGGTTGTCGAAGAAGCCGGGGCTGACCTTGATGGCGAAGCGCGGCAGGCCGGGCAGGTAGGCGGTCTTCACGTCCACCTCGCCGTTATGTTCGGGCACGTCCAGGCGCAGGATCGGCGGCATGGCCACCGGCGCCGTGGCCAGCAGGCGGAAAGCCTGTTCCACGGCGTCGACGCTGTCCGGGTCGATGGCCACGCAGGCGCGCAGGTCGGTTTCGCTGAGCAGGATGACGTCAGCCATGGCAGGGGTCCTCTGTGATGACTCGCAGGTGTTGTTCGATGGCGATGTTGCGGCCGCTGACCACCACCACCACCGGCCCCTCGGGCTCGATCAGGCCATCCAGCAGGGCGGCGATGCCCACCGCGCCGGCGCCTTCCACCACCTGCCGCTCCTCGCGGTAGGCGTGGCGGATGCCGGCGGCGATGGAGGCTTCGTCGAGCAGGTGGACCTGGTCGCAGAGCGCGCGGGTGATGGCGAAGGTGTAGCGGTTGTCCAGGCCGATGCCGCCGCCCAGGGAGTCCGCCAGGGTCGGCAGTTCCTCCACTTCCACCGGGTGGCCGGCGGCCAGGCTGGCGTGCATGGCGGCGCCGCGGCGCATGCTGATGCCATGCAGGCGGATGCTCGGGTCGGCGTAGTTCATGGCCAGGGCGACGCCGGCGAACAGGCCGCCGCCGGAGAGCGGTACCAGCACCTGGCGCACCTCGGGCAGCTGCTCGAGGATTTCCAGGCCGAGGGTGCCCTGGCCGGCAATGATGTGGGGATGGTCGAAGGGCGGCAGCAGGGTGGCGCCTTCCTCGCGGGCGATGCGCTCGGCTTCGGCCTGGGCGTCGTCCTGGCTGTCGCCGACTATCACCACGCGGGCGCCAAGATCGCGGATCGCCTGCACCTTGTTCTGCGGCACCAGGCGCGACAGGCAGATGGTGGCCTGCACGCCCTGGGCGGTGGCGGCGTGGGCGAGGGCGCGGCCATGGTTGCCGGTGGAGGCGGCCACCACGCCCCGGGCCTTCTGCGCGTCATCGAGCAGGGCCACGGCGTTGCTGGCGCCACGCAGCTTGAAGCTGCCGGTGATCTGTTGGGATTCGAGCTTCAGGTAGACCGGCACGCCCAGCCGGGCCGACAGGCTCGGCGAATACTCCAGCGGCGTGCGGCGTACCAGGTGGCGGATGCGCTGGCGGGCATGGAGCAGTTCGCGCAGCAGGATGCTGGGCTGGGCCTGGGACATGGTCGTCTCCCCGAAGTGGCAGTCGGGGCGAGTCTAATGTCCTGCTTTTGTCGTGTTTAATGTCCTAGGACGGTTTCTCATCAACCGCCCATCTCTTACATGTGCATGCCGCCCAGGTCGTGGATTTTCGGGTACTGCCCGAAGAGTTCGTGCATGTTGCGCAAGGCGCCGGCCAGGCGCTTCTCGCTGCAGTCGGCGCCAAGGCACAGGCGCACGGCACGGGGCCGGGGCGTTCCGCGCACCATGAAGGGGTCGGGCGAGGTGACCGCGATGCGCCGGTGGCGCAGCTCGCGCACCAGGCTGTCCAGCTCCCAGTGCGACGGGATGCCGACCCAGGCGTTGAGGGCGTGGGGATGCTGGCCGAGCACGTAGTCGCCGAGGTGCTCGCTGACCAGGGCGTTGCGCCGCACCAGCAGGTCGCGCTGGCGCTCCAGCAGGGCCTGGGCCTGGCCGCCGAGGACCCAGCGGCTGGCTACTTCGGCCATCAGCGGAGTGGCCATCCAGCTGTTCACCCGCAGGATGCTCTCAGTGCGCAGGGCCAGGCGCCTGGGCATCACCAGGTAGCCGATGCGCAACCCGGTGAGTACCGACTTGGTGAAACTGGTGCAGTAGAAGGACTGCTCCGGCAGGTAGTGGCTGATGGGTGGCGCGCGGCGCTCGTCGAGCAGCGGACCGTAGACGTCGTCCTCGATCACGTAGACGCCATAGCGCCGGGCGATCTCGGCGATCTCGCGGCGCCGCGAATCGGGCATCAGGCTGCTGGTGGGGTTGTTCAGGTTGGGGGTGCAGACCAGCGCGGTGATCCGCTCGTTACCGCAGAGGTCCTCGAAATGCTCGGGGTCGATGCCCTCGCGGTCGTGCTCCAGCCCCTTCAAGGTGAAGCCGAGCACCTGGGAGCTGCCGATCACGCCGTGGTCGGTGAGGTTCTCGCAAAGCACCACGTCATCCGGGCCGGCCAGCGAGGCGAGGGCGAGGAACAGGCCGTGGGCGGCGCCATTGGTGATCAGCAGGTCGTCGCGCTGTACCGCCATGCCCTGCCGGGCCAGCCAGTGCACGGCTGCATCGCGGTGCGCCTCGAAACCGGCGATCGGCCGGCAGGCGCGCATCCAGGGCTGGTCATCCTCCTGCGCCAGCTCGCGGCAGGTCTCACGCCACAGGCGGTCGTGCTCATGGGTGTGAACGATGCTGGCGATGGAGAGGTCCACCAAGGAACGTTCCGGGTGATCGAGCATGTAGCGCGAGACACCCTCGGTCATGCGCCGGGACACGAAGCTGCCGCGCCCCACTTCGCAGCGCACCAGCCCCTGGCGTTCCAGCTCCTTGTAGGCGTTGGTCACGGTCTGCACGCTGATGGCCAGACGGTCGGCGACCTGGCGTTGCGGCGGCAGGCGCTGGCCGTCGCGCAGCTCGCCCTGCTCGATTTCGCGGGCGATGGCCTGGACCAGTGACTTGTACTTGGATTCGCCGCCCCGCAGGGCGGCCAGGGCCTGACGCCAGGATTCCATGTTCATCGCGGACTCGAAAGACGGTGAAAGTGATTGTCCTAGTGCAATTAGCCTCGCACCAGCGCTTTTGTATGCTCGACTACAGCTTAACGGCTATGCGGCACCCCGGCCGGCGCGCTCCGGCAGAACAGAAAATTCTGCAAGATCGCCGCCGCCAAACGGTGTTTTTTCCCGTCGATCCATCCGGCTTCAGGAAGAGCCGAAAGCAGGCGTTGCTAGGCTGGAATACAGCAAAAGGCAATGCCCTGGCACACCGAGGCAATGTCGCGGGACATCCCCGACAGCGCCTCGGGGCGGCACCGGCCACGGTACGGCCAACGCCTCGCACAGAACAACAACAACGCTGCACTGATACCTGCCGTCCACCGCCTGGCCCACAACTACAAAAGGCCGGCTCGAGAAGAACAGGAGATCCGACGATGAGTACCGCAACCCCTCCCTTCCACCATCGCCTCTTGGCCGCTTGCCTGTTGCTGGGGGCGCTCGGCGCTTCAGTAGCCCAGGCCGAGACGTCCCTCGAGCGGATCAAGTCGAGCGGAACCATCCGCATCGGCTATGCCAACGAGGCGCCCTTCGCCTTCACCGACACCTCCGGCAAGGTCACCGGCGAATCCCCGGAGATCGCCACCCAGGTGTTCAAGCAGATGGGCATCGACAAGGTCGAGCCCGTGCTCACCGAATGGGGCGCGCTGATTCCGGGCCTGCGCGCCGGGCGCTTCGACGTGATCGCCGCCGGCATGTACATCACCCCGCCGCGCTGCAAGCAGGTGCTCTTCACCGACCCGCACTACCAGATTCCGGACACCCTGCTGGTGCCCAAAGGCAATCCGAAAAACCTGCATAGCTATGCCGATATCGCGAAGGACCCGAGCCTGCGCCTGGCCGTGATGTCCGGTACCGTGGAACTGGGCTACGCGCGGCAGTCCGGCGTGAAGGACGAGCAGATCGTCCAGGTGCCCGATACCACCGCGCAGCTGCAGGCGGTGCGCGCCGGCCGTGCCGACGCCAGCGTGGGTACCGCCCTGACCATGAAAGGCCTGGCCGCCAAGGGCGGCGAGCAGGTGGAAGCGGTCACCAACTTCAAGGACGACCCGGCCCATACCGGCTACGGCGCCCTGGCCTTCCGCCCGGAGGACAAGGACCTGCGCGACGCGGTGAACCAGCAGCTCAAGACCTGGCTGGGCAGCGAGGAGCACCTGAAGACCGTTGAGCCCTTCGGCTTCGATCGCTCCAACCTGACCGACAAGACCGCCGCGGCGCTCTGTTCCCAGTCCTGATCGCTGTCGAACGGGATGGCCGGCGTCTCCCGCAGCGCCGGCCCCCCGCAGATATCCACCCGACCTTGGTATCGCATCATGGGTGAATTGCTTCCGCTGTTGCTGCAGGGCGCCTGGGTTACCGTCCAGATAACCGTCTTCGGCTCGCTGCTCGCCATCCTCACCGCCATCCTCGCCGCGCTCGGGCGCATGTCGCCCATCGCGCCGCTGCGCTGGCTCTCTACCGGCTACATCGAACTGTTCCGCGGCACCTCGCTGCTGGTCCAGCTGTTCTGGCTGTTCTTCGTTCTGCCGCTGCCCCCCTTCAACCTGGAAATGACGCCCTACAGCGTGGCCATCCTCGGCCTGGGGCTGCACATCGGCGCCTATGGCGCAGAAGTGATGCGCGGCGCCATCGCCTCGGTGGCCAAGGGGCAGTACGAAGCCGCCATCGCCCTGAACATGTCGCCGGCAACGCGCTTTCGCCGGGTCATCCTGCCGCAGGCGCTGCTCTGCGCCATACCGCCGGGCACCAACCTGCTGATCGAGCTCTTGAAGAACACCTCGCTGGTGTCGCTGATCACGCTGTCGGATCTCACCTTCCGCGCCCGCCAGCTGGATCAGGCGACCTTCCAGACCCTGGAGATCTTCGCGCTGTCGCTGGTGCTCTACTTCATCCTCGCCCAGGCCATCGCCTTCCTGATGCGTCGCATCGAGCGCCGCCTGAGCCACGGCCGCATCCGCGGAGGTCTGGCATGAACCTGTTCGACTGGGACTTCACCCTGCAAATCCTGCCGCAGCTCGTGCAGGCCTCGCTCAAGACCATCGGCATCACCCTGGTGGCCTTCGCCCTGGCCGTGGTCCTGGGCCTGTTCCTGGCGGTGGCACGGCGCAACCGGCACTTCTGGCTGTCATGGCCGGCCGCGTCGGTGATCGAGTTCATCCGCAGCACCCCGCTGCTGATCCAGGTGTACTTCCTGTTCTACGTGCTGCCCAGCTACGGCCTGAACATGACCGCGCTGGTGGCCGGCACGCTGGGCATCGCCCTGCACTACGCCTGCTACACCGCCGAGGTCTACCGCGCCGGCCTGGACTCGGTGCCGCGTGGCCAGTGGGAGGCGGTCACCGCGCTGAACCTCTCGCCCTGGAAGGCCTACCGCGACGTGATCCTGCCCCAGGCCATCCGGCCGATCCTGCCGGCGCTGGGCAACTACCTGATCGCCATGTTCAAGGACACCCCGGTGCTCTCGGCGATCACCGTGGTGGAAATCATGCAACAGGCGAAGAACATCGGCTCCGAGAGCTTCCGTTACCTGGAACCCATCACCCTGGTGGGCCTGTTCTTCCTGACCATCAGCATCGTCCTGGCCTTCGGGGTCAGGCAGGTGGAATCGCGCACTGCGCTGCGCTGAACCCCGGAGGATCTATGACTGCCATGTCCCTAACCACTGATACCCTGCGCGACAGCGACAACCGCGCCATCCCCCAGCTCGACAGCCCCATGGTGCGCTTCCAGGGCGTGCACAAGAGCTACGGCAGCTTCACCGTGCTCAACGACCTCAACCTGGAGGTGAAGGCCAACGAGAAAGTAGCGATCATCGGCCCCAGCGGCTCGGGCAAATCCACCCTGCTGCGGGTGCTGATGACCCTCGAGACCATCGACAAGGGCCTGATCGAAGTCGACGGCGAACCGCTGACTCACATCCCTCGCAACGGCCGCCTGGTCCCCGCACCGGAAAGCCACATCCGCCGCGTGCGCGGCAAGATCGGCATGGTGTTCCAGAGCTTCAACCTGTTCCCGCACATGAGTGCGCTGCAGAACGTGATGGAAGCACCGGTGCAGGTGCTCGGCCTGGGCAAGGCCGAGGCGCGTGAACGGGGCGTCCAGCTGCTGGACATGGTCGGCCTGGGCAACAAGCTGGATCACTACCCCTCGCAGCTCTCCGGCGGCCAGCAGCAGCGCGTGGCCATTGCCCGGGCGTTGGCGATGCGACCCAAGGTGATGCTCTTCGACGAAGTGACCTCGGCCCTCGACCCGGAGCTTTGCGGCGAGGTGCTCAATGTGATCCGCAAGCTGGGTGACGAACACAACCTGACCATGCTGATGGTGACGCACCAGATGGGCTTCGCCCGCGAGTTCGCCGACCGTGTGTGCTTCTTCCACCAGGGCCGGATACTCGAGCAGGGCACGCCGGAAGCCTTCTTCGGCAATCCTCGGGAAGAACGTACCCGCTGCTTCCTCAGCGCGGTGAAGGAGGCCAACTGAGCCGACGTCGCATCGTGTCATGATGACTACGCGATAGGTCCTTATGACTGCGCCGTTTTGCGGTCATAAGGACAGCATTCCTTGCACGTAGTTGATTTATAAGACTTAAAATTCTGGCGCAGTTCTTGTTGAAGAGGGCAGGTCGCGGCCGAGCCCGACGCTGCCCTTCACAACAGGAACCCTGTCATGTCCCAACACGAATTCGAGAATCGCCTTGCCGTGGTCACTGGAGCCAGCTCCGGCATCGGCCTGTCCGTCGTCGAGCTGCTCCTGGCCCGTGGCGCCCGCGTACTGGCCATGAGCCGGAGCGCCGGAGCGCTGGACGGCCTCAAGGCGCGCTACGGCGACGCCCTGCGCTGGCAGCCCGGAGACGTCACCCGCGCCGCCGACCTGGCTGCCCTTGCCGAAGTGGCCGGCAGCCTGGGGCCGGTGGATTGTCTTGTACCCAACGCTGGCATCGCTCGCCTGGCCGATGGCCTGGATACCGCCGCTTTCGCGGCCCAGTGGGCGGTCAACGGGGCCGGCGCCCTGGATACCCTCGCGGCGCTGCGCGACCGGTTGGCGCCGTCCGCGTCCGTAGTGTTCATCGGTACCTTCCTGTCCCGGGTGACCTTCCCCGGCCTCGCCGCCTACATCGCCTCGAAGAGCGCGCTGAAAGCCCAGGTGCGCACCCTGGCGGTGGAAATGGCGGCGCGTGGCGTGCGCCTGAACCTGGTGTCCCCCGGCCCCACCGCCACACCCATCTGGTCGACCCTGGGCCTGGGCGATGAGGATCTGGCCGCGGTAGCCGGTACGGTGAACCAGCGTCTGCTGGGCGGCCGCTTCCTCGAGCCCGAAGCAGTCGCCGAGGTCATCCTGTTCCTGCTCTCGCCGGCCGCGCGGGGCCTGTACGGGCAGGATCTGGTGGTGGACAGCGGCTATACGCTGCGCTGAGCGCCGCTCGTCCCGCCGCCCGCAGGTGGCAGGATCGAGGGTCAGGCGCCACGCCGGTAGCCGAGGGTCTGCTCGGTGGTCCACAAGGCGTCGGCGAAGCGCGGGAGTTGCCACCGGTGACGGCGCGCCCGTGCCCGGAGGAAGATCAGCCGGTCGGCAGGAAGCTGAACCCGGCCCCTTCGGCATCCACCCGTATCACTTCCATTTCCAGGATGGGCGCCTCCATGGGCAGGTCCTGGACCTGGCCAGTGACGACGGTCCCGAGGGGCAGTCTGGCCAGGTCGGGATGCCGGACATAGACGCCGCCATCGGACAGGTCGCGGGTTTGGGCAATCAGCTCACCGAAGCCCGGGAGGCTGATCCTGATCCTGCATTTCATCGGAGTTCGGGGAAATTGCCGCTGGTTCGCCATGGGATCGCGTCGTCCTGAGCCGGTTTGCAGCCGTCGTTAATACGGTTTCTCGCGTTCCGGCACAACCCTTCGACGAAAGGGTTGAACCCTGCCCATGAAAAAGGCGCCCTTCGGCGCCTTCCTCGTCAGTACCACTTCTTCTCGCCCTCGGGGCGTTTCTTGAAGCGTTTCATGCTCCACATGTACTGGGTCGGGTAGGCCCGTACGTACTTCTCCACCACCTGGCTCATGGCCGCGACGGCTTCTTCGACGTTCTCGCTGTACATGCCTTCCGGCGCGGCTTCCAGGATCACCTTGAAGCCCGAGCCATCGGGCAGTCGCAGGGCGTGCAGGAACACACCGCGGGCCTTGTGGCCTGCGAGCATGCCGGGAACGAACTTGCTGGTCAGCGCCTGGGTGCCGAGGAAGGGCACGAAGATACCGGCCGACAGGCTCGGCTCCGGGTCGGCAGGAATGCCCACCGCGCCGCCCTTGCGCACTTCCTTGATGACGCTGAGGATGCCTTCCTTGGTGGAAGGCGCCACGCGGTTGCCCAGCTGCACGCGCTGCTTCTGCAGCAGGTCGTCCACCGCCTTCAGCTTGGGCGGACGGTAGAAGATGATGGGTTTGCACTGGGCGCAGTAGAAGTGATTGAGCACTTCCCAGTTGCCTAGGTGGCTGGTGATGCCCACCACGCCCTTGCCACTGGCCAGGGCCTCATGCAGCACGTCCAGGCCTTCCACTTCGCGTACCAGGCCGATGGATTTCTCTGCCGGCCAGATCCAGGCGCAGGCGCTTTCGGTGAAGGTCTTGCCGATATCCTTCAGGCTCTGGCCGACACGCTGTTCCAGTTCCGCCGGCGACAGCTCGGGAAAGCATTTGGACAGGTTGATCCGCACCACCTCGCGGGACCGGTTCGGCAGTTTCCACATCAGCCAGCCGATGGCGGCGCCGACCGCTTGCACGGCGCGCCACGGAAGCAGGGCAAAGAGGCGCAGGAAACCGACGACCAGCGCGCCTTTCAGCTTATCCACAGGCATCTCCAGTAGATCGAAAAGCGCGCATTCTACCCTCGCCGCGTGAACGATGCCGCCTCAGGCGGTCAGTTCAGGGTAGCGGTCACAATCGGTGGTGTGATCCATGACCATGCCGGCGGCCTGCATGAAGGCGTAGCAGATGGTCGGGCCAACGAAGGTGAAACCGGCTTTCTTCAATGCCTTGCTCATGGCCTCGGCCTCCGGCGTGACCGCTGGCACCTGGCTGCGCTCGCTGAAATGATTGATCTTCGGCTTGCCGCCGACGAACGACCAGAGCAGCGCCACCGGGTCTTCCTGGCACAGCCAGGCCTGGGCGTTCTGCCGGACGGCCTTGAGCTTGAGGAAGTTGCGGATGATGCCCGGGTCCTGCATCAGCGCGTCGATTTCCTCGTCGCTCATCACCGCCAGGCGCTTCGGGTCGAAGCCGAACAGCACCTTGCGGTAATGCTCGCGCTTCTTCAGCACGGTGATCCACGAAAGGCCGGCCTGGAAGCCCTCCAGCAACAGGAGTTCGAAGAGCGCCGCCGGGTCCTTCAGCGGTACACCCCATTCGGTGTCGTGGTAGGCGATGTAGAGGGGGTCGTCATTGCACCAGAAGCAGCGTGGCATAAGGCTTTCCATGCGGTTTTCGCGGTGCCGGATCGGGTATACTCCGACATTTTCCGTCGAAGACCCAGCACAGGTGAATTTCGTGAGCCAGACTACGCCCGCCGTGCGCACCTTCCAAGACCTGATCCTCGCCCTGCAGCAGTACTGGGCCGAGCAGGGCTGCGTGGTGCTCCAGCCCTACGACATGGAAGTGGGCGCCGGTACTTTCCACACCGCCACCTTCCTCCGCGCCATCGGTCCGGAAACCTGGAACGCCGCCTACGTGCAGCCGTCCCGCCGTCCGACCGACGGCCGCTACGGCGAGAACCCCAACCGCCTGCAGCACTACTACCAGTTCCAGGTGGTCCTCAAGCCCAACCCGGAGAACTTCCAGGAGCTGTACCTCGGCTCGCTGAAGGCCATCGGCATCGACCCGCTGGTACATGACATTCGCTTCGTCGAGGACAACTGGGAATCGCCGACCCTCGGCGCCTGGGGCCTGGGCTGGGAGATCTGGCTGAACGGCATGGAAGTCACCCAGTTCACCTACTTCCAGCAGGTGGGCGGCATCGAGTGCTACCCGGTCACCGGCGAAATCACCTACGGCCTGGAGCGCCTGGCCATGTACCTGCAGGGCGTGGACTCGGTCTACGACCTGATCTGGACCGACGGTCCGTTCGGCAAGGTCACCTACGGCGACGTGTTCCACCAGAACGAAGTGGAGCAATCCACCTTCAACTTCGAGCACGCCAACGTGCCGAAGCTGTTCGAACTCTTCGACTTCTACGAGAGCGAAGCCAACCGCCTGATCGAGCTACAACTGCCGCTGCCGACCTACGAGATGGTCCTCAAGGCTTCCCACACCTTCAACCTGCTGGACGCCCGCCGCGCCATCTCGGTGACCGAGCGCCAGCGCTACATCCTGCGCGTGCGCACCCTGGCCCGCGCCGTGGCGCAAAGCTACCTGCAGGCGCGCGCGCGCCTCGGCTTCCCCATGGCCACTCCCGAACTGCGTGACGAAGTACTGGCCAAGCTGGAGGCTCAAGAATGAGTGCACAAGATTTTCTGGTAGAGCTGGGCACCGAAGAGCTGCCGCCGAAAGCCCTGAAATCCCTTGGTGACGCCTTCCTCGGCGGCATCGAACAAGGCCTCAAGGCCGCCGGCCTGGGCTACGCCAAGGCCCAGGTCTTCGCCGCCCCGCGCCGCCTGGCGGTCCTGGTCGAGCAGCTCGCTACCCAGCAGCCCGACCGCAGCGTGAACCTCGACGGCCCGCCGATCCAGGCCGCCTTCGACGCCGAAGGCAAGCCGACCCAGGCGGCCCTGGGCTTTGCCCGCAAATGCGGCGTCGACCTGGAGCAGATCGACAAGAGCGGTCCGAAACTGAAATTCAGCCAGACCATTCCCGGCCAGCCCGCCATTGGCCTGCTGCCCGGCATCGTCGAAGCCTCCCTGGCTGCCCTGCCGATCCCCAAGCGCATGCGCTGGGCTGCCCGCCGTGAAGAGTTCGTGCGCCCGACCCAGTGGCTGGTGATGCTGTTTGGCGAAGACGTGGTGGAGTGCGAGATCCTCGCCCAGAAGGCCGGTCGCGAATCCCGCGGCCACCGTTTCCACAACCCGGACAACATCCGCATCAGCAAGCCCTCCACCTACCTGGAAGACCTGCGCAGCGCCCACGTGCTTGCTGACTTCGCCGAGCGCCGCGACATCATCGCCAAGCGCGTGGAAGAGCTCGCCGCCGAGCAGAAGGGCACCGCCGTGGTTCCCGCCGACCTGCTGGACGAAGTGACCGCGCTGGTCGAGTGGCCGGTACCGCTGGTGTGCTCCTTCGAGGAACGCTTCCTCGCCGTTCCCCAGGAAGCCCTGATCTCAACCATGCAGGACAACCAGAAGTACTTCTGCCTGCTGGACGCCAACGGCAAGCTGCTGCCGCGCTTCATCACCGTGGCCAACGTGGTCAGCAAGGACCCGGCGCAGATCATTTCCGGTAACGAGAAAGTGGTTCGCCCGCGTCTCACCGACGCCGAGTTCTTCTTCAAGCAGGACAAGAAGCAGAAGCTGGAAAGCTTCAACGAACGCCTGATGAACGTGGTGTTCCAGGCCCAGCTCGGCACCGTGTTCGAGAAGGCCGAGCGCGTTTCCCGCCTGGCCGGCTTCGTGGCCGAGCAGATCGGCGCCGACCCGGCCCGCGCCGCCCGTGCCGGCATCCTCGCCAAGTGCGACCTGGCCACGGAAATGGTCGGCGAATTCCCGGAAATGCAGGGTATCGCCGGCTACTACTACGCAATCAACGATGGTGAGCCGGAAGACGTCGCCCAGGCGCTGAACGAGCAGTACATGCCCCGTGGCGCCGGCGCCGAACTGCCGCAGACCCTCACCGGCGCCGCCGTGGCCGTAGCCGACAAGCTGGATACCCTGGTGGGCATCTTCGGCATCGGCATGCTGCCCACCGGCAGCAAGGACCCCTTCGCCCTGCGTCGCCAGGCCCTGGGTGTGTTGCGCATCCTGATCGAGAAGCAACTGGACCTCGACCTCGCCGCGGCCGTCGCCTTCGCCATCGACCTCTACGGTTCCAAGGTGAAGTCCGAAGGCCTCGCCGAGCAGGTGCTGGAGTTCGTCTTCGACCGCCTGCGCGCCCGCTATGAGGACGAAGGCGTGGATGTGGCCGTGTATCTCTCGGTACGCGCTCTGCAGCCGTCCTCGGCCCTGGACTTCGACCAGCGCGTGCAAGCCGTCCAGGCCTTCCGCAAGCTGCCGGAAGCCGCCGCCCTGGCTGCCGCCAACAAGCGAGTGTCCAACCTGCTGAGCAAGGCCGAAGGCAGCGTTCCGGGCAGCGTCGACAGCGCCCTGCTGCAGGAAACCGCCGAGCAGGCCCTGGCCAAGGCCGTGGCCGACGCCGAACAGGCCCTGGCGAACGCCGGCAGCTACCGTGAAACCCTGGAACGCCTGGCCAGCCTGCGCGAGCCGGTGGACAGCTTCTTCGAGACGGTGCTGGTCAACGCTGAAAACGCCGCCGTTCGTGGCAACCGCTATGCGCTGCTGGCCAAGCTGCGCGGCCTGTTCCTGGGCGTAGCGGACATATCGGTACTGGGCTGAGGCAAGCCCGTGGGCCGGAGCCTCGAGGCAGTGCGCTTCGGGCGCTCCGGTTCCACGCTTCAGGCGTCGTTCATGAAACTACTGATTCTCGACCGCGACGGAGTCATCAACGAGGACTCCGACGACTACATCAAATCCCTCGAGGAATGGATCCCCATCCCCAGCGCCATCGCGGCCATCGCCCGTCTGAGCAAGGCCGGCTGGACCATCGCCGTGGCCACCAACCAGTCCGGTATCGCGCGCGGTTACTACGACCTTGCCACCCTGGACGCCATGCATGCCCGCCTGCGCGAGCTGGTGGCGGAGCAGGGCGGTGAACTCGGCATCATCCAGTACTGCCCGCACGGCCCCGACGATGGCTGCGATTGCCGCAAGCCGCGCCCGGGCATGCTCAAGCGCATCGCTTTGCACTATGGCGTGGAGCTGGCCGGAATCTGGTTCGTCGGCGACAGCAGTGGTGACCTGGAAGCCGCGCTGGCCGTCGATTGTCAGCCAGTTCTGGTAAAGACCGGCAAGGGCGGACGCACCCTGGCCAAAACCTTGCCAGCGGGCACCCTGGTATTCGACGATCTTGCGGCGGTTGCCGCACATCTCCTTCAGTAAGGTCAACAGCTCCCATGACGACAGTGCAGGCCATCAGAACCTTCATCTTCTACCTGCTGCTGTCACTGAGCGCGTTCATCTGGGGCACGCTAAGCCTCTTTTTCGCGCCTTTCATGCCATTTCGTGCGCGTTACCGCTTCATCGTCTGGCGCTGGTGCCGGTTCGCCGTCTGGCTGGCGAAAGTGATGGTCGGCATCCGCTATGAAGTGAAAGGCATGGAGAACGTGCCGGCGCAGCCCTGTGTGATCCTCGCCAAGCATCAGAGCACCTGGGAAACCTTCTTCCTCTCCGGCGCGTTCGAGCCCCTCAGCCAGGTGGTCAAGCGCGAGCTGCTGCGCGTGCCCTTCTTCGGCTGGGCCATGGCGCTGATGAAGCCCATCGCCATCGATCGCAGCAACCCCAAGGCGGCCCTCAAACAGCTCGCCGCGCAAGGCGACGAGCGCCTCAAGCAGGGCGCCTGGGTGCTGATCTTCCCCGAAGGCACCCGCGTTCCGGTCGGCCAGATGGGCAAGTTCTCCCGCGGCGGCGCGGCCCTGGCAGTGAACGCCGGGCTACCGGTGCTGCCGGTGGCACTCAATGCCGGCCACTTCTGGCCGAAGGAAGGCTGGGCCAAGTATCCGGGCACCATCCAGGTCGTCATCGGCCCGGTGATGCACGCCGAAGGTGAGGGTCCGAGGGCCATCGCCGAGCTGAATGACAGGGCTTTTTCCTGGGTGGAAGCGACCCAGCGCGAGCTGGAAGGTCCGCAAGCCACCACCAAGGTCGAGACCCCGGCCTGACCTGTGGATAAGCTGTGAACCAATTTTTGGCGAATCGCCGAAATAACAGCTCAAGCCCACGATTCATCAGGCTTTGCGTTTCACAATGAAGCTCGGCGAGAAAGTGCATAACGACTTCTCGCAGAGCACCGGCGTTACCCCTTCAGGTACTTCGAATCGAGGGCGTTGAAGCAGCGGATGATCCGCTCGCGCGCAACGCCCGGGAAGTTCTTCTCGGTCAGCACCACCAGCACCGACGCCTTGACCCGACCCGAGCGCAGCTGCCGCATCATGTAGGCACCAATCTCTTCATCGGTGACGCTCGGTACATCGTCCTGGTTCTCATCCATCCTGCCGCTCCGCTATGGCCTCTAGGGCCTCTGCAAGCCGTTCCAGATTACGCTTCCCAGCCACGCACGCCCATGCCCCACCCCGATAGCAGGACGAGCGAAAGCACGCTATGTGGATGCGCCAGGAAACGGGAAAAGGGAAATTTACAAAAGCCGGAAAGCACTGAGGGGAGCCGAAGCTCCCCTCAAATGGTTTTTCATTCTTGTTGTTGTTCTTATTGCGTGTTCGTTGTTGTTCTTCGCTACTGGCTGCTAGCGAGCCAGAATTGGCTGGTCCCAACATGGACCGAGGGCAAACGGATTTTTTTGGACGCTGATCATGCCATCGTCATTTCTGAACCAACCAGAGCGCCGCTACCTTGAGGTAGTTTTATTGTTCTATTGCTCCAGTCACCGGGTGAGGAACGGCACACCCTGTCCAAAAAAATCGGTTTGCTTCTTCTCTGGGCTGTTGTTGTTGTTTTGTCAGAGTCGAAAACTTTCTTTTTGAAGCTTCTTATTGTTGTTGTGCCAGATATAGAGCATACCTCGTGCCAACTTTTACAAACCCCTTATAAATCAATAGCTTAATAAAATTTCTCGTTTCAGGATCACGCTCCAGCGCCCTGAAATGTTCCCTTACGACCCGTCCGGATACTCGTGAGCCGTGTCATGGGTAACACTCGACGCCCCCTTCCCCGGGCAAAGTGTTACCCCCTGTTTCCAGCATGTAACTCATTGCTGTAGAAAGAATTTTCTCTCCCGACCAACCATTCATGCAGCCTTGAGCAGTGCCTTGATCCAATCCAGGGGCGCTTGTTCTCCGAGCGAATCGAAGACGAACTCCTGGCCTCGATATGCACTGTTCAGCATGCAACGATCACCAGCGACGGTCCATCGATTCGGATTCCGGTGAAAGCTCAATCCGGGTCGCCCTGCAGCGGGTGCAAACCAGGCCGGCAACTGCCAGCGTGTCTGCAGTTTCGAATCAGGTGCAGTCAGCACCAGGCGCTCGTCCAGCAATCGAAAGCTGCCAGCTCCCGGCACGCACTCCAACAGGCCATCCAGGCAAAGCCTTTCCGTCGCGACATACAGGGTATTGCTGGCGTCCTCCCCATAGGCAAAGTGAGGATGGTAGCGCGCCCAAGGCATCGCGTCGGCGGGTATATCGTCAACCTTGAGAATCTCCCCAACCTGTAGCCATCCCCAGATCACCTGACACGCGGGCTGGCCGGGGCGGAAATGCCATACACCAGGCCCTGTTTCTTCGACTGGGCGAAAGGAGCCGAAGAAGAGGAACAGGTCACCCACGGCCACGCCCTCATTACGCAAATGCCCTTGGGCGCCGCCGCTTTGGCCCAGTGTCGGCCGCCAGCCGGGTAGGCGGGGCAGGGCGTCGGCTCGCAGATCCGGATCCAGATGTGCGCGTCGGCGATGCCAGCCCGCCTTCCGATCCAGTCCGCTCACCAGGTCACCCAGATTGATGCCGTCAAAGGCGATATCACCAAAGCAGATGGCCGACTCGGGGTCTGGGATGGGTAACGAACAGAGCCGGCCATCCGGCAGGATCGGGCTCGGACAACCGCCAGCGGATGAATCGAAACCCTTGCGGCTCAGGATGATGCGCATCGCTGGTTTTCCTCCCTATACGCTGCACAGTTTGCCCACGAGCCGTGGGTATGCACCAACGCTGACCCGAACATGGGAAAGGGCAGATTTCCTCCCCTTCCAGAAGCAAAAACCCCCGGCGAGTGGCCGGGGGTTTTCTTCTTCTGGTGACTGGAGGTGGGAAAAGTAAACCGACTTTGACGCTCCCGAAAAACTGGGGTAGACAGCCGTTCGGACAAAGAAAATTTCTCCTTTGGCCAAAGTTATCCGCCCATTTCCCACCTTCGGCCAAAGTTATCCGCTCGCAAAATTGACAAAAAGTCAAGACATATGAATAGGTTACGCTAAAACGCTCAATATTCAAGGGCCCGCTAGACTCTCCCCCAAACGCTATCTGTTACCACCCTTTCGGGATACACCCCCCTAGCTGGGTAAGCACCTCCCTCGCACGCGGTGGCGTTCATCCTACGCATTGGCCGTTCACCAGTCCTGCAGTGTCTGCACATCCTCCAGACAACAAAAAACCCGCCGAAGCGGGTTCTTTGCAACGATCCGACATCCTGTCGGCACATCCGTGTTTATCGTCCTTGATTCTGAGCGACTCCTTCGCTCAGTGGATGCCTAAAGGTTACAAATGAGGCGTAAGGTTCGGTAGCAGTCGTTACCTTCACCTGATGTAAGCCATTCGCTATACCTGTCGGCGGATCAGTCAACCGCCGCCACGTGAGGGCAGTCTGCCCAGCTGGGAGTGGGCTGGCGGACAACTCATAGCTATTGAGTGATCCTGCGAAATAGCTGTTCTGCTAGCTGCCTAGCCTCCTGCTCCTGCATTTCACTGATTGCCAGCAAGTCGACCCCCTCATCACCCGCCACGTACAACGGCCCCCCCTGGTCATCGTCGTAATCCTGGTCGGCATACAGTCCGCCATCATGATAGGCCCTCAGCGAGCTCTCCCGGAGGTCATGCCCCAGCAGTTCGGATAGGAAGACCCACACCCAACTCTGAAACAGGTTGTGCTCGTCGTATTCGTCAATCAAAGCCCGCATGGCGATATCGCCCAGGGTGGCGGCCTCGCTGTACCAACGCTTGGCACTCTCGAAATCGCCTTGCGCCTCGGCCTGCTGCGCAGCATCCAAGGCGAGCTCCAGTTGTGCTGCGCCGTAACCAAGACGCGCGGCCTCCTGGAGATGGAACGTTTGGCGCTCTTCTTTCGAGGTGTTCTCTTTGTATGCCAGCGCCCATTCCAGCTCGATTCCGGTCAGCTCGCGACCCTGCGCCAACAGGGAGTGCCAGTACTCGGAGCCTTCGACTTCCTCGAACTCATCTCCTCTATATAGAAGCACAAGGGCAAAATGAGCCTTGGCATCCCCGCGCTGGGCCACCTCAGCCAAACTGTGCATGAGCAGCTCCACCTGGCGGAGATCTATACACGGCGTACTTTGCGCATGCGATGCCAGCTCATCATCTTCCCAGTCCCAATCATCCTGATCGGGCCAGTCATCGCCGTTCAGCGACGCGAGTACCTCGTCCAGGGAAACCGCACCGAGCCGTCGGTCTTGGATGAGCTGCAACAACACAGCACCTGCCGAGTCTGCGACATGCGAGTAACCAAGCTCACTCAGTCGGCCATTGAGGCAAAGGAGATGCTCAGCCGGAATTACTGGCTTGGCGTCGAGTACAGCCAGCAGATGGTGCGAATGAAGGTAAGCGTCTGCTGATCACGCCTTGCGGTGTTGGGCGTTAGCGGACGCTACTCATTGGAAAGAAATCGCTCTGTGATCAATGCCACAGCCGCCGCCGGCGACATCAGGGCCGTGTCTACTGTAAACGGAGCCTCATCCCACGCCGCATATTCATGGCCCAATACGGACTGCCAGGTTGGCGGTGTTAGCCCAGGAATATCAATCACCCTCGTCTCTACCCGGCGCTGGTGCTCATGCTTGTCAGAGCAAACGACCTGAACATTCACTAATGGAGCATCAGCACGCTTTGCGATTTCGCTCCATGCCTTTCGGCTTTCGATTACCGGGTTCACGCAGTCGACTATGACCGTGTTGCCAATACGGAGATTGCTCAGAGCAAGCTCATTGGCCACCAGATACCCGCTCCGCCCCACGCCTCGCGCCAGAGCTTCTGAATTTCGAATCGCTTGCTCAATCGCGTCGATCCGCAGATACACCGCGGTTAATCGGGTCGCAAGGTCTCTTGCGATGGTCGTCTTTCCGGTACCTGGAAGGCCGCTGAAGACAATGAGCATTCCCTGTCCCTCGATTGGTGAGTCAAGCCAGCAGGCGGTTGCCAGTTATGCGGTAGCAATTGCCTAATCTCAATCGCCCGCTGCTTCGGCAGTCGTGTGAGCACATCCTTGAGATAGGCATACGGATCGTGCCCATTCATGCGGGCCGACTGGATCAGGCTCATGATCGCCGCCGCCCGCTTGCCGCTGCGCAGCGACCCGGCAAACAGCCAGTTCGAGCGACCCAGCGCCCACGGCCGGATCTGGTTCTCCACCCAGTTGTTGTCGATGGGCACGGCTCCGTCATCAAGGTAGCGCGTCAGTGCCGTCCACCGCTTCAAGCTGTAGTCGAGCGCCTTGGCAGTCGCTGACCCTTCAGGCACCAAGTCGCGCTGGGCCAGCATCCAGGTATGCAGTGTTTCGAGGATAGGCGCTGCGTTCTCCTGCCGTATTCGCCGGCGATCTTCATCGCTCAAGTCGCGCGCTTGCCGTTCGATTTCGTAGAGGCCGGCCATTGCGTGCAGCGCCTGCTCGGCCAGCTGGCTTTTATTCGCCACGTGCAGGTCGAAGAACTTGCGCCGGGCGTGGGCCATGCAGCCGATTTCGGTGATGCCTTGCTCGAACCCGGCCTTGTAGCCGGCAAAGTCGTCACAGACCAGCTTGCCGTTCCATTGGCCGAGGAAGTTGCGCGCATGCTCGCCGGCGCGGCTGGGGCTGAAATCGTAGACTACGGCGCGCAGGTCGGCGAAGGGCGTGGTGCTGTAGGCCCAGACGTAAGCCCGGTGAGTTTTCTTCTCGCCTGGAGCAAGCATCTGTACCGGGGTTTCATCGGCGTGGATCACGTCTTGGGCCAGCACTGCTTCGCGCAGCGCATCGACCAGCGGCTGAAGCTGTACGCCGGTTTGCCCAACCCACTGGGCTAGTGTCGAGCGAGCGATGGCCAGGCCGGCACGGCCAAAGATCTTCTCCTGCCGGTACAGCGGCAGGTGGTCGGCGAATTTGGCCACCATCACATGCGCCAGCAGGCCGGCGGTGGGGATGCCCTTGTCGATCACCTGGGCCGGCACTGGCGCCTGGATCAGCGTTTCGCATTGGCGGCAGGCCCATTTCCCACGCACGTGCTGTTCGACGGTGAACACGCCCGGCGTGTAGTCGAGCTTTTCGCTGACATCCTCACCCACGCGCTGAAGCTGGCAACCACAGGCGCATTGGGTGTTCTCCGGCTCGTGGTGGATCACGGTGCGCGGGAATTGCGCTGGCAGCGGTGCGCGCTTGGGCTGCTGGCGCGGCTCAGCCGGGGCGGTCGGCGGGTTGACCGCCTTCAGCTCGGCCTCGATAGCGGCGATGTCGGTGTCGAGCAGGTCTTCCAGCAAGCTGCCTTGGGCAGGACTCAACTGCTCGCTGCGCTTGGCGAACTTGTGCCGTTTGAGCAACGCGATCTCGTGGGTCAGCTGTTCGTTGACCGTTTCGATGCGCTGGATCTTCTTGCCCATCAGGTCGACCTGCGAGAGCAACTGCGTCGCCAGTGCGCGCAGTTGGTCAGGAGTCATCTGGTCGAGGTTGGGCGAGGCAGTCATGCCGCTGATTGTGCCAGAGCAGGCGGTCAGCGGAGATAAACCGATGGGCTAATGGCCGGTGCTACAGCACTGTGATCGCGCCGGCTGCACCGACCCGCTGCCAGGGTAAACCCAGCACCAAAGCCTGAAACTGCTCGGCGTCGAGTTCGACCTCCGAGCCGTGCCGGATGCCTGGCCAGTGAAACTTGCCCTGGTGCAAGCGTCGCGCGGCCAGCCAGATACCCACACCGTCATGCACTAGGACTTTCATGCGGTTGGCGCGGCGATTGGCGAAGAGATAGGCGCAGTGCGGCTTCGCCGCACCGAACACCGCGATCACGCGGGCCAGCGCGGTCTCGGTGCCGGCGCGCATGTCCATCGGTTCGGTGGCGAGCCAGATAGCATCGATGCGGATCACTGGGCGAGCCCACGGACAAAGCGGGCGCAGCCTTCAGGATCGGAGACTGGCCATTTCACTGTGACCGCTTGCTCGCCAAGCGGTAGCTCAATAATCACCGATGCTTCAGCCGGCCGTTTAGGTGTAGCCCGCAAGGGAACGAAAGCCGGCAACGCCGCCGGTGGCTGATCTCGGTAAAGCGGTAGCCACTTGCGAATGACGTTGGCGTTGATGCCGTGGCTGATGGCAACGCTGGAGACGGTCGCACCGGGTTGCAGGCACTCCTGAACAACCTGGGCCTTGAACGGTTTGGGGTAAGAGCTTCGTTGGCGCATAGGATTCCCGGCGATAAGGGCTATCGCGTCCGCTTAAAAATACGCGGACACCATCGCCCTTAATGCTGGAGTTCGGAAGGTGACTTGGCTGGACGCTTACGAATGAAGTGCGGCACTGGACTTGAATCCGAAGCACGCCGCCAGCAGCTCATGAACATGCGCGTGCCGGAACGACTGCTGGGTTGCAGACTCCAGCTGACGCTTGGCGGTATAGGCGAGTTCTTTCATAGCCATGAAACCATCCTCGTAACCTGGCCGTATGGAGCACGCGGCACACGTTTAAGCCCCAGACGATCAGGCGTTGGAAGGTTTCAGACAGCAGGGAGGAGGGGTAACACGCCTTTTTTAACTCGTGTGCAAGTTGGGCGGGCGCCTGCGCAAGATTCTAGCGAGCGGGAACAAGTCGAGTCCAGTGCGCAGAAGCTGACTTGTGAATCGGCCCGAGTTTCTACACTCCGACGGTACTGACTAGGACAAATAGGCAGATTGCGGGTCATGCAGCGCATCCTTGGCTACTCGTTTGACTCAAGCAACTCCATTGAACTCGACGGATCCGCGAGGCGATAGCCCATTGCCCGGTAGCCGGCCTGACGCTTGTTCCACATCCGTAACAAGGCAGGATGTCCGGCATCGACGAAGTCGACAATGCGTACGTCGGCTTTGCTCGCATGCTCCCGGTGCAGTCGCCCGGCATACTGTTGAAGGTTGCCCTTCCAGGAAATCGGCATGGCCAGGATCAAAGTGTCCAACGGCGGATGGTCGAAACCTTCACCGACCAGTTTGCCGGTAGCCAGGAGTACTCGTGGGGCATCGGGTGGTAACGCTTCCAGCTCTCCAATCAGCGCAGCCCGTTGCTTCTTGGATAGCCGGCCATGCAGCGCGAACAAGTTTTCCACCCGCCCAACCAGTAGTTCTTCGATAGCACCCAGGTGGTCGGTACGCTCCGTCAGTACCAGGATCTTCCGACCTTGCCTGAATGCCGTCTCGACCGCCGCAATGATTCTGTCTGTTCGCTCTCCATCGTCAGCGAGCTGCCGGAAGACCTCCTGAATGCCGACGTTCTCGGCCACCACCATCGGCTGACGCAACCACTGAGGCATTACCACCAGATCAACGGGAGCGCTCGCCGGCCTCGACGCAATGTGCCGTATGGGCCCGCATTGCATGAAGATAATCGGATGCTGGCCATCCCGGCGCATCGGCGTAGCGGTCAATCCGAGCACATATCTGGCGGCGGAGCTCTTTAGGATGGCTTCGAATGAAATGGCTGACAGGTGATGGCACTCATCGACGATGATCTGTCCGTATTTTTTCACCTGCTCACTGACTTCACCCTGGCGCGACAACGACTGCATCACCGCGACATCGATGAGCCCGCTCGGCTTGGCTTTACCGCCCCAGATGGTGCCGATCATTCCTTTCTCAACACTTAGGAATGTCTGCAAGCGCTCCTTCCATTGCTGGAGCAGCTCAGTGCGATGCACCAGCACCAGTGTATTCACGCCTCGCCTGGCAATCAGCGCAGCGGCTGTCACGGTTTTACCAAAGGCCGTCGGCGCACACAGGATTCCGGTTTCATGCTCCAGCACGGCCTCAAGGGCAGTCTCCTGATCCGGCCGCAACGTTCCCGCAAAGCGGATATCGATAGGCTCACCCAAGAAGCGCTCATCGTGCAGCACCAGGGCAGTGCCGTTTTCCTGTAACAGTTCTTGGGCAGCACTCAGGCAGCCACGCGGCAACGCAATGTGCCTGGGAAAGTTCTCGGCACAACCAATCACGCGTGGCTTGTTCCACACCGGTAGGCGCATGGCCTGAGCCTGGTAGAACTCCGGATTTTGAAACGCCGCCAACCGGATGAGCTGATTGGCCAACGGCTGGGGCAGTTCGGATTTGTTGAAATAGACCTGATTGGCCAAGGTCACATTCAACGCGGCGGGCAGCGGACAGGTCAGTTTCCGTGACTTGGGCGCCTGCTGCTCCCAGGGCTGTCGGTCTTCAGTATCGTCACCGATCACATCCAGGGGATGGCGGTGCCCAATGGCCCTGACTATTGCCGGCTCGATGTCGTCGCGGTGCATCGGACAAATGCTCGCGAGGAAAGCCCACTGGTCGGGATAAGGAATCAGCTCCTCATCGACAAAAACGCTGGCATTTCGCGCACGCGCTTGCTTCTGCAATGGCAAGGCAATCAGATTTCCGAAGCCTCCTTTCGGCATGCTGTCCTGGTTCGGAAAAAGCCGATCATAGGAGGTCAGGGCCAGCTGCCGGGTGCGTTCGCAGGTATGGCTGATGATCGCGGTACCCAGGCGACGCGCCTCAGACGCTAGTACATAGCTCGCGAAGAAAATCCAAGCATGTGCCCCATGACCGGAGCGTGAAATTTCCACCGCAACCGGTACACCCAACTCTCGGCATGACTTCGCAAAGGCTCGGACATCATCCCGCCAGTCAGCCTCGTCAAAATCCACGGCCAGGAAATGGCAGGTGTCGTCCGGCATCAGTGGATAGACGCCAATGACGATCTCACCGGCCAGATGCCGATACAGCACCTGGTCGCTCAGCGGTATCAGCTGACGATGCGGACACTCGCCGCATTTGATCCGGGGTTTCTCGCAAACGCCGACACGCCACTCGTTGGCACAGGCCGGGGAATACCCCGATTTGCCCGCCTTGCTTTCCCAGCGCAGCGGAAACACATCGGCTCGGCCCTGGAACAAGCGCCTGAACAGCTCCAGCTTCGCATCGGTGCCCAGCATCACCGGCGCTGGTTCGGCTAAGGGGACTTCAGCCGCCTTGGTAGGCGCGACAGGTAGACGCCACTCGATACCGTTGGTTTCCAGTAATGCAATCAAGCGGGCGTTTTCAGCCTGTAGTTGCGCCAGCAGATGTAAGCGCTCCATAAATCCCGTCCGCCTGGACGGGGTTTGTTTTCAGGAAGCCGGGACAGAAGCTGGCGAGCAGTTCCACGGCAGCAGTGCTTCGTAATCCTCAACGCTGCTGGCGGTTGGCAGGCG